>LNEX01000487.1 GCA_001464165.1 bacterium Ga0077546
CTTGTATCGACCACCAACGAGACGGTCCACGGCCGCTGCAGAGGCTAGCATTGATAAAGTAGAAAGACTTTTCCAGAAGCGTTTATCTTTAAGCAGTACCTCTAAGCGAATAGCTTGGTCGGCCAGGGCCGTATCGTAGAGCTGGTGACTGGCTTGGCTTTTGCCTTCTTGGCTCTTGCTTTCCAGGCCCTTACGAGCAGCGTCAGAAAGCGCATCGTTTAGCGTTTTCGGCTCTGACTGCTCGTGCTGATCTTTCAGATTATCTGGTTCTGCTGTTATTGCATCGGACTGAGGGTCGCTCATGCCTGACCCCGGGTTGAAATGAACATACTTGCAGGGAATTCTGAGTTTAAACTCTTAGCTCAAACAGGCGATTTTTGTTTGATATCAGCGATTTCAGCGCGCAAAGTAGCGATTTCGGCTCTCAGCTCGTTGATTTCGGTGGAGTCACCGAGGGCTCCGAGGGAGAAGTCAGCTACCTGGCGGCGAATTTTTTCACGTACTTGGCCTTCAAGCACATCAGACCGATTCCAGATGTTTTGGCTTGTTTCATTGAGCATTTGTTTGAATTTATCGCGAGTCTTTTGCACTCGATCTGACTCATTTGACTTGTACTCACCTGCTCGCGCAGTAAAGGTGTCAAGTGCATCTTCTACACGTTCTCTTGCCACTTCTAAAGCAGCGTTAGCTAGGAAGAAAATCTTGATCAACGGTCGCAACACTTTCCCACCCTCAAAATACAGACAAAAACCAAGAGAAGATTATACACTAGCGAGTAATCTATATATGCTCTGTGGCGGCTGATCTACTAAGATTGTCACAAAGCTGAAACCTAGTGGCCGACCCAGTATTCAACGAAATATCATTTGATTGGAGGTTTTTTGTGTCCGTACCCAAAGCTAGTAGTAGTTCGCTTGTGGCTAATTCAGCGGCGAAACTCAATAGATCGGTAACCTTGATCTATTGCCCTATTCATCTTGGTGGCCCGCATGCTGGAGTAGCCTTAGGTCCTGGGGCAATGAAGGTCGCTCGCTTAGTCAGTTGTATACAAGCCTTGGGCTATACAGTGGACAGAGAAGTCGAAATTGTTGTGCCTGAAGTTTTGACGTGGTGGGAGAAAAATACCAACGCCATTCATAGTCGTTGCGTACCTGAAATTGCTGCGGTCAGTCAAGCTGTTGCCCAAGCTGTCGAAGAAGCTTTAGAGGCCGGCACGGTCGCAATCACTATAGGCGGTGACCACTCTTTGGCTATCGGCAGTATTGCTGGAGTTTCTAGCTATTATCGTAAGCGCAAGGAAGAGTTTGGTTTAGTTTGGTTCGACGCTCACGGTGATATCAATACTCCGGCAACATCGCCTAGTGGCAACGTTCACGGCATGCCATTTGCTATTTCTTTGGGCCAGGGTGATGAAAGCTTGGTAAATTTAAACGGCTTTTCTCCGAAGGTCAATGCCAAGCGCTGCTCACTTATTGGTATTAGAGATTTAGATCAGGCCGAAACCGACCTTGTGCGCGATTCTGGAGTACTGCCTTTCACCATGCGCGACGTTGATGAGCAGGGCATTAAGAGAATTACTGAACAAGCCCTGCAATCTATTGGTCGTGACATTCAAGGTCTGCATGTTTCATTTGATCTTGATGTTATTGATCCTGATGTAGCTCCTGGGGTTAGTACTGATTCAAGAGGTGGTTTTACCTATCGCGAAAGCCATTTTGCTCTTGAGTTATTAGCTGATACAAAGTTGGTACGTTCAATTGATATTGTTGAACTTAATCCCACGCTTGATATAAAAAATCGTACTGCTGAACTGGCCGTAGGCCTTGTTCAATCTGCGCTTGGAAAGAATATTCTTTAGCGTGTGATTCTGCATAAATTGTCTTTTTATTCTGGGACTTTGCCCGCCAAGGTTGGTTTCGTTGCTGCAGCAGTGATATTTCCACTTCTGCTTGCTTTTTTGTCGCTGCTTACTTGTCCGCCTGTCAAAGCCTACGTTGGTCCTAGTGTAGTTCGTAATATTTCAGGCTTTCGCATTGTTTTTCGTGACTATAACTGGAAGGGCGAAGACGGCGTAATTCTTCAAGTCTTCAGAGGCAATACGAAATTAATGGAGCGACGGGCTCACAGTCTTTTTCTCTTTGACATTGAGAAGCAAGAAGACTCTTATTCCTTTAAAGACGCTGCAGTGATTAAGTGCGCTGACTTAACTGGTGATGGTGTCATTGATTTGGTCGTGCAAGAGTGGACTGGTGGCGCCTATGGCTGCTACAAGTATGATATTTATTCGCTTGGTAAAAAGTTCAAACGTATTTGGCACCATGACGCTGTATATGGACATTTGCACCTAGCTTTTTCAAAAAAGAATAAGGCTCGGCTAGCAATTGAAGACACCACATTTTGCAATTTCAAAAGCATTTCCCAGGGCTCTGGTGCAAAACCTTTAGTTTATTTGGTGTGGCGAAATGGTTTTAAGGTTGAGAGAGCATTAACTATTGCAGCTGCCAGGGCTTCGATAAAGAAAAATGCAGAGGCTGATAATGGTGATTCTGGTAGTACAGATCCCGAGTCTACGGCTGGTGCCCGCCTTTTTGTTGAGCTGATTTATGGTGGTGAGGCTGCTAAAGCCCTGGCCCTTCTAGATGGGCTAGAGTCAGGCCCTAAGCGCGATTACCTCCGCCGTTTTGTTGGTGCCTTTAGAATTAGTCCGTTCTACTCTGAGATTATTTCGCTTAATGATAGTTCGAGAAGAGCTATTACAAAAATGGAGAATCTAGCGCAAGAGAAGTGAGAGTAGAAAAGTATTGAGATTGTTGCTTGAAGAGATTTCCAGAAAAAACTCGACAAACTGAGGCAAAGTATGCGATACTATACTTACGTATGGCTTTGTTCAGAGAGGGCGTTCGCGTGATAGATACAGACAAGCCGTTGCCAGCACGACAGCAAGATGTACTCAATTTAATAGTAAAATTAAGTGATGAGCATGGCTATCCGCCTACTCTTGCTGAGCTTGCCAATGCCATGGGTCTGAAGAATCGGATGACTGTGCACCAGCACGTTGCTGCTCTCAAAAAGAAAGGGTTAGTTCATTGGGAACCAGGTCTGAACCGTTCTCTTAGAGTTTTGACCGAGGGATTTAGGCATTGCCAGAATCTGCCCGAAGGTCTTAAGGCTAGTGCTATGCTCGCTGACTTTTCTGATGGTGCCACCGTTAACAGTGGCATAGACCGTAATAATGATTCAACGGTTAAGGGCGCTGGTTCAGCATTGACAAAAGGTGCTATCGAACTTGATAGCCGTAGACGAAATAGTATAGCCGATATCTCTTCTGGCAATGTATCTAGAGGTATCCCTATGGCTGGTGCCATTGCTGCTGGTCGTCCAATCGACGCTGTCGAGTCTCGCGAGTTTCTTGAAATCGACAGTCAGTATGGTGAGGCCGGCTGCTTTGCATTGCAGGTTAAGGGCGAATCGATGATTGAAGATGGAATTTATGATGGTGACTTTGTCATCGTCAAACCGAATCCTTCTCCCAATAATGGTGAAGTCGTAGTGGCCTTGTTAGAAGACGGTAGCGCTACTTTAAAGCGCTTCTATAAAGAGCGTGGTGGCTTCCGCTTGCAACCTGCCAACAGTGAGATGGAGCCAATATTTGTGTCTGGCAATCAAACTTTGACGATACAAGGAACAGTAGTTGCTCTCTTTCGCAAGATGTAGCTAGTAGTTTTTGCGAGCGACACTATTGCATTAGTAGTATTTCTAGTGGCTAAACAGTTGTTTCATCGGTTTTGGCATTGGTTGTGATGTATCAACTTCGACTGTCTTTTCTTGTTCGTACTTAACTAAGCCAGGTTTGTCTTTGGCGAGCTTGCGTACATGTTTGCATTGGGTGTAAACCACTCGAACTTTCGCTCCCTGGCTGGCTTTTGAGAGGCGCGCTGCAATTTGTGCTGCTTCTATAATGGTAGTCAGCGGAGGTTCTTGTTTCGATGATGGTATGCGAATCAAAACGTGGGCACCCCCCTGGCCTAGAACGTGAAACCAAAGATCGTTTGGCTGTGCCAATCGAGAGAGAAGGTAGTCGTTTTCTATACGGTTGCGGCCGACATATATTGTCCATCCGTCGCTTGAATTGACAGAGAGAATTTTGCTGTCATTGCCTTTCTTTGGTTTTGCTTTAGGCTTGGCTATTTCGTGTGCTTTGCGGCCGGTGAGATTTTCTTTGAGGTGACGTAGTTCAAAGATGTCTTTTGCCTCTTCAATTTTTTGCAATTGCTTTTCTATCACGGTTCGACGCGCTGTAGCCTCGCTGACAGACTGGCTGGCTGTGGCGTGACGTGCTCTCGATTTTGCGTATTGCCGATAATACATCTGTGCATTTTGAGCGGCATTCAAATTAGGATTTAGCTTGATAGCGACTTTCCCGGTGTTTTCGAATAAATCTTCTGTTTCAAGCAATTCTTGACCAGCTTTGATTTCAGTCAAATTGGCTAAAATCAAATCACCAAGCTTTTTCTGTAAATGAATGTCGTTGCTAGGTAAAACATGCTGTTCTGCCATTTTTAGACGGGCGTCAATTTTGTTTAGTTCTTGGTTGAGGTCAGTGCGAAGTCGTTCTCTCAATTGATTGCACTGTTCAGTCAATTCACAGGAACGGAAATATTCTTCAATTAAATCGTTTACGGACGGTAGAGACTTTGTTGAACTTGCTTGTTCGTTCTTGCCAGTTGGATACCAGCCTAGAACAGAGTAGCGACTTAAATCGGTGAATAAAAATGGTCGATAGTTGTCGTTGGCACGTAGCTGCTCTACGCGTTGCCAAAGCCTGTTTCCGGCATTTTCTATTGCTAGTGACTTTTTGACTTCACTGACTAAACCAGCTGCTAGTACTAATTCTTCGCAAAGATGTCTGCCTGCTCCGGTAAAGGTAGCGATGATCCATTGCTCAATGGTAGCTGGTGTCAGGATAGAGTTATGTCCAGCCATGTCCGAACTGGGAGTTAGTTGCGGTATTGAATCTGGTGCGCCAGTTATTGCTTGAGCTTCGGCCTGAGCTTCGGCCATTTGGCTGAATAGTTGGAGGAAGGCATCTTGGTCTATGGTGTAGAGGCTAGGCCGATCTTGTGATGGCGGCCGTTCGTAGTGCATCCCCGGTGCAATCTCTCGTTGCCTGCTCATATCTTTTGTGACATTGTGTGAGGCCGCTACAATTTTTGAATCTTCTTTTTCCCAGAAAATCAAATTACTGTGGCGTCCCATTATTTCGGCAGTCAAAATCTTGATTGATGCTGTACCAACTTCATCTACGCAAGAAAAAACCAAGTCTACAATTCTCTCGCCGAGGGGTTGTTCAGCGGCAAGCAGGGTCGCTCCAGCTAGATGTTTTCTTAGGAGCAGGCAGAAATTGGGTACAGAGCCGCCGCTGCCATACTTTGATACATAGCGGTCGGTGACTGGGTCGACTTTGTCGCCTTTGGCGTGAACTTGATTCGTTTGCACTAAGCACATGCGGCCATGGACAGATTGGGCTGAGATAAAGAGACTATTGACGCCTGATTTTCCTCTCAGTGTGAGCAAGACTTCATCTCGACCAAGTTGGGTAACTCGGTCAACTTTCCTGTTAATGATGAGTGGGCGGGCTTCTGCCAGCACGGCTCTAATTGATAGCGCGTCAAATGGTTGCATGGTTTAGATACTTAAGGTTTAATAGCTGACAATTTATCAAACTCGCGGGGGTTTTTTATGAACACCGGCGAACCGCTTACAAAAGTTGGTCACAAAGCGGGCGGTCCCAATCATCGGCTCAAAATGGGCAATTTAATCGTTCTAACCGGGCCTTCAGGGGTCGGCAAGGGTACTCTTGTCGACTTAGTAATGTCCCGTGTGGTGGGCTTGGTCCGGTCGGTCTCCGTGACCACCAGACTGCCGCGACCAGGTGAAGTTGAAGGACAGTCATATTTTTTCCGAGACCGGGCCACTTTCGATGCCATGCTTGAGCGCAACGAATTTATGGAATGGGCCGAGTTCGCCGGTAATTGCTACGGCACGCCCAAGAGTTGGGTGAACGCTCAGCTTAAGGCCGGGCATGATGTCTTGCTTGAGTTAGAGGTGCAAGGTGCAAGGCAAATTCACGCTCAAAGCCCATCTGCTATCTTAATCTTTATTTCCCCGCCCAATTTTAATGAGCTGGAAGAGCGTCTGCGGGCTAGAGCCACTGAAACAGCCGAGATAATTTTGGTGAGATTGCAGAAGGCTAAACAAGAATTACAAGAAAAAAAT
>LNEX01000488.1 GCA_001464165.1 bacterium Ga0077546
CGGCAATAATGCGGCTGTTAACAACTTGAATGTTCATACCGCGATCGTCCATGAAGACGTTCGAAGCAGCAAAGGCCTTCACAATTGACTCAGTGTGATCAACGTCACCGGTCAGGAGTACTCGGTCCGAGCCACCAACAGAGAAAGCTTTTACAATAATGCGCGGATCAATCTCACGAAGTGTCGTCTGCAGCTGGGTGTAATCACGACTGACCCGCAGGTCAACGCTAATAGAATTACCTGCATCGTCCCAGAGAAGCATGGTGCAAGTACCAGGTGCTTTGCCAAGCAAAACCATCTGATTCTCAGAAACTACAACGGGCTCAGCAATACCTGGGTCAGAAATAGATGTGCGTACAATTTTGTTTTTAAACTTGAAAGTTCTCGATTGAGAAACTTTTAAATCTATAGCATTAGTTGTTTTGAATTCTTCGAGCTCAACTGTGCCGGTCACCACTGGTGGTATCGGCTGAGCCGTTACGTAGGTGCTTTGGTCAGCAGCTTGGGCCACAACTTGGTCTGGGGCGTATTGAGCAGCTGCGGGTCTAGTGGCGCCGCTCACAGCGCCAGAAGCTACCGGAGCAGCTACAGCGGTAGTGGCTGAATCAATCGGGCTAGCCGAATGAATTGCCATTGCGGTGCTAGGACTTGCAGCATTACTGCCTGCAGGAAGGAACAACATGGCGTGACTACCGTCTACGGAGTCACTCTTGGTTACTGGTGCAGCTTTTTTGACCGAGCTGACTTTCTGAGCTGGCTTAGACACTTTAGAAGCGCCTGCAGCTTGCGAGCTGGCCATTCTCTGCCAAATCGCTCCCTGCGGCTCTGCGTGTGCCGACAGCAAATTAGCTTGAAGTAGGACCAACGATAGACTAAAAGCTAAGCTCAACTGGGGCTTATTCATTCCACTCTCCCTCTATGAACTCCCGACCTGATTTCCGATTGCATTCGAATACTGGGAGCATTCATGGTAAAGCCGGCACAAGACCGACCAGTACAGAAGCTTAACACGACTGCTCAAGCAATGCACTAATCTTTTCGCACCAGGCACCATACATTCAACACTGACTTAACACTTCACTCTTTACAAGCGCTCAATCAAAGCAATATCTAGCTTCTATTATGATGCTTAAGTAAAAGCATAAGTTCAAATGACAACCACTGATGGTGCACTATCAGCAATAGCAAACATGTATGTCAAGGGATCGCAGGCTTCCTATGGCTTCTAAGATGAGTAAATTTCAAGACTTTTGCAAAAAAAAAAGAGCAGCTCATCGCTGCTCTTTTTAGTACGAACCTTGAACAATTATTCTTATTCGTTATCTGGAATTGGAGCTCCATCAGGCAAAGTCGGTGAAGTCTTCTGGTGACGTTCTGCCCGACCACTGGTGAAGTGGCGCTCGTCGAGCACGGTTGGCTCAACTGCGAACATATTCATGTCACGAGGACCTTCTGTACGACCAATTTCTTCAGGAAGCTTGAGTTGACCAGGAGTACCAGGCAAGATGATCTCTGGTCTGACTGATACAACAAGTTCACTTTCGTTCTTGTTGAATGCTTTCGAACGATACAGAGCACCGAGCACAGGTATTTCACCAAATATTGGCAACTTAGATACTTCACGACCAACGTTAGTTGTGACCAAGCCGGCAATATAAAGTTCTTGACCAGGCTTAAGCTCAACAATAGTCTGCGTCTTACGAGTTGTGAATCCAGGGATTCTACTCAAATCATTACCCGATAGAGAGAATGATAGGTTAGGAGCAAGAATTCGCTCTTCTGGAGACACTTCTAAGTTGATGATGCCGTTCTCTTGCAAGACAGGAATCATGTTGATTCTCATACCAAATGGTTCAAACACAACAGATTGTTGAGCAGTACCACCAGCAGCAATTGCTTGCAAAATTGGAATTTCTCCACCAGCCAAGAAGGAAGCACGCTCACCAGACAAAGTAACGAGCGTCGGCTCAGCTAAGACTCTTGCTCTTCTCGATGAAATTACACCTTGAACGGTGGGATTAAGAGAGAAGATAGTTCCATTTCCAAAGCTTGAATTAGCAGTAAATATGTTCGCTGTTTGACCAGCTGCGAAGGACACACCGCCAGGGGCGCCGAGCAAAACTGAGTCTGAGAGCAAACCAGCGGCAGTGATTACTTGACCCTGACCGATATTGTTTAAGCTCGCACCACCTCCAGCAGCATTAGTACTGAAGAAGCTGACGGGCTGAACAACGTAACCACTACTGTTGCCAGCACCAGTAGCACTGGTCAAAGTTGTGATTGTCGGCGGGTTACCAGCGGAGTTCACATTGGTGGCTCCTGTTGCCAAAGGTGAGAACCCTCGCAAACCTGGAACTGAAGTAATAGGCAGAGATGTGTTGGGACTAGCGGAACCACCGATACCGAACGAGAATGTCTTGTTCGTCATACCGAAGCCCATCGACACGGCCAGTTCTCTAGCTGCAGTAGTATTCATTTCCATGAATGTCACGTGCAACACGATCAGAGGCACTTTGCGAACTTTAACTAAACTAGTGACCCTGCCGCCATCAGAGACCATTACCTGGGCCTTACCAATGTTGTTGGCGTTATTGCCGAAGAACGTATATTTATCGACAGAACCGATAGAAGCTAACTGACCAGACTGACCACCGCCAGTGGTGGTACCACCGGTTTCACCAATACGACCAGCCACCAAACGGCCATTAGCCACTTGGATGTTCATACCGCGATCATCCATAAATACGTTAGATGCGGCGAAGGCTTTGATGATTGATTCTGGGTGATCGACGTCACCTGTTAGAAGCACGCGGTCAGAACCACCAACCGAGAAAGCCTTAACAATGATGCGGGGGTCGATTTCACGCAAAGTTGCTTGCAGCTGTGAATAATCACGGCTAACACGCAAGTCGATTGAAACAGAGTTACCAGCGTCGTCCCACAAAACTAGGGTAGAAGTACCAGGGGCTTTACCAAGAAGGACCAACTGGTTCTCAGCCACCACTACTGGTTCGGCAACGCCGGGATCAGATATGGAGGTTCTGACGATCTTGTTCTTAAGCTTGAAGGTACGCGACTGAGAAACTTTCAAGTCAATAACGTTAGTCACTTTGTACTCTTCAAAATCAAGAGTACCAGTCACCACTGGTGGTATTGGCTGAGGGGTGAGATTGGTGTGGTCAGCCTGTGCAAGCAGATGATCTGGCGCAAGCTGGGCCAACATTTGCTTCGATGAAGCAGTCGTGGCAGCGCTCGATGGCAGAGATGCTATGCGTGGGGCTGGTTGAGTAACCTCAGGTTGACTAGCCATATCCGGGGCAGTAGCCGGAGAAAGATCCGCAGCTTCTACTGGAGCAGCACTAATGCTCTCTAGCGGCAAGCTGGGGTGAATCGTCAGGGCTGCTGCAGGGGCTGCACCGCCAGCTCCGATATCCTTACCTTTAGATAAGAACAACATTGCGTGACTTGCATCAACCACATCAGCCTTAGCTACTGGCGCTTTCTTCGCAGCATTAGCTAGTTTGATATTTGTGGCAACTCTCTGAGTTGACCGTGACACACCTGCTCCTGCCGAATTGGCAGAACTGGCCATTCTCTGCCAGATAGCGCCTTGCGGCTCAGATTGTGCCTGCAGCCAATTAGCTTGGAGCAGCACTATTGATAGGCTCAAAGCTAAGCTCAACTGGGGCTTATTCATTCCACTCTCCCTCTATGAACTCCCGACCTGTTTTCCGATTGCTTTCGAATACTGGGAGCATTCATGGTAAAGCCGGCACAAGACCGACCAGTACAGAAGCTTAACACGACTGCTTGGGAGATGCACTAATCTTTTTGCCAGGGCACCATACATTCAACATTGGCTTAACACTAAGCTATTTACAACCACCAAGAGCCTGATTATTGCCTGCATTTGGCCAATTACACAAGAACCGCCTCTTTGCAGCTGACAACCAAATGTGGTGCACGATCAGCCATAGTAAATATGTATGTCAAGGGAACCAATATGCCAGAACCATATGCCAGTGGCACCACCTGTGGGGACATGATTTTCTACTTATCTTTCGCCGAATTGTCAAGCATCCCGTTTGACCTCCTTCCTAAATTTAGAGACAAGAAAAATTGTCTAGCTAGTAAGAAGGAAGCTAATATTGAATCGCCAACGTGCCACGACCTGTCAAGAACAAGCAGGCCAGAAGTGCCAGTTCTGAATGGTCATATATAGTGGTATATTCTTTAAATAACTTACTAAAGAACTTAGTCAGGCAATATTAGGCTAGATAAGGATAAAGCAGTGGATAACACTTCCGAACAAGAAAAGGTTCTGGTTGTAGACGATGAAGCTTCAATTAGGCGCATCCTCGAAACCCGCCTGAAGCTTGCCGGATACAACGTGGCAACGGCAGCCGACGGACAAGAAGCGCTGGAGCAGTTCAACTCATTTCAGCCCGACCTGGTCATCCTCGACGTCATGCTTCCAAAAATGGACGGCTATGAAGTTTGTCGCGAAATTCGCAAGACTTCGGACACCCCTATTATTATGTTGACGGCTGTCGCTGATGTTTCTAACCGAATTCAAGGATTAGAAATTGGTGCTGACGATTATGTGGTTAAACCATTCAGCCCAAGCGAGCTAGAAGCTCGTATTAAGGCTGTTCTGCGTCGTACTGTTGAACGTCATCAAGAAGTTGGCCAGAGCAAAAGCTCTAATGTCATCACCATCGGCAATCTCAAAATTGACTTGAATAAGCGCCAGGTAACTCGCAAGAACGAAAGAATTCGCCTTACCGGAATGGAATTCAGCTTGCTTGAACTCTTGGTGACAAATTCAGGTAAACCCTATTCTCGTGGTGAGATTCTGCAACAGGTATGGGCTTACCCACCTGACCACAGAATCGATACCAGGGTCGTTGATGTTCACATCAGTCGGTTAAGGTCAAAGCTTGAGGAAGATTCCTCCAACCCAGATCTAATATTGACCGCCCGTGGCATCGGATATATGTTCCAGAAAATAAACTAAATCAGTTTTAGTTTTTAATTGACAAGAAAAGAAGGCCCAGACTAATTGTCTGGGCCTTCTTTAGTTCTCTTAAATTACTAGAGCTTACGTGCCAGACTTCCAAGAATTCATATACTCAGTCATTTCTGGTGTCAGTTTATCGATTGTCATGCCCAACGATTTGAGCTTGAGGGCTGCGATTTCTTGATCAATCTCCAGGGGCAATGTATGAACGCCAGCGCTGAGCTTACCCTTGTTCTTGGCTAGGTACTCAAGTGCTAATGCTTGATTGGCGAAGCTCATATCCATAACAGAAGCTGGATGACCTTCGGCACAGGAGAGGTTGACTAGGCGCCCCTCAGCCAAAACGTATACTTTATTGCCACTAGGCAAGACAAATTCTTCCATCAAAGGACGAACTTCGCGGCGTGATTTTGCCATCTTTCTTAGAGCCTCAAGATTGAGCTCAAGGTCAAAGTGACCAGAGTTACAAACAATGGCGCCCTCTTTCATAACCTCAAAGTGAGGCTTATCGATGACGTGGCGATTGCCTGTTACCGTAATGAACAAATCGCCGATTGCTGCGGCTTCGGCCACAGGCATAACGCGGAAGCCGTCCATCACTGCTTCAATTGCTCTAATAGGATCGACTTCAGTAACGATAACATTGGCACCCAAGCCACGAGCACGCATAGCGCAGCCCTTGCCACACCAACCATAACCTAAAACTACAACGTTGCGACCTGCGACCAAGCGGTTGGTAGCGCGGATGATACCGTCTAGAGTCGATTGGCCAGTGCCATATCGATTGTCAAACATATGCTTAGTCTGAGCATCGTTTACTGCAATAGCAGGAAACTTCAAGGCACCATCACGCTCCATAGAACGCAATCGGGTGATACCAGGAGTGGTTTCTTCGGTAGAACCAATTACTTCAGCAACGTGATCGGGGCGCTCTTGCAAAAGAGTGGCAACCAAGTCAGAGCCATCATCAATAATGAAGTGTGGTTTATGATCGAGAGCGACATTTATATGACGGTGATAGGTCGGAATATCCTCACCCTTAATGGCGAAAACAGACATATTCCAATCTTTGACCAACGAAGCGGCCACATCATCTTGTGTGGAAAGTGGATTGGAGGCAATGACAACACAGTCAGCACCACCAGCTACAAGCGCTTTTGCTAAGTTAGCAGTTTCGCTAGTAACGTGAGCGCAAACTGAAACTCTCAAGCCCTTGAAAGGTTTCTCTTTTTCGAAACGTTCGCGAATCAATTTGAGCACAGGCATATCGCCTTCGGCCCACTCTATTCTTTGCTTGCCAAGTCCAGCAAGACCAATGTCTTTGATTTCTGTAGCCATGACTGTTTTATTACTCACCTAATCCCCTCCTAGAACGCAGCAACGATCGTAGCAGCACTTTACAAACATCGGCCCATCCATAGCCTTTCTTGAACGATCGGCTCAGATTAATAAAACTGCAGCCACCGGCAGAGCGAATAATCGGTCGTTTCCAAGGGAACATAGAGAGAGAGAAAGGGGCCTAGGCGGCCTAGCCAGAGGCAATTTACAAGTGCCAAATTCTCGAGCTGGAGCGATTATGGAAACCCGGGCAGTAGCGAAACCACAACCAAGAGCCAAACTCAGCGCAAAAGTAAGATTGATAGGCGTTCTGCTTGTCCTAGCGTTTAACTGTCAGGCGGCTCAAGCAATGCTGCTCACTGGCCAAGTAGAAGAACGGGCCGAGGCCCTAGAACCAAATCAAAATCAATATCAAAATCCAAACCAAAGCCAGAGCCAAAATCTGGCTCCACTGCAAAGCCTGCAAGGCCGGCCAGATATATTAAATAGAACCAACTTAAGTGGACCAATTCCAAATAGGCCCACTCAGGTCGCTCAACCTCCCAGCGCCTCTAAACCCACTACGAATTCATTTCCAGCCACATATCAAGGCGCTTGGTACTGCCAGACCACAGTAGTCGACTCAACACTCCCGGCTGTGCTCCAAGGGCAAGTGATTGGCTCCGAGGTGGTCTTCTTCCTCAGCAAAGATGGCGGTATTCACGCACGCTGGAACCAACCAGGCTGGGTTGAAACCCAATCTCAGGCCATTACATTTAACGGCACTGAAGCCAAGGCAGACCGCACCACCTATTACTTTGGCGATAACATGCAAGGTTCGTGGGCCGCCCGCGCCCGTGACCAGTTCGCCCAAACCGGCCCAGACATAATCTCAGCCAAGAGTTATGTCGACCAATACCTTGACGGGCAGTACCTTGGCCGTTATCGCACAGTCTCCGTTCTCAAGAGAAGCAGCACTTCACAAAACATGGCCAGCATGAACTAATCCGAATTCGGCACGGTTGCAAAGAGAAAGCACTCCTTTTTAGGGGGAGTGCTTTCTCTTTATCTATATATGTATAGAACTTACTTGGTTGCTGAAGCTAAATGCTTGGCACCGGGACGATTTTGTCTAAACGACAATGGCCCACGGAATACTGCTTGAGCACCAAGATCATGCTCAATACGCAACAACTGATTGTACTTAGCAGTACGTTCAGCACGACAAGGTGCACCAGTTTTTATCTGACAAGTTCCCAGAGCCACTGCTAGGTCTGCAATGGTGGCGTCTTCAGTTTCACCAGAGCGGTGTTAAAGAACACTGCCATAGCCACTTTCTC
>LNEX01000489.1 GCA_001464165.1 bacterium Ga0077546
TGTAAGACTTTGACCGCCACGCGTTCGTCTTGCTGCTCATCATGGGCTTCGAAAACTGAGCTAGTTGACCCTCCACCGATCAATCTCACTAGTCTATATCTTCCCAGGATATGTGATTCGACCAGATCTACAGGCTTGACTAAGCGAATGCGGATTTTTGCAATCTCCTGATTATCCTTTTCCATAGTCTCCGCCAATACAAATTTCGCTGTCTGACTCTGCCAATTATCCCTGATTTGGGCCAAAGGCTTGCAAAGAGAATATAAGTATTAGAGGGTATCAACGCTAACTCACTTAAATCACAAATTATCGAAGGTACAAATGAAAAATTTAGTCAGTCTTATGGTGGCATGTGCGGTGGTGACCCCGATGTTTACTTGCTTGCCAGCTTTCGCTGACAGCATCGAGCATACTTCAAGCACAACTCCGTGAACGCCTGCACAACATCCATGCCCAAATTAGCACAGCCGTTGCTAAAGGTTGGATCAATGGCTCGCAGGCCGCTGGTTTTAGAAATATAGCCGACTCCCTCGTGCGCAAGACCTCATCGGCAGAGGCCGCTGGCTGGCCTGAAAGTGAAGTGGATAGTCTCGAAAAAGCTGTGACTAAATTAAATGCTGACCTTTCAACGGCTTCAACTACAAAAACAACCACAAAAACATCGACTGCGAAAAAATCTACAGTTAAGACCACATCATATAAATAGTTAGTTCTATCTGGGTTTTTCTAGCCCTATCGAGCCCTATTTATCTCCGCTTCTAATTCACCGGGCAGCAGCTTGGGAAAATCGTAAGAGACTAACTCTGTTGTCGATTTTACTGGGCCGCTCTCGGTGATAGATTTTACTAGGCCGACATTGGGGCCGTACCAGTAGGTTTTTGTCGCTTTAGCTCCGGCAGTAGTGACGTCGCTGACCACTTTCATGGCGTTGAATTTACCGGCTGGAACTATCACTTCCTCGGGCCCACTTACTGAATAGTTTTCTGTTGATGCCACTTTCATCATGCCAGTGCCTGCCCACTGCCAGCTGTCGCCGTTTTCTAGAGGGTGTTTCAGCGTTTGCTTGGGCGGCACGTAATCAGCTTTCATACCGTTAGATTCATATTCGAGGTGATGGTCGAGCACTAGACCGTTGCCTTTGCTGTACCAATCGCTAAATTTCTGAGTGGGTGAAGTTTCAATCTGTAGTTGATGCCAAATGGTGCCATCGCTTTGTTTGTCGTCGTGAATATCTTTCATTGAAAAGTTTGTTTTCTTGCCATCGGCTGTGGTGGTCTGATATTTCCACGAGTACTTCCAGCGGGCTGGGAAATAGTCAGGTGGTGGTGGCTTCTTGGCTATTTTAGCTGGTGGTGCCGCTGAAGCTGCTGTACTTGTTGCTGAGAAAATGATTGAAGTGCACAGGGCCAGTAAATAGAATTTCTTCATTGCACTCCTTCGATATGTCGTTTCTAACATGATGTCCTCACCAAGCTGCCTGAATCAGGGAGGCTTAATGAGGACAATTATAGCTAATTACGTGGGTGTAGTGGCGTGGGTGGTGACGCAGGGAGTTTTCGTGTTCGTGTTTGTTTTTGTGTGTAGTGTGTGGTGCCAGCCAGAGATCTATGCCGAGCGTGCTATTTGTTGCTGGAATGAGTGAGTGATTGCAGGATTGATTTGGCGATCTGCTTGGCTTGTGATTTCTGCTACGGCGCAGATGTCCCAGATGATTGATTCGCGATAGAGAACATCATCTTGGAATAACCAATCGGAGCTTTTCTTCGTTAGTGCGATGTCGACAAAGTCGCTATCACTATATGTATTGCTGACAAATGCCAGGCGGGGTAATTTGCCGGTTTTGTAGCGGTTCTCGCGGTTCAATCTTTCGATTGATTGCAGCACTTCAACGCGATCGACTGCATTAGGTAAGCTATTGAGAAATTTAGTTAGGACGCCATACTGCCCGTTTTCGGCAGCTTCCGTTAGTTGACGGAGTTTTGCTTCTGGCACATTTGTGCTGGAGGATTTTTCTTTCAAGAGCAATCTCCTTGTTTCGATTTCTTGCCTTCGCCCGATGACAATTCGATATTAGTTGCATCTCTTTACATCGTCACTGGTAAAAATACTAATGAAGGGTCGAAACCCTTGCCTGTCATGAAAAAGAAAATTTTTGCCACTATTTTTCTTAAGCTTTGACTGGGGTAAAAGCGATTAAAGAGGTAGTTAGATTAACGGCAGCTCAGAATAGATTGCGGCGAATACTATTTATAGTTTTCTTGTCGGGTTCAAATGGATTTTTCGGATGCAACGGTAGTGGCAGCTTGTGACTGCTGC
>LNEX01000490.1 GCA_001464165.1 bacterium Ga0077546
GGCAGCATAGCCGTCTATCTCGGCTAGGTCTTTCCTGTCGATGCCCAACTTTTTCTCGCAGCCTTTCAGACCGCCTTTGTATCCAAGGCTGTGCAAAATATAGCGCAAGTCGATATTTGGTTGGTTCACTTCGATTTTGAAATAGCGTTCTATGAACGGTACATCAAATGGTTTTCCGTTGTATGTGACAAGGAGCTTGTACTTGTTTATGTCGGCCTTGAAATCGTTGAGATTCTCACCCTGCACATAGTGGAATATTGATTTGCCGTCATAAAGTGCAATGGTTGTGATTATGTCACTGCGCTCGAGGCCGGTTGTTTCAATGTCTAGGTAGGCTATCGAGTGGCGAAAATCGGGAAACAAACGCCAGTGCAGCGAAGACGGGAGCTGCTCTGCGAAATATGATGGATTGTCCTTTTCGATATGCTCTAGTGATTGCTCTATGTGAGATAAGACCGAGCCTGAGCCTTTGCGTTTTTGCGCAAAGTCGGTTTTGAGCAATGAGTCCCAAGAATGGCAGCCAGAGTCCCACAATTTTTGCTCGCGGATGGCAGTGATGCCGGGGAGATGGCAAAATGTATTTTTCATCATAAGACTAACAATGGTATCAGGCTTGGAGACGATTGCAATTCGTTCGACTGAGACCAATTAGCTCTTACGATAATCCGTCAGTGAAGTTGAAGAAGACACCAGTGGGGTCATACTTCTTGCGCAGCTCAGCCAGACGCTTCCAGTTAGCTTTTGAATATGCATTCACGGCGTGCTCTGGGTAGGCAACAGTGTCTGATTCGGCCACATAGTGGCCGACAGTGAATGGTTTAATTAAGGTAAGCATTTCTTTGTGCCATTTTAAATTGGCGCTGTCTTCTGACTGGTCTTTCCACATAGTCCAGGGGCCGCCATAAAGTTTGCCTGTCATAGAGAAGGCTGTGTCTGCAGGCGGTTTAGCTGGCACATTTGGCCCTGTGAAAACGGCGAACATAAATACAGTGGCCGAAGATGGACATTTTTTGAAATGTTCAGCAGTGGCTGCGAAAATGTCTGCCGGATTACTATTAGAGAACATTGCTTCCACTTGGTTGCGCATGTTTTCTGGCCACAGTGCGCCCGAGGCGTCAAACAAGCCTTCAAAGTCAGAAGGCTGATTGACTGATTTCGACAAGCACTTATTGATGACTGGGCAAGTGTCTAGCAGAGCCATTGCGGCCTTGCCTTTCTCTTGACTGTCGGTGAAAGCTGTGCCAGTTACCATGCAGACTTTTCCGCCTTGGTCTTTAGTTTTATCTGCTAGCTCAGGTGGGGCTGCCACCATCCATAGTGACAGTTCAACGCAAGGGTCGAGCTTTGGTGCTGTATCTTTAATCCACTCGGCCACTTCTTTGTAATCATCCATCGAGTAATGATAGGCGCTACAGGTAAAGGCCTTGGGAATATCATACAGTTTGAGGTGGTAGCGCAAGCATACGGCAAAGAGGCCGGGGCCAGCACCACGTGCGGCCCAAAAGTAGTCTTGGTTGTGGTCTTTGTCGGCTGTAATTAGTTCACCATCGGCGGTGACCATCTCGATTTTTTCAACGCTCTCAACCCCGTGACCCCAGACTCCTTGATTCCACGACATGCCGCCGCTAAGCAGATAGCCACTTAGTTTTACTTGGGGGCAATGACCAGATGGGAAAGCTAAGCCATATGGTTTGAGTTTCTGCTGAATTTCGCGATTGCTAATGATCGGCTCTGATACACAGATTTTCTTTACAGGGTCAATCGATATCACTTTGTTCATGGCCGTGAGGTCGATCATCATGCCACCATTGCGCAATGAAGGAGAGCACCAGTTGTGACCACCGCCGCGCACGGCTACTTTCATGTTATTAGCTTTGGCAAATTTGACAGCAGCAATGACATCAGCATCTGTTTTTACATGTACGGCCACTTGTGGAGCGCGATTAGCATAATATCTGTTCCACAGGCCACCATAAACTTTGTCTTTGAAATCTTTATCACTGGGTAGCGAAATGTCGCATTTAACGACTTGGCGCAAGGCTTCTATGTCAAAGTTTGGTTTCTTGCTGGCTGCTAATACCTTTTCTGGGTCAATGCTGCCGACAAAAATGGAACCCGCTGCCCAGAGGCCACCGGCAATGAATATGCGACGACTGACTTTGATCTGGGCCGGTCTTTCTCTGCTCTCGGTCATTGATAGCCCCTTCTTGTTTAGTACTACTGTCACTACCTGCGCTTTAGTATTTTTTCCCCGGCTTCGTCATATATAAAGGGGCCACCGTCGTCGTTGACGACTAATCTTTCGTCTAAAGCCTGCAGGTCTACAGCTAGTTGCCTTACTGCTGGTGATATGGCCGCCTGGGCCTGGTAGCGCAAGAGTTGCGCGGCGATTAGGGAGAGGCGCTGCTTTAAGGTGGGCAGCCGCTGTGGGGGCAACAGGGGCGTCTCGAGTGAGGCGCTGTCGCCCCTTTGAAAGCTTGCAGCAATGCTGATTCTTGAGTAGGTACCGTGTTTGCTGCTGCGACCGCCCCAGTGATATACCCCTTCATTCCAGGCTAGTATGTCACCTGCTTTGGTTGGAAGGGCGCGGATGTCTTGATAGTTAGTGACGCCGTAGGTAGTGAGGTTGTTGGGAAAGTTGGGGTCATATTTCCAGATGTTCATGGCCACAGTCTCACCGTCGTGGCGCAAAAGCTTGCGGCGGGAGCGATCGCGGTGAGGGAGAAATCCCGCGCCAGCGCCGCCGGGCTCAACGCAGAAGGTGTACAGTGTGGGCATCATTTTGTAGTCTGGGCCGAGAATTACGCTCAGTACAGATGACAATTCTTGAAATTTCATCCAGTATTCGTCGTACACGAAAGAGAAGGTGACTGGCCATTGCTCATCACGGATTTTCTCTACGGCTTGCACCATCGACCTGAGGTCTGTTTGCGCAACGGCATTCTCGATTTTAAAGTAGCCTTCGTGCTGCATGTTTTCTTTGCTTAGCTGCCCTAGTTCGGGGCTAAGCTTATATTTGGCAATGTTCGGTTGTGAGCCCTTTTCTGTAATGTGCAGCTGCGGGTTGAGATGCAACCAAAAATTTCGGTCAGTGGCTAATTCAAAGAAAGTTTTGCCCTGTGTGTTGTACATGGTTTTTTCTTTTGACCGTGTGTTCTGGATAGGCAAGTTGAAATTTAGACCATATTCTACCCGTTATTGCCCGTGATCTTCGCTTCTTCAAAATCTCGTATAGATAATTTCTTAGTTGCTAGCTTGCTGATTACGTTAGCTGTGTGCTTGGTATATAAAGCTGATGCTAGCCAGCTTTCTCAAGACCCGGAGGCTGATAATCGCTACTTAAAGCTGCCAGAGACAGTGAACGAACCATTACCCGACGAGTTAGTTTTACAGCCGCCCTCACAGCCTAGACCGCTGCCACCCGGTGCTGAGTTTAATATCGGTGACATTGTTGGTAACAGTTACCAGATTGTCGACTACATTGGTCGCGGAGCGATGGGTTATGTCTATCACGCCCACCATGTCCGACTGCCTAAAGAGTATGCCCTGAAGACTTTGAGCACTGAGCAAATCACTGAGGTTGCTTGGGTGCGCTTTCAAATCGAGGCCCAGGCAATTGCCAAAATGTTTCATCCCAATATTGTCGGTTTGCACAATTTTGGGTTGCATAAAACCCCCGATGGCTTTGAGCGCCCGTTTTATGTAATGGATTTTTTGCGCGGTTGCAATTTGATGGAGCGCTTGCGTGATTATGATCCACCGCCTGTCAATACCGTCTTGTACATTTTTCTGCAGGCTGCCAGCGGCTTTGGCTATGCCCATAGCAAAGGTATTATTCACCGCGATGTTAAGCCGGCCAATATTGTTTTACTAGATCAGCCTGATGCCACTGGTTCAACCATTAAGATTGTCGACTTTGGCATTGTTAAGCTTACTTTCGATGCTGAAATTGACGGAAACCACCTAGGTCATGACGAAGAAAATTTAGGTAGCCCCTATTATATGAGCCCTGAGCAGTGCCTTGGCCGCACTGTTGATGCTCGCAGCGATATTTACTCTTTGGGTGTGACATTTTTTGAGACTCTTACAGGTGAGCCGCCCTTTGTCGCTAAGAGTGCCGTTGAAATTAAGCATATGCATCAGTCTGCCCCCACTCCTGTTTTGAACGAAGTGGTTGAAGGTGGAAATTTTCCCGATGCCGTGCAAGCTGTTTTAGAGAGGATGATGGCTAAAGACCCAGACATGCGCTACCAGACTATGGAGAATCTTTGTAGTGACCTAATTGCAGTTTTACAAGGCGATGAGCCATTCTATTGCTACAACGCGCCTGTGGTTGACGGTAGCGGCAATATTTATCTGCAGCATACCCGCAGCACTGTGGTGGCGCCAGCTCTAAATCCGAATTTAATTCCGCCTAGCCGAACTGTTAGCACTGCTGCTCAAGCACCTGGGTTTAAGCCTCTGCAGAAGCCCCCAGAAAGTGCAGATTTTACGATAGATTCGGGCATCACTCCGTCACTTGCTGAGGAGGGCAAGGCTTTGGTACGCAGTGCTTTGATGCGCAACGGCATATCTCTTAGTGAGGAGGCGGCCAATATCGAAGCCGATCACCGTGCCCGTAATAGTACTGACACAAAGGCATCGAGAGAGCAAGTGCTAAAGGTGAAGAAGCTTTTGCTCGGGTTGGGCGCTGGCACAATTTTGCTTGCCTCTGCGGCCTGTGGTTTTTTCGTCTGGCAGAACTTTCAGGCTGCCAATTCTAAACCGAAGCCTCCCCCTCGGCGAGTCTTGGTTGCGGCTAAGCCTAAATTGGCAAAAGTCAAATTTGATGCAGATGAAGACCTTGAGCCGACTTCATCATTGGTCGACAGCAGTGCTTATTTTGACAGTAAAGCTGGTAACAGCCGTGGCCGAATCTTTAACTTCCCGACAGACTGCTTGATTGGCAGTATCTACTCATATGATTGGAAAACAAAGAAAGAGAGAACTGTCAAAGCTAAGGGCACCGTAGAATTTGCTGAGAGTGAATGGTTGATGTATTTGCCCTCTCGACTTGTGGCTCGGCATCCTGGTTATGTACTGCGGTTTGGCAAAGGTGACGTAGCGGCTGTGCGTTTAGTCGATGGCTCTGACAGTGACGGTGCTCTTGAGGCTTGCACAGCCATTCCGGCTGTTGATGAATTGCAAATTTATGATACCCATGGCCTCACAGCCAAGTGTATTCCGTCGCTTAGTAAGTTTACTCAGATCAGTAAGTTTGACGGCAATAACTGCACCTTAGACGGTGCCATGCTGGCGCGTGCTAATTGTTGGAACCATCTGCGTGATTTCCAGCTCGCTGGTGGAGAAAATTGCACCGCTATTCTCACTAAGCTTAAGTCGGCTAAGCGCCTTGAGTATGTGAATTTGCAGCGTAGTAAATTGCAACCGCAAGATTTTAAGGCTCTTTCAGAGTTGTCTACGCTGCAGTATCTAAACTTGAGTTATAACAAAGTTAGTCTCAGTCAGCTCAGGCTTTTGAGTAAGCTCAATAGACTACACACCTTAAGCGTTGTTGATTGTGGCTTAGACAAGCGATCTGTGCCTGTTCTTAAACAGTTTAAGAGTTTAAAAGTATTGCAAGTATTGCCCTGCAATAGAGCTATGTTTGCTGCTGCTTTGCCTAAGGTCACTGTCAAATAGCAGGAGTTTCTTGCCCTAAATCAGTTTTACTTCTTGCCCATGCCACCGAAAAACTTGATTAAGTCCAATCTCGAAATACCAACCATGATGTCGTTGCGAGAAATACCAATAGGCGGCTGGCCGTCGTGGTCGTCATGGGCGGCACTGATTTTTTTGACGTTAGCACAGAGAAAGCGTACATAGCTCAGCTCGCGTCCGGAGAGCTTGAACTTGGCTTTCGCTTCTTCAAGTTCTTGCATTGAAATGAAGCCGTTGCCATCGCTGTCAAGTCGGTCAAACGTTTTTAGGGCAAACTCTTGCACTTCGCTTAAAAGCCGAGCAACGTCAATGCCGTCGCCCATAGTCTGCGCAGGCCAGAACGAACGAACTTCTTCAAGCTTGGGGCTAACTTTCATAATAATGATTCTACCTGAATTTGCCACAAGCAAAACCCTGGTATATCAAAGTCCAAGCTTTTGCTTTATGTATTTGAGGGTGTTGGGAAAATATGTGGTTAGCTCGGCGACATGGCCTTGCTCATTGCCAAGTAAAATAGAAGTCAATTCGGCACAACTTTCAACTTGGCCAGCATCAGACTTTTGCAGATAATAACTAATTTTTTGTGCCACGTTATCAGGCACGTGGGCGATGTCTAAGTAATAGTTGTGGCGGTACTCTTTTGTGCATGAATATGAGTTGAGACAGGCATCTAGTGCGTGGCCAGTTTCGTGGAGAAAGGTGGCCTCAAGATCGTCTGCGCTGGCTGCTCTTTCTACATTGTTAGTGTCTTCGTTGACAGTGCTTTGAGCTAATACAATTGTGTCTCCGTCAAAAAGTCCCGGGCAGCTCTTGCTCGTTCCCCCTTCGTAGCCAGCCACTGTCTGATAGGCGCCTTCTGGATATTTATCAATCATTGTCGGCGTGATCACGAATTTTATATTGTGTTTGAGCAAGATGGCCTGTACTTTGGGCGGTATCTTGTCAAAACAGCGATTGACCGCTGCAATAGTTCTGGCGCTAACTGGGTCGTGGCCAATTACTGGCTTAGTAATTGTAATGCGGGCGCGCAGCTCTTTTAGTACTTTTGCTGGCGGCAGTGGCGGCTCGGCATTGGCCGTGTTAGCTGATGCATCGCTGCTAGAGTCTCGTTTGTTTATATCGCTCGTCTCTTTTGTTGTATCGCCAAATCTTTGCAGGTATTGGGCTGCGGTTTGCGCTTGTTGTGTTCCAGCAAAGCCACTCTTGATGCGTCGGTAGGTGTCTATTGCTTGCTGCTTATTGCCTGAAGCATATTGGGCATTGGCCATGTACAGCCAAGCATTGGGTCCAGCTTTCTCCTTAATAATGGCATCGTACATAAAGCGAACGGCTTCTTTGTAACGGCCTTGTTGATAGGCTTGTACCCCTTGGTTGTAGCAGCTTGCCGTCTGCACAGCCTTCTTTTCTGCGCCTGGTAAAGCTTGGCTTGGCAGGGTCTGGGTGCAGAGTAACGAAGCAGTCAAGCAGGCTATTAAACCGAGATTGCAGAAAAACAACTTCAACGTCATGCCCTCAATTAAAGACTCGATCTCAATGCTCAGGCAGCTGCTCTTTTACTTCTTGCTGATTTAACTGTATGCGATGGCGGCCCTCTTCGCTAATGAAACCTTCTTTTGTTAGTTCCTTTAAGCAGTCCTTTTCTAGCTCGGCTAAGCGGTGTCTTATTTCTTCTATTTCTAGTTCTTTCACTGATGCATCTTCAATGTGCAAATTTTCTATTTGTATGTTCAGTGCTTCCTTTTGCTCATGTAAGTCAGCGTTAAGTAGTTCGAAGCAAGC
The DNA here is from genome assembly GCA_001464165.1 of bacterium Ga0077546. The sequence goes on from LNEX01000490.1 coordinate 7,480, forward strand.
CGCTGATACCGTACCAGTCTTGAATTGTTCGGCCAAGAAATTGGCAGCCCGTTTCTTGGCGATTAGGCGCGCTTTTAATTCTCGGTACTGCTCTTTGACTGGATCTACCAAATTCATGCCCAGTAGTTTAACTAGCGGCTCGATGGTTAGACCTGGTATTAACAGGGTGAAGAGAACAACGCCAAAGGTAGTGATTGTAATCATCTCTTTGGCTGGCAGTGACTCTGGTAAGCTCAAAGCTAGGGCCATGCAAATTGAGCCCCGCAGTGCGCCCCAGAAGAGCAAGTGGCGCCATTTCCACGGAATTTTGTCATTGTGTTGCCTAAGAAAAGGTGTCATGCCATAGACAACGATCATACGCGCGACAATTACTACTGCTATGCCTACGCCTATTTGCAGCGAATATTTGCAGAGTAGGTTGTATTTTACTTGTAGGCCAATCAGTAAAAATATCAGTGAGTTGACGAGAAACGCCGTGTATTCCCAAAATGAGTTTACTGCCATGCGAGTTTCTACTGACATTGAAGTGCGGCTGCCATAGTTGCCGATTACTACACCTGCTGCCACCACACTTAGTACTGCCGATACGTGCAATTGCTCAGCCAAAATATATGAACCATAGGCAACGATAGTGGTAAGTGTGATTTCTAAAAGATGATCGTCAAATAAGCTGGTGATACGTGAAGCTGCGTAGCCAATTGCGGCACCTATTGCTGCCCCACCGACCACCACTAGTATGAAGTTACCCACCGTTGATGCGGCAGAGAAAGAAGCGCCACTCAGCACTATTGCTAGTACCAGTTTGAATAGCACTACAGCTGTGCCATCGTTGGCCAAGCTTTCGCCCTCTAGCATCATGGTCAAGCTACTGTTTATGCCCAGCTTGCGAAAAAGAGCGAGTACTGAAATTGGGTCAGTGGCGGCAATCATGGCGCCAAAGAGAAAGGCTGGGCCGAGAGCCACTCCTGCAAAATAGTTCATACCATAGGCCACCACAACCGTGTTGACTACTACCCCCAGTGTTGCGAGAACAGTGATAGGTAGCCAGCCTTCCTTTAACTCGCGCAGGGGAATATTCCAAGACGCCTCAAATAAAACAGCTGGCAAGAAAATCAGCAAGATGAGATCAGGTGTAAGTTCTACTGGTGGCAAAAGATGGCAGACACCAATTAGTAAACCGACAATGACAAGGGCGATTGAATAAGGCAGTTTTATCCATTTGACTGACATGGCAACAGTGGCTGTCACCATGAGTAAGACCACAAAAAGGTCAACATGTAGTGTTTCGTGAGTCAATTCTGATTTTCCAATGAAAACAATTCGATGGTGTAGTGGTCCGATAGTATATGCCATGGGAAGTCATTTTTTCTTTCGCCAATGGTCAGTTCAAGTACATCGTTGCTGTTGTGCTCGGCTCCAGATGTTGAAATAAAATCTGAATAGAGAGTTTTGATCTCTTCAGGGGTGCTGACAAATGGAGAGAGTATAAAGCCGGCTTTGAGATTGTCGGTGGGGGCGACATAGCTCTTTGTCTGGCCGTTTTTCAAGTGCACGGCAATGGCCGGAGGATAGATCCGGAAGAATAACTTTTGCAGAGAGCCGAGAGGCGTGATTTTTAGGTTGATCTTGGCGAAAATTATCTTGTCTTTGTCAGCTGCGGCAATCTTGACGGGCTCACCTAATTTTGATTCGATGCTTGCTAGTGCCTTTAGTTTGATGTTTAGGGGCTGCGAACGCTTTTTGACAATTAGTCCGCTAGGCTGGCACCAAGTCGGTTCATAACGGCTTAGAAGTTCTATCCATGAGGGTCCGTCGTGTAGCGCTGGATAGTAGCCGTAAGTGTCTTCCATCTTTTGTAAGACCAGGTAATCAGCTGCTTTGTCTTTCGCCAAGAAGTCTTGGTTGATTTCTATCAGTGATTCTTTGTATGCAAGATAGCTTTGTATAACTGGTCTGGGCTGGTAATTATAGTGATTGGCAATGACGACATTGAGGTGCACCGGTAATAGGTCTACAGTGCCAGGCAGGGCAGGCAGCTGGTTCCTGTCTTTGATTGTTTCCATGCGCTTCTGATAGTCTTCTGCACTCTTTGATTGGCCTGTCAGTACAAGGGCGCATTGGGGCAAGCGTATGGCCGTTTCGTAAAGATTGCCGAAGAGCATGGTGGGATAGATTAGTAATGGCGGGATACCTGGCATTGGCATGTTGGCAGGTATGGCGAGGAAGAGCATGCTAGCTAATGAAATCATTGCTATAGCCTTAATTGGTTTCTTCTCGCTTATGAAAAGTGGTGCCAGCGCTAGTGCGGCAAAGCCAAAAACCGAAGGGGCAATTACTTGATGGTCGATGGTTTGGCGCACATAGGCAGCCTTGAAGGTCAAAAAAAAAGCCCGCTTTCAGCTAAAAGAGCCACAGGGAAGGATTTGCCCATTCTTTTTTTTGCTAGATAGGCAAAACTTATTAGAAGCAAGCCCGTGGAAGCAATGGTGGCCACAATTGGTATTTGCCAGTTTGTATCAGACCATGACATGGCTTCGCTATGTCCGGCGGCCACTGCCAGCGAGGTGCTGATGTAGGTCGGCAGATTGGCAAGCGCTTGGCCGCTAAGAGTCCAGCCAGCCAAAAATACTAGGATAAAGAGAAAGAGCAGAATCGGCAATTTCTTTTTGAGCAGCTCGTTTAGAGCAATAAAGGCAATGACCCAAGTGGCAGCCACAAAAAATGTAAATTTAACCAAGGCGGTTAGGGCCAGTAAAGCAACCAGCAAAAGTGTGTCGGTTGAGGCCTTGAACTTGTAAATAGTTTTGGGGTCGTCAAGTAAGAAGTATTGGTTGACGAGGAGTACAGGTATGGCCAGAAAGAAGACGTCGCCAAAGAAGCCGTAAAGAGACACAAGGCAAAAGATCCAGGCCAATAGGTGGGGCCAGCGGCTGAACAATTGTCGACCTTGGCGCACCATGACGAGGGTGGTCAACGCACAAAGTGAGCCCTGTAGTAATAGTTTGAGGGCGTAGGTGTCAGGAAAGTAGGTCTTGTTGTAAATGAAGCCCAGGGGACCAAAGGTAAAAATATAGTCGACGCCGCTCATGGCGCCGCGTTTAGCAAAAAGATTGAGCATTAGATCCCAAGAGTCGTCTTCGGAGACAGTGATTACTCGAGGAATCCAAGGTAACGTGCGAATGACGCTAAAACCTATAACTGCACTTAGCATCAGCCAAAAAGGCCAACCGAATTTTTTGGTAGCCTGTTGTCCTTTTGGGTCTTCTTGATTTGAACTCTGGCTCAATCGTCACTTATCTCTGCAATCTTTGTTCTTCAATTTTTATACCATGGTTTAACATGGGTATAGATCATGAGGTGCTTTATGGTCTTGTTAAGGAGCCTATGACTTCCTCTTCCCAAGCAGTTAAAAGTGATAAGTTCTGCTTTCCTTGGATGGCAAGTCGAGAGTTCGACTTGCTTTGGTTCTTTGCCCCTCTATTGTTGGCCATTGCTGCCAGTATTTGCCTGCAATTGCCTGGTGTAGTGTTTCCTAGCCTACTCTTCCTATTTATTGTCAATGCTTTTGGCATTGGGCCCATGCACCAAGGGCCAACTTGGTTTTTCTATTTTGACAAGAAGAATAATCAGTACTGGAGTCAAGATCGAGGTCGTCTGGCCTTGTACTATTTGGCACCGATTGCAGTTGGTATTGTCACCATATTTTTAGCTGTAACAGCCCCATGGCTTTGTTTGGCGATTACCACTTTGTGGGGCGTGCAGCATTTTGTACAGCAGAATCTTGGCATTGTGCTGCTGTATCACAATAAGAATGCCAACGAAGCCATGCCCAATAGAGATTTGCTATCTCGCAGTCTCTGGACTCCTTCAATATTTTTTGTTTCGGTTTTCTTCTATCGCCAGTTATTTGCTGGGAGCGAAAGTCAGTGGGCTCTTGCGGTCTTTGCTGGTTTGGGTCTTCTGGCTTTGTACGATATTGGTCGCTATTTGAACAATATTTTGAAGCAAGTTAATGCCGGTGCCAGTGTTAATGTGCCGGCCTTTCTTTTTTGGGTCAGTTCAGTACTCTATTTTGTCCCCTTCATTTTTCCTGGGCAGCGGGTTGAAACCGCCTTTCTCATTCCTGGAACAATGCACTGGTGCCAGTATATCGGTCTCAATCTGATTCTCATTCGTCATAAGTATCAAGATCAGAACAGAAAATTTGATATTCCCATTAATGCTCAAATGCTAATGACCATTCTTTGTGTTGGTTCTCTTGGTATTTATTTGCTCACCCACGCTGTCCGCCTTGATTTTTCGCCGGGCGACTTTTACTTCAAGCTGATGCTCGGCTGTAGTATTGCCATGTCTAACATTCATTACTTCCAAGATGCTTTCTTCTGGCGCTTCCGCGAGCAATTCCAGCGTGACAGTATCATGCCCTACTTGCTGCAAGGTCGTCATGTTGAGGCAATAAGTTCTAAGAGTTAGGGCTTCGGTTTGATGCGGCGCTTCCAGAGCGAAAGGTCGCTGGGGCCGGCTTTGAGCTGGTAGGCATATTCATAGTTTTGCTCTAAGGTCTGCCAAAAATGTGTCTTTTCTAAGTACTGCCGTACTGATATGTCGGCCATAGGAACAATATTTTCTTGAATCAGAATAATGCGTGGCTCGTTGTTGTGCAAGTCTGTATCTAAGTCAGAAACGAATTTTTGTCCTTCGACTTGCCATTTTTCTGCCTCTTTTGTGCCAGCGTGTTTTTTGGCGAGGTAGGTGGTCATGAGCAAGGGAAAAACAAAGAAATAACGGCTGCCGCTTTCACGTTTAGCAGCGGCCAGGGCTGGATACGAGTCTGGTAATGAGAGGGTGAGCATACTGACTCGATCTTGACTGCTGCTTTCTTTTTGTAGTGTTGCTGCAATTTTGGTGGTCATAATTTGCCATGTCTGATTTTGCGAAATAACGCCGGGTAGAGCCCACACCGGTAGCATAAAGCAGAGCAGACTAATCAACGCCGTTAGTAGTGTGCGCTTGAAGTTATTTGCCAGAGGTATAGCGCAGCAAAGCATGAGGCTGCCATACATAAGCGGAATGGTTTGATTGAGAATGCTTTTACCTTGCAACAATAGAACCAAGGCACTGCCTAGACAAAAGACGCCGATGTTTGGTAGCAAGCCATAATACTGTTGCTTCCATGGTTTCATCTTCAAAGTGATGAGCAAGGCGATTGCAGAAATTGGCAAGATACCACTTGCGGTGAGCTGCAATATTTGCATGGGCCAAGGCCAGTTATAGAGGCCGTAGCCCTGGCTTACCATGGGCATCCAACGACCGAGAAATTCTACTCGTATGGCTTCTTGAGAATAGACAAACAAGCCATAGGCAAGGACACTGCCAACAAAGGCAATGGTTTCTGCTGATATTAGGGGTCTCAACCGGCGCTGGCGTAAGATATAAAACAATTCTAGGCAGACAATAATGGTGGCATATTGAGGCAGCAGGCCAGTCATGGTGCCGCAGTAGAGACCACTTATGGCTGCTGTAGTGGTGTCTATCTTTGTTCCTACGCCTTGCCATCTTAAGTAGCGACAGACAAAGAATGGTAGTAAGGCATTGGCTAGCAATTGTTGTCTTTGGCCGAATTGTACCCACTCGTAGCAGAGCAGGTTGCCTAGGCAAAAGGCCAATAGTACTGGTCCGAATTTGACTGCATCTGAAGTGCCGTCTTTTAGTAAGTTCCAGCAAAGCAGCAAAGAACAAGCAAAGAGCACTAAAGTGAAAATGTAGAGGCTTGTGTCTGCTGGTAGGCCTGATAGCTTGGCCAAGAAAGCCGGAATGGCATTGATGTAAAAGACAAGAGGCGGATTTAATTCGATAAAGTCGATGTAGGGGCGGGCTCCGGCTATCACTAGCTGACCAGTTTGGAGAAACATCGAGCAATCAGGATTGATAATATTGCTAGGCAGTGCTAATACACGGACAAGTAACAACCCGAAAATGCTGAATGTTGCTAGCCAATAGGGTTTCAGTGCGTGCATTTGTCTATTATAGCTATTGCGCGCCAGAGCGTCTGATGCAAAGGACGGAAAACAAGCTGATAATTTGAGTTCTTGTGAATTCAGTGTAGACAGCGAGGCTGGTGATGCTAATCTGGTGATATAGAATGTAAAATCGGTCGGCAGTCATTGATACTCTGTTCGACAGCAAATTACGTTGGGTAACCAGAGTGGATGCAGTTTTTTTTGATCGAGATGGTGTCATAAATGAAGTCGTTCTGCGGGAAGGCTTGGTCTCGAGCCCGCGCTCTCTTGACGAGTTTCGACTGCGCCAAGATTTTGTTTCGGCTTTCAACAAAATTAGTACCTTCGATAGCAGCTTTTTTGTAGTTTCCAATCAGCCAGATGTCAGCAGGGGGCTGCTTACTCAGGCAGCTTTGGCTGAAATGACTGAATCGCTTCAAGCGAGATTTAAGTTTAAAGAAGTTGTCTATTGTCTGCATGACAATCACGATCAGTGCCTATGTCGCAAACCTAAACCGGGAATGCTCAATTACTTGGTGCAAAAATACGCCATTGACCGTGCCAGAGCTGTTTTCGTCGGTGATAGTGTCAAAGACATATTAGCGGGTTCTGCCGCAGGCATTCGGACTATTTACCTGCGTCAAGCACACAATCAACTATCGGGTTGTCAGCCAGACTTTGTTGTCGACAGTCTAGAGGAAATAATTACCATAATCGATTCTGGTTAAGGCTCTTCATGCAGCCAGATTTTAGAAGCGTTCATTGGCCACCGCTCTTTGATTTCGCCAAGATTACTGCTTCAGTCTCGGCTAGGCCTTCGGCTGTTCCAATCTCAAAAAATCGCTGATCTACCTGATAACCTGCGAGTTGATTGCGGGTTATCAAAGACTGCCAGAGAAGACTCAAATCAAAAACCTCGCTGCTTAGTAACTCAAATGATTCTCTTCTCAAGAATGAGAAGCCATAATCGATGTATTCGAGATTG
>LNEX01000491.1 GCA_001464165.1 bacterium Ga0077546
AGATGCGGAACTGGCTATTGAAAATGTAGAATATAAAACTAAACGCGACTCTCATCGACTATCCAACGTCGAGGCTCGCTTGCTTTCCTCTGGTTCCTACGAAAACTTCCGCAAGTATTTGACTAGTACGGGGGTCGGCGATGCTCAAATCAAAGTGAGCCATCTCAACCCCAAGGCCGAGGCGCGCCAATATTTTGAGTCTAGACTAGTGAGTAGCGGAGAAGGTGCTACGTGCGAAGAGTTTAAGCCCTTATTGACTAAGCCAGAAGGAAGTAAGCCAGAAGGAAGTAAGCCAGAAGGAAGTAAGCCAGAAGGAAGTAAGTCAGAAGGAAGTAAGCCAGAAGCGAGTATTCTGGAAGGCGAAAGTCAAACAGTAAAATCGCGTGATTCCGCTGGTTCTATTGAAAGTATGAGTGGCGGCTAATATGGAACAGAAAGCATTGCCATCCAATGGTCAGTCTCCTAATCAACTGCCCACTCTAGCGCCGAATCAGGCGCAGAATCTGGCACCAAATCTTTCTTCTAATCAGGGGCCTTTAAAGCTCGCCTTGATTAGTACAGGTCTGGGCCACATTAATCGTGGTTTTGAAATTTCAACAGCTCGCTGGTTTGAAGCCTTGAAGCGCCATTCTAATCTTGATGTGCGCTTATTTAGCGGCGGCGATTATCCCGGTGCTAAGGCCCTTTGGAATTTTCCCAGGGCTAGCCTGTGGACAAAACCTATTCAGTACATTCCTTTTATGTCAGAGCAGCACCGCTGGGAATTTACCTATGGGGTTGAGCAAGTTAGTTTCTGGTCTGCTTTGAATTTTGAGCTGATCAGCTGGAAGCCTGATGCTATATGGGTAAAGGATGTGCCCTTGGCGCATATGCTCTTGGCTTCGCGTGTGCTCTTTAATCTCAGTTTTAAAATAATCTTGGCTAATGGAGGGATGTTCCAGCCAAAAACTTATGAGTGTTTTGATTTGATTCAGCAGCTTCAGCATAAGGCTTTCGATGAAGCGATCGAATACGGTATCCCGCCTGAGAAAATGGAAACCCTAGGTAATTGTGTGCCCGCCCCATCTACTGTGCACGACGATGAGAGGGCCATGGTGCGCCAGTCTCTTGGTCTCAAAGATACCGACTATGTGATTGTTTGCGTTGCGGCTTGGAATAAGTATCATAAGCGCATTGACTATTTAATAGACGAAGTGGCGCGCCTGCCTGATTCTAATATAAAGCTTTTGCTTTGCGGTGCTGCCGAAGTTGATAGTAAAGACCTGCAAGAACAAGGCAGGGAGTTGCTTGGCGATCGGGTGCAGTGGCTGACCGTGGAGCCAGAGAAGGTTGCTTCTATTTTGCAGGCATCAGACATTTTTGTTCTTCCTAGCTTGCGAGAATCGTTTGGCAATGTGTTGCTTGAAGCGGCGCTTTGCGGACTGCCGGTTATTACTCATCCCCATGATGGCGCTCAATTTGTTATTGCTGATGAATTCTGGATGACAGATTTGAGCGAAGGAGGAAATTTGACCAAGCGCTTAGCTTGGCTCAAAGAAAACACTGCAGCAATTGCAGGGCATGTTCAGCAGCTTAAAGAAGACGTGAATAGGCGCTTTAGTGAAGAAGCATTAGTAAGGCAGTTTCAGCAAATGGTGCGTCGCACGGTTAACAATAACCTATACAATAATCCCTCGCGTTTTGCTATTGGTGCTTCACAGGCAGATTGACACTAATTTTGGGGTAAAAATGGTCAAAGATTTCGTTGCTTTTCTCACCAAAACCAATGCATTGGCTTTGGCTATTGGTGTGATTATAGGCGCTGCTACGCAAAAAGTGGTAACTGCCATTGTCGATGACCTCTTGATGCCAGTGGTAGGCTTAATTATGCCAGCTGGTGATTGGCGGGATGCACAGATTGTTTTATCCCAATCGGCACCAGATGCTGCTGGTAAAATTACCATCAACGCTTTGAAATACGGCCATATCATTGGTTCCCTAATTGACTTTGTGATTATTGCTTTCGTTGTTTATCTGATCACAAAAATGCTCATGCCGAAGGAGCCTCCTGCTCCAGCCAGCAAAGAGTGTCCGCAATGTTTAGAGACTGTTCCGGCTGCTGCACAAAAGTGCAAGGCTTGCACATCGCCTTTCTAGCTATTGTGGTGTTTCTCTAGTGGGCGAGATTGCAGAAAATGATTGATTAGACAATACTTCTATCCAGTGTCTGATTGAGTCGTGTAGCGAGTTTTGCAGCGGGTTTAGGCGCAAATCTGGAAGCCTGACGGTTCTATGGCATTGTGCCGCTGTTTTTGCCACAGCCTCATTTTCCACTGCAGCCTTTTTTTCTGTTGCGGCCCTCACCGCTGATGTCTCCGCAGCTTTGGTTTTTGCTTTAGACGCAGAGATCGCCATCGGCTCTTGAATCTCGGAACAAGATTTTACCGGCAAATAGTATTCGGCAGCAATTCGCTTGTAGGCTGCTGGTTTGCGTGCGGAGTATCTACGCCATAGTGTTAAATGAGTTGTCCTCAGTTGATCTCGTAGCCATGAAGGAATGACAGCCGCTTGATTCATGACGATGCGGTAGTCGTTGTTGTTCAGTTGCTTAATTGCTTTGTAGATAGCCCTGACATCAAGGTTTTCTGCTTTGCGCCACCAGAGAGCGCGTACTGCTTTTCCAGCATTGTCATCCGCCAACCTCGTTTTGGTACTACTTGCTTTGCGCAGATGTATGTAGTGATCGCCCCGACGAAACCTCGTCGTGCAGCCTGTGGTCAAGAAAGTACGAGGTGCCTCAGACGTCTCTGCTCTTTCCCTACTCTTTTGCTCGGTAATCAAGCCCAGCTCTTGTGCACATTCTTGGCCCGTCAAGACAATTTCATTGCCAAAACCTTTGGTTTTCTTTTCTGCTATTTCGTAGTCAGAATATTCAACTTTGCGAGTGCAAGAGCTGACGAAGAGACCTCTAGCTAGTCGCTCAATCTCTCTGGACCTTACCATGCGCCAAAGAGTCTGATCGATAGTATTGCGCCTTCCGCACTGAACAACATCTTTGGTGCTGAATATGGCACCTTCCGGTAGACCGGCTATGTGACGGCGAATCTCTGTTCTACAGCTAGGTTGAGGCGATCGCATGGGTAGACCCTCCAATTACTCACATACTCTTAATACGTCAATTTTTTGAAAAAGTTCAAAAAGGTAATTTTGAAACTCTCATCTCGCTCAAAGTTTTAACGTAGTTCAAGGCGTAAGAAATTCAAACTGAATTTCTTACGCCTTGAACTACTTGCTGTTTTGATATATACAAAAAACGAATTTAAGATTTGCGAAAAAAATGAACTTTTTTCAGGCATAAACAGGCTTGACGCAGCGGATTGCAACGGTTCTATCGCATTCGTCAACGGCTGAGACTTATTCCGTGTATCCTAGTTGAATGAATTCTCAAGCTCTTGCCAAGCCATCAACTAAACATTACATCGCCGTCTTAATAGGTCTACAAATTGCTATTTTCTTATCGGCATTAGATCAAACTGTACTCAATGTTGCTATACCGAAAATGGCTCAGGCCCTGCATGGATTTGATAAGTCGGCTTGGATAATTACCTCATATTTGTTGTTTTCAACTATCGCTACACCGGTTTCTGGGAAGTTAGCCGATATTTATGGTGCCAAGCCTGTTCTGATTGCTGCAACCTTTCTTTTTGGCTTAGCATCAGCACTTTGTGGCAGTGCTGGGCTGATCGACCCACTGTTAGGCCTCGACGCCATTGATCAGTTGATTCTATCCAGAGCAGTTCAAGGTATCGCCGGTGGTGCCATGATCGGTCTTTGTTTTGTTTCTATTGGAGATCTGTTTCCCTTAACTGAACGGGGAAAGTATCAGGGTCTTTTGGCTGCTGCCTTTATTGTGGCTGCTTTGATTGGGCCGGCCCTCGGTGGCTGGTTAACTGATAAGAATAGTTGGAGAATCATATTCTTTTTGAATGTTCCTCTGAGTTTACTTGGCTGCCTATTGTTCAGAGTATCCTTCCCGTTGTCGCTTAGACCAAAAGCCAAGGCTGTTATTGATTACCTTGGAATTTCGTTTTTTGTGCTTTTCATTACTCCTATGATTTTGGCCGCGTCTGAGATCGGTAAAGTGGGAGCAATTAGCCAAGTTTCGTTGATCGAATCGATCATCTCCCTCCTCATGCTTATTGCCTTTCTCTGGCGCGAACAGAAAGCTAGGGAGCCGCTGATTCCCCTTTCTCTCTTTTTCAATAGACTTATCTCTATATCGCTCGTAACAGTATTCATTACTGGTATTGGCTTGTTTGGTTCGATGCTATTGCTGGCTATGATTCTGCAGCAAATGGTGCAAATGTCAGGCACTGCTTCAGGTATAGCCCTTACTCCTTTGATGGTGATTGTTGCCTTGGCCAGCATTTTCGGCGGTTTTGTCGTTGCCAAAACTAAGCGTTATAAGCTTTTGTGCATAGTTTCACTGGTGCTTCTTGGAGCGGGTACCCCCTTGAAAATTAGCGATTTATTGCTGGATGCGGCAGTTGGAGGGATTGGTTTAGGGCTCCTCTTGCCAGTTCATACAATCTTGATTCAGAGTGTCGCTCCTCCTGAGACTATGGGTGTCGCTACTTCAATGACTCAATTTTTCCGTTCCCTTGGTGGGACGATTGGTACTGGATTGATGAGTGCTGTTATGCTTAGTTTGGTTAGGCAGGGAGGTCTGCAGCAGGCTATTTACCAGGCTTTGGTTTTATATGCTGTTACAGTAGGGCTGGCTGTTTTACTTAATTGTTTCCTGCCCTGCGTGGCATTAGGTAAAGTTGGGAAATAACTATGTTATGAGCAAATAGGGATAGTCAAGAGTGAAGGTTGGCTGCCGCAAGAGAATAGTTTTTTTAGCCGCTCTTCTGCAGTTGGCATTTTCTTTCGCCCCTGCATCTAGAGCTGTTGCTAGCTCCGTTTACCTCAATCAATGCGATATTGGACAGCGGCTCATGCTGCCAGTGCATTCATGGAGCAATCCAGAAATGCCTGTCAAGGGTGTCATTGTGGCCCTACAAGGTTTGATTTTTAGCGGCAAAATGTTTGGCAATCTTGCCACTCACTTTACTGAGAAAGGTTACGTCGTCTATGCCAATGATATGCGTGGTTTCGGTGATTGGCGTTCTCCCAATCATGGGTTTGCTGGTGACAGTGGCATCCATTTTAGCCAGAGCAAAGAAGATGTGACGAGCATACTCAAGGCTTTGCGAAAGAAGTATCCTGATAAGCCGATTTTTTGTGTGGGCGAGAGCTTCGGGGCTAACATGGCAATATGGGAAGCATCAACTGAGCCATCGTTGATGGATGGTTTCATTGCCTCTGGTGCAGTCTTTAGAACTAGGGTTCATCCCCGCCCCTTGTGGGTCAAGACCTTTTTTCAGGGCATTCACAATCCTGATAACAGCATTGATATCAAACCGTACATGCAACCTATTCTCTCTGAAGACAAAGAGGTTGCTCTTGAATTGATGAACAATACTGAAACCTCTAAAGAGATGAGTATTACAAACCTAATCAAGGCTGCGGTGACCAATAAGATTTCTGTCAAAGAAATTGCCAATATCCCTGAATCTATGCCGATTTTGCTAATTGCCGGTGAGAAAGATCGTATACAGAAAACAGATACTCTTGAGTTGATGCTTCCAAAGATGGGCTCCAAGCAAGCTTCGCTAATGGTTTTTCCTGACAAGGGCCATATGCTTTTGGAATGCAACAAAATTGATCCAGAGGTTGGTAAGGCCATTGACAACTGGCTAGATCATCAGCAAGAGCAGTTTGAATTGAAGATTGCTTCCAAAAACAGCACTCCTAGCTCTTCGACTGTGAGCAAGGGTGAAGAGGCTAGTTCGAGTTCAGCGGCAGTTCTGGCAAATCCTTCTAGTGTCGGCTATGGCGGCTCTAATGGCAACACTAGCGTCTACTCTAATGCCGGCTCCACGGCCAATTCTATAACTAAGTCATTGACAACTGCACCGGCGCCTTCTTCAGCTACATCTGCATCATCAGCTACAATTTCACCATCCGCTTCATCCGCTTCATCCGCTTCATCCGCAATAGAATACCCTCTGTCTGGAGCGACTTCTGTTGATGACAGGCCAGCTGATGCGTTTTCTCGGAATGAAGATGCTGTATTGTCTAACTAATTTGGTATGTTTTGCGCTGACAACCTACAAATAAGAGGGCCCCTTTTGGAGGCCCTCTCGCTTGCGGCGTTTGTACTGATTAGTGGCAATTAGTGCCAAGCATTGGCAGCTTTAGCCCTTTTCGCAGCAGGTGGCACACTCTAGGCAAGACTTGATGCAATCGGCCAATTTGGGATCGTTCATGTCTTTGCACATTTGGGCGCATTGCTTACAAATTTCACTGCAAACAGCCATGATTTTTGAACTGTTGGCTGATTTGCGAGATTGAAACTCGGCCGATGCTTTGCATGATGAGATGCAGTCTTCGAGTATTTGTATGCTTTTGGCTTCAGTATATTTGCCACCTTTTTTCTTGAAGTAAGAGAGGGTTTTTTCGCATTCTTTTTGACATTTACTGCAGTCCATGGTGGTGGCGCAGCAGGCCGTTTTGCTGGCCGCTGTCTTTTCTCCGGCTAGGGCTGGTGAAAAGAGTCCGGGAGCAAGGGCGAAAGCGAAAGCGGCAACGAACAACATCATAAATAGTTTTTTCATGACTCAGATCCTTATTTTGAAATTTAAAATGCACTAACGATGCAGTTCTTGGAAGTCGCTGCAATCGAATTTGTTGTTTTTGCTGAACGAAAATATCCAGCAAGCTTTTTAAATCAAAAGTGATCTCTTCAGTATATATAGCGGCTGTGGATTGACCAGTGCTTGATGTACAAGTGCACAGCGGCCTAAGTCTTGCAGCTCGGTCGGGCTGATAGAGAGCCAATCAGTGATAACTGGTCTGGCTGAGCCTTTTATGGCGATGAATTTGGCGCTTTGATTTGACTGGACGCCGCTTTCTAAATTACCGGGCTCGACAGGAGCCGAACTACAGCAGCAGCTCTTTTTGACTTTGCAGCAGGCCATCACGTCATCAGACTGTGCTGTCGGTGTAGCTTTTTGTGACTCTTCAGCTTGGCTTGTGACCATGTTGCAAGTGGTCGAGATTGCCGCAGACGGTAGAGCGAGTGCGCGCAGTGGGGCTACGGCCGTGAGCACAAAGGCTAGGCAGAGAAGGAAGAAATTCTTTTGTAGAAGCGATTTTTTCACTTTGTTCTCTATCTCAACTATTTGATTGTACCCGTAGTGATCAAAAATCGCTGAACTTATTGAGGTTGTTGAAATTATTTGAGCCCTGCATGTTACTAAAACTCGCTGAGAGTTATCCGTACTTTGAATACTGCCTTGAGCTTGAAAATTACTCTAGTGAATACAGACTCCACTTGCCATTTTTTGTTTTCGCTATAAGCTTGGGTTCTACCTGGAACCACTTTAGGCTCTCCATAACTTCTCTGGGCACAAGCAGCCAATGGGGCTTCGTGCCACCAGCTAAGTATTTAGCTGCCTCGGCTGGGTCACGCAGAGCCTCGACGCGTCGGTGTAAGAAATAAGAAAGTGATGGCGCTTCTACTATTACCGTGGCAATGTCCGCGTGGGCAGCTTGAATACGTTGTATAAGCTCTTCGAAAGGCCTTTGGCGTTCTTTGTAGAAGGCGATATTGGCCATTGGCACAAGCAGAGCCGTCAAGCCAACGGTGAGCGCGGTTAAGACTGCTAGAGCTTGCTGTCGCTGATTGCGCAGAGCTAAAAACAGATAACCGAGAGCGGCAACAAAAGCACCTATTAAGACTGGTCGAGCATCGGTAAGAAACAGTTTTACCCAGCCGTGGCCGGAATTGCTTGCTGTAAATGCACCAATTGTAGTGGCGCAGATTATGGCCGCACTCGTGATCAAGACTTTGCTAGGCTTTTCGCCACCGGCTTGGTCTTTGTTTTCAAAGAAGGCTAAGAGCGCCGCCACTAGTACTGCTATGGGTGGTAGACCCGGCAAAATGTAAGTGGGCAGTTTAGTTTTAATTGCACTGAACAGCACTAGAACAAAAACTGCCCAGATGGCCATAAAAAATAGATAGGCTGTGCGGTCGTTCAGTTGTTCCCGATTTTTGATTAGACTAGCGATTTGCGCTTTATTCTCAGTTACTTTGGTAAAGGCAGCAACAGCGGCCAATAAGGCCACTAAACTCCAAGGAAATAAACCGCCTAGAGCAACTGGTATGTAAAACCAGAAAGGCTGTTGGTGGTTAACTGTGCCCACCATGCGTCCGAAGTTTTGAGTAATAAAGAAGTCTTGGAAGAAAGCTCCATTTGTGCCTATTGTCGCCATTGTGTACCAGGGCAGGTTCACAATGGCTATTAGCGCTAAACCGAGAAAAGGTCTAGCGTCAAGAATCTTCCGCAATAGAGAGGACGGTCTATTTGTTAGCAGTAAGTAGAGTCCATAAATGGCGCCAACAATAATTACGGCAATGGGACCTTTGCAGAGGAAGGCTAGAGCTAGAGCGAAGTAGGCAACTAAGCAGGCGGAGAGTCGGCGGGATTTTTCGAAGTGAAAAAGCGCGAAAAGAGCCGTGGCCATAAGGGCTGCTAGGGGCATGTCTGTGAGTGATACGTGACCAATGGCGCTCGCCAAAGGGAACGACATAAATATCAATGCGGCAACTATTGCTTCTCTCTTGCTGATGTAGGGCATTGAAAAGAAATAAGTGGAAAGCCCTAATAAAACGCCGCTAAGGGCGCTTACGAGCCTCCCCGCAAAGGGATTTACCCCTAGTAGGTGGTAGCTGCCAGCCACTGACCAGAAGTAAAGAATAGGCTTGTCTAGCCAGGGTTTATAGTTTTGCAGAGGCAGCAAGTATTGATTGGTTTCAAACAGCTCTCTGCCAGATTCAATAAAGAAGCTATCAGTGGGGTCAAGAGGCCCATAACTGCCTAGCCAGGGTAGATAAAGCAACAGTCCAACGGCCAGTAGCATTACTGGTGTGAGCAGCCCATTGCCAGTAGCAATATTGTTGCCTCCGTCTGTGGAGTTAGCTAGAGAGGTTACAGCGCTCTCTGTTTCGAACCTTTCGTCCATGGCTTTTGCTTTGGGGCTTCCTTTCTTCTCACTCACATTAGTGTTGATTTTGGCAGAATGACATTCTTAAGCCAGAATGTCATTCATAAGCCACATAGATTATCAGCTTGGCAAATCTTGCCAAGTAAAGCTACTAAAACTACGATTTTGGGGCGAGCTAGTTTTCTGCTACTCAAAAGTGTCTACTCGCGCTAGACAAAAAGATCCGCTGATTGACGGATGTGCGAATCCCGCTGCTGCAGCTATGTTGATAAAGGAGACTGTTAAACGAAGGGGCTGTAAATGAAACTGACAAAGGCATGTGACTTCTTTTTGGTCTACTGGCATAGCCTGTTCAGTATTGCCTCGGCATTAGCTGAGCGTGCCGAGCGCCACCAGAGTGCTAGGGTGACTGGTAATAGAATCAAGGCTCTCACTAGAGGAGCTTACGAAAATGTAGTCTATACATTTGATGACCTGCCGGCAGAAGACTTTCTTCCAGCTGGAGAGTATTACCTGGGTGAGAGTGATTCAGCTTTTGCAAGTGTTCCACCGTTGCATCGGTTTCGCGAAGTTCTAGGAGTTGACCCAGTGGTTCCTTTGAGAGTCAACTGTGAAAAGCCTCTCTCTCATATCAGTCAATATCGTTTGGCTGCTTATGTTGCTGGTCTTCCGCTGCAGCAGCAGGTCGCTGCGTATGCAACGGCAGGCAGCTGTGGTTAGTGTCCGCTAGTCGGATTTTAGGTCTGTGGACTCTGGTAATTTACAATGAGGAGTACTCATGAATGCTTGCAATTTTGGCGATTTGTTTTTGATAGGCTGGTTTAGTCTTAAAAGATTATTTGCTTTGCACGGGGAACGTGGTGATCGATTTGAGAGTGCCAAGATCACTCAGAATCGAATTAAGACAATTAAGAGTAAGAGATCTCTGCCCGTGGTGCTTGAGTCAATACCAGAAGGAACAACGCTGCAATGCAGTGGTCGGAAGAACAACGGCATGCCTCACCTGCACGAGTTTAGAGAAGTGCTTGGTGTCGACCCTGTAGTGGCTATGACTGCCGACCGGGAGAAACCGCTTTCGCATATAAGTCAGTATCGCTTAGCTGTTTATGTCTCTGGTTTGTCAGAGCAACAAAAAGCAGTTGCTTACAGGGACTTAACTGATTCTGCACAGTGTGCCTAGAGAGATCTGCTGATCTTTGATTTCGCCAATAAGAGTTCTAGAAATTGCTTTTACTAACTTAACTGGGAGCCGCATCATTGTGCAGTGGTTTAGTTTTGGCTATCTGACGTGGAATTGGTAATATACTGCTGCTATGAGCGGAACAGTTGTCAATCACTTAGCTGGAAATTATCTTGCCAAAAAAAATTAGTGTTCTCATTGTTGAAGACAATGAACTTATGCGCCATGGTCTATCTGCCGTGCTGCAGCGCGATGGTGAATTTGAAGTTCTTGGTGAGGCTGAGGACGGTCTTGCCGCGGTGGAAATGGCCAAGAGATTGCAGCCAGATGTAGTTGTTATGGATATTGGTTTGCCTTTGATGAATGGTATTGATGCTACAAGGCTAGTGAAGCAGGCTTTACCCCTTGTGCAGGTCGTGATGCTTACTTCTCACGATAATGACGACGAAATCTTTGCTGCGCTATCGGCAGGCGCGGCTGGATATTGCTTGAAAGATTGCGCTTCGGAACGTATTAAGACAGCTGTCGCCTCTGTTTCTCATGGAGCCGCTTGGATTGACCCACGAATTGCCCACAAAGTGCTGCAAGCCTTTGAGAATCCGGCGCCCAGAAAGCCTGTGCCTGGACAGGTGCCGCTGCCGCAGAGCGAATTGCTGTCGCAAAGAGAGCGGGAAGTGCTCAAGTTGATGGTCGATGGTTCTACCAATAAAGAGATCAGCGAAAAGCTAGTAATCAGTGTATCAACCGTCAGAACTCACGTAGAGCATATTCTTGAAAAGCTTGCCGTAACTGGAAGAACTGCCGCAGCAGTAAAGGCAATGAAAGAAGGCTTAATTTAAAGTTCGGAGCTGTTTAAATCGGCTCGTCAATATTTTCGACTAGTCAAGTCTACTCTTCCGGTTTTGGCAGGCTATCGACATAAGCGTTGAGTTGCGTGCTGGTGATGCGAGCACGAGACGGTATGGCCTTGATAATACTGGGGATTCTAGAGCCGCTTTGGCTTGAATCCTGTTCGTAGTCTGAAGCCTTACCTGTTTTCGTATCAGATGTGGCTGGCAATTTTGTGCTTGATATGGTTCCTGAATTACTGCCAGCTGGTGACCCTGAGATATTCGGAATATTCTTGCTAGAGTCTTCGTCCCTGCCAAACCAATATTCGCGATTGGCCTCAGGTGGTTCACTGTCGCTAGCCACTTGTCGGATTTTATCCATGTAACATTGTCTATATCCAGATCCATCAAGGGACTGAAGCCTGTTATGGGTCATTCTGGAGCCCTCGAAAGGGACAGCTTCTTTTACTTCGTTTTTGTTGGTGGATGATTTTCCAGGGGATCCTTTTGATTTGTGAATCGAGGCAGTGACTTTCGACGTTAGTTTACTAACTAGGTGGGAGATTCGGTTTTTGATCGCAGTCCACATTATTTAGGTAGTCCTACTCGTGATCTATTCTCTTCATACCCTCTTTAAGGGTAAGTAGGGAAAGAAATCTGAATGAAATTTGCTTTTAGTAATTTTTGCTGCTTGGCTGAGAAAATAGCCTATATGAGTCAAAGGCCCGGATTTACCCGGACCTTTGTGACTTGTTGTGAAAATGGTTGTCTAAACGTTTTTTTTGATTAGAGAGCGGCTGCAACGAAGGTCAGTACTGTGCTGGCTGTTCCTTTGCCGTGGTTGGAAGGAGCGTTTAGTCCAAGCTCGACACCGAATATGGCACTACCAGCTTTGCTAGTCGAGCAGAATTGTTCTGGCTTAGCCTCTGAGATTGATGGCAGAGATTTGCCAGCGACGTAGTCACCAGCAATAACGGCATCTTGGTCACCGCCAGCAGCTGGCATGCCTTTGATAGATAGATCTTTGATCAGGCTGTCGTTGGCTGTGCCGTTTATTGCGCTGCGTTGGATTGTTACCATGAAACCATTGTCAGAGTTGGCATTGCCTTTCCACAAAATCGATACATTACCAGCGGCGTTGAGGTTCTGGTCAAATTTGATGTTGCTGGCGTTCAGTGTTAGATCTTGAACAGTAGTAACGTTATCTGTGCCAGTTAGCATCACTGCTGATGGCATATCTAGTGAAGCATTTGCTTTAACTGAAGAATTGCCGTAAGAAGCAGCGAAAGCAGCAGGGCTGACAAGGGCGCAGGTGCCGAGAACAAGCATGGTTTTGATAATGTTGTTGAATTTCATGATAATTACTTCCCTGATTTATTAGTAGTGATATTTG
>LNEX01000492.1 GCA_001464165.1 bacterium Ga0077546
CTGAACTGCATTTTCTTTTCTTCCAGCGAAAGGTTACTATCTTGCCAAACTTTGCCTAGCTGTTTGGCTAAGGTTAGCTCTTTTGCCAGGTCTTCGGCCTTCCAGTAGCCAGGTAGGCAGGTCATTATGGTACCGTCAGGGGCTAGAACGAAGATCTGTAAATTGTGTGGTCCGGCGCCGTTGGTAGTATCTACGGCGTTCTCGTCAGGTTTATGCTTACCCGATGCCCCAGCATATTTTTTGTTTTCGATATTTGTATAGCCAACGACAAAGTCGTTCTTTAGCATTGAGAAAACTGGTTCGGAAGAGAGCGACACGGCTCTCAGGCTATTGCCAGCACTTCAGGTACTGCCGTCTATCTTGCCCAGCATATGCACCCAGACAATCAGTTTACCCTCGCGTTCAGCGTCTGCCTCTGCTTTGCTTAGCGATTTGTACCAGGTTATCTGTGAGGTCAGTTTGTGCACATTAGCCGAGCACACTTCCCCGTTCAGTACGGTCTTGGCGTTAATTGGCGTGGTGGTCGCTTGCAGCACCAGGGCCGTTATTGCCAAAGTGGAACTAATTACAAATCTTCTAGTCTTGGTCATTGTCATTCTCAATTGTTATTGTTCGCTCTTGCTGTTTCTAGCTCCTGACTTATTGCAGGATAACAAGAAATCGTGACGTCTGCGTAAAGAGCATATATCGACCATTGCTGATTGCAAAGTGAATTATGCGCTAATAAAGGAATCAGGTTAGGTTAATGGGTAAGTATAGAGAGTTACGCAGGCAACCCAAAATCATTCTTTTGCACTCTGCTGAATTTGCCAGTGCGAAGAGATCAGGTTAGAAGCTTTGAAAGACATAGTGTCTGAAGGTCTCAGGAAATGCGCGTACTGCTCGTAGAAGATAGTTTAGTGCAAGCCGAAGTCACTCGCAGTAAGTTAGAACTGCGGGACGTGTCGGTGTTGTGCGTCTCAACTTTAAGTCAAGCCCTAGAGGCCCTGCAAGAGCCCGGTATTGACGTCATTCTGCTCGACCTGTCTTTGCCAGATAGCTCTGGTGTTGATACATTTTATCGCATTCGGGCTGCGGCACCTGATATTCCAACGGTTGTATTGACTGGCATTGATGATCAAGGTGTGGCCATGATGGCGCTCAAAAAAGGCGCTCAAGATTATTTGGTTAAGGGCCAGGCCAGTGATGATTCTGTTTATCGCTGCTTGGGCTATGCCATCGAGCGCAACAATGTAGAGTTGGCTCTAATTCGCAGTGAAAAGCGCTTGCGCATCATTGTTGAGAATACATACGATGCATTTATCTCGATGGATTCTCACTGGCGCATCACCGATTGGAATGCCCAGGCAGAGCGAACATTCGGTTGGAAGCGCAACGAGGCACTTGGTCGGCCGCTTTCAATGATTATTCCCCAGCATCTGCGCCGTCAGTATACCCGTGAAGTCTCTACATTCTTCAAGACCGATGAGGAGGACGAGTTTTCGCGCATGACCAGCGAGCTTATGTGTCTGCACCGGGATGGCCATGAATTTCCCATTGAGATGGGGATTTTTAGAGTCAAAGTCGACAATGGCTGTATGTATTGTGCCTTTGGTCGCGATATTACTGAGCGCAGGCAGCTTAATGAAGAGCTAGAGCGCCGCGTTCAGGTGCGCACAACTGAGCTGACGCGCTCAAACGAAGAGTTGAAACAGTTTGCAAAAATAGCTTCTCATGATTTGCAGGAGCCACTGCGGGCAGTGCAGGGCTTTGTGAATTTATTGGTGGAAAGTACTAAGGGCCAGTTAAACAAAGACTGCGAAGAATTTATCGAGTATATTCTTGATGGCACCCAGCGCATGCAGCAGCTGATTCAATCGGTGTTGACTCATTCGAGTATAACCAATCAGCAGTACGACCCCCATTCGGCGCCGTCCACAGATGTTGATGGTGTAATCGAAGAAGTATTGGCGAACCTTGATGCTTCAATTAAAGAGAATAACGCTACCCTTGAAGTTGATAATTTGCCGGAAGTGGCTGTTGACCGCTCGCAACTAATACAGCTATTCCAAAATTTAATCAGCAACGCCATTAAGTATCGCGGTGAAGTTGACCCCCAAATTTTTATTACAGCAGAGAGAACTGTCGATGAATGGCTTTTCTCTGTGCGAGACAACGGTATCGGCATAGATAGCAAATATGCCGATCGTATTTTTGATATGTTTGCCCGTCTGCATGGTAAGACGAAATACAAGGGTACAGGCATGGGCCTGGCCATTTGTAAGAAAATCGTCGCATTGCATGGCGGCAGAATATGGGTGGAGTCAGAATTAGGGCAGGGATGTATTTTCCTGTTCACTCTACCAGCAGCAAGAAGACCCCCGAGGAGAGCAGCCATGGACAATAATATCGATATTCTATTGGTGGAAGATACCCCATCAGATGTAAGGCTGACTCAGGAAGCATTGAAGCGTTCTGATTTGAAGTATGCATTAACAGTGGTGAACGATGGTGTAGAAGCCATGGACTATTTGCACGCGGCCAAGAATTCGCAAACCCAGAGATTGCCTGACCTAATTTTGCTCGACTTGAATATGCCCCGTAAGAATGGTCATGAAGTGCTTGAAGAAATTAAGGCCGACGCGCATCTGAAGGGCATCCCCGTGGTTTTGCTGACTGTGTCGCAACGCGATGAAGACGTGATGGAAGCCCTTAAAACTAAGATGAACTATTATCTAGCTAAGCCAATTACCTCCGCGAAACTTTCGGTATTGGTGAGAGCTATTTGTGAACTGCAAGCTGAACATGCTGGTGGTGAGCGTCATCCTGCTCAAGAAGAGACCCATGTGCGCCTGGTGCTGGCTGGAAACCCCCATACCTCTGTTTCGATCTTGACCAAGCTGGCTATCGATGAAAGCGCTCGGGTACGAGCTCGGGTTGCTGAAAATCCAGAGACGCCAGAGCATTTATTGCTGAAGTTAGCTGAAGATGCCGATGCTGACGTGCGGCAGGGTGTCTCTGAAAATCCTAAGTTGCCGATAAGTTTGCTTGAGAGGCTGGCTAAAGACGACAATGAAGATGTCCGCCTAGCTATTGCTGGTAATCACAAAGTGCCGAATGCCATTCTTGGTGCTTTAGCTGAAGACGACAACACCTTTGTGGCTGCGGCCGCCAGTAAAACGCTGACTGAATTGGCCAGTGGGGTCAGATCCTAGCTAGCCTAGTTAGTTGCTTTCCAAGATGGTGAAAAAAGACCGCTGAGCAGGTAATATGTAACCGGTTCCGGCAGAGCCATAGGCGAAAATACATGAGGTCCGCAACCTCACGCACTGCGAAACGCGGTCTGCAAAAGCACGTTAATTTAGAGTTGGCGAGTGGGAAAGAAGACTATTTCTCGGGCCTTATCCTTCGCTATTGCACCTTGCCTCGGGCGAGGATGGGCCAGATTTCTTCGATGATGCCATTGCGGATGCCATAGTAGGTGTCAAACAAATTGACGGTGGTGTCGATATGGCTTGGTATCATTTCTACTCTAGCGCCAATGGCGAGAGTTGTATCGTCGGCGCTACAGGTTAGGATGCCGTGTTCATCACCGCCTGGGCGATAGCTGGCTGTGGGATGGTATTTTAGTTCAGCGTTGCCCATATCATTAGAGAGCGATTTGAGCCCCGCATCGATTATGGCGCGTTCAGGTACCGGCCGACTGATGACAGTCGCGATAACCGATAGAGCGTTGGCGTAGAGCGGGCCGATAGCATTGCGGTAGGCCACATCCATAAAGACAAAGCTACCTGGTTGCACTTCGGTTATTTCATCAAATTGGGCGCATGTCTCGCATGTGCCAGTACCGCCAGTGGTGACTATTTCTAAAGGCAAGCCTGCTGTTCTAATTAGCTTGACTGTCTCGCAAAGCTTGTTCATGGCCTCTGTGCATAGATGCTGCCGCTGATCGCTGGCTAGCTGCTGTAAGTGCCCTTCGTAGCCTTGTATGCCAACCAAACGTAGATTCTTAAGACTGGCAACATATCTAGCCAAGTTGGCGGCCTCTGCTCCAGGGGTCACTCCTGCGCGATTCTGACCAACGTTTAGCTCTATCAGTACTTGCAGCTTTATTGGCTCTGCCATTTCGCTGATTGCCGAATTCAGAGCCTGGGCTCCCTCTGTGCTATCCGCTACTACTTTTACAGTGGGATATTGGCTCACTAAATTTAGTAATCGCCCTATTTTTACTGTTCCCATCACTTCGCTTGTGATTAGTAAATCAGTTATGCCAGCTTGTGCCATCACCTCGGCCTCACTGACTTTGGCAACACAGCAGCCAGCTGCTCCAGCATCTAGTAATTTCTGTGCAAGGTGTGGTGATTTGACAGTTTTTAGATGTGGCCGCACCCGTTTGCCGCTGCTGGCCATGCGAGCCATTAGCCTGGCGATATTGTCTTCCATTGCAGGCAAATCGATTGTAATTGAGGGAGTATCTAGGGCTTCTATGCTCTGGCCAATTTTGGGAGCGCTGTTTTGAGGCATTTGCACTGTTACCGCATTGGTTGGGGAGCGACTAAGAATCTATGAAGCAAAATTTTTGGCTGCTTGATAGTCTAAATCCATTTCGTTAAGAGCTTTGCGCTCACTGGCAGCCCCAGCGCTATTGCCGTTCATAGTATAGACCTTGAGTAAGGCAACGTGGAAATGCCCGAGGCCAAGCTTTTTAAGCTTTGACCTTTTGTAGTGTGTTGCCATTTCTATCACCCCGACCTTTGAGTTTGTGATATACCAAATATAGAGTGTTTTGGTAGCGTTGGGAATCATTTGGCTGCGCATGAAAAGTGAATCGATTGATAAACTGGAGCAATTTCTCAAGCTTCAGGTGAATATGCACGGCCCTGACAGTCGGCAGGTCGCCAAAGTTCTAATCAGACTTGCCATAGCTTTTATGGAAGATGGCCGACTTAATGATGCTGAGGCGAATTTGCTAAGGGCGCTTAGTATTGAGCAAGCCCGACCAGCGCCAGACCAAAAGTTAATTGTTGAAGTTGGCAAGCAAATTGATCGTATTCATCAGAAGCTTGGTGCACCCTTAGAAGATAATTTGGAAAGTCTGAAGGTCAGTACTGATCGCATTCCTGCACTGACGCCAATGTTTGAACCCACTCAGTCCTTCCCTCAGGGCGGTGGAGTACTAGACGCATTTGCCACTGCCGCTTCAACTGATTCTGAAATCAGTACTGTTACTCACTCAGCTAGCAATGCTGATGCGGCCGCTCATGCACATACTAAGTTCGAGCCGATTGATAAGGCAATTGTGGCAGCTCAGCAGCAGATTCGCCAGATCAAGCAGACTGGAGGTAGTGATAGCGTAGCTGTGGCCGATGCCCTGACAAAGTTGGCCGACCTTTATTGCCGCAAAGAACAGTTGAGCGAAATGGAGCCGCTTTTAGTGGAGGCCTTGCGCATCAGAGAAAGTATTTGTGGCAGCGCTCATTTAAGTGTCTCTACTGATTTGAAGAATCTTGGACGGCTGTATTATTTTAAGAAGCGCTATGACCTAGCTGAGCCTTATTTAAAGCGTTCCCGAGCCATTCGAGAAGCAGCGCTAGGGCAATATCACTCTTATGTTGCTGAAGAAAAACGGCGCGAGTGGAAGAGGCTAAAGAGATGGAAGCTTTGGTGCTAGAGAGCCGCACCAATTATGGATCTGATTGGGAGAAGTTTAGGGTTGGTGGTGTTAGGGCCTTGGCTTTGGGTAATGTGCTAGAAGCCCAGGCCATGTGGTTGGGCGCCCTCGATGAAAGTAGCGATTTCAGATTTGACGATCCTCGTTTGAGCACCACTTTAGAGGGCTTGGCCGAAGTTTATTGGCGCCGCGGCAAATTTGACAAAGCTGAGCCCCTCTGTAAGCAGATTTTGCAGATTTCAGAGACTCTGCTGGGGCAAGAACATACTGATGTTGCTCTTGCTGCAAATAACCTCGCACTTCTTTGTGACCGCCAAGGTAAGTATTCTGAAGCGGCCATGCTCTATCAACAGGCGCTCGCTATCAGCGAGAGAATGCTTGGTCACAATCACCCTGATGTTATTGGCATTCGCGAGTGCCACGCCAAGGCTAGACAAATGGCACAAAAACAAATTGAGCGTAAGCTGGAGCGGGCCTAGCGGGTCAATTACTTCCCTGCAGCAGCCATTTGCTTGAAGGCTTCGGCCGCTCTTTTGGGCATGTCTGCTTCGGCTACGTCTTCAACGTGCTGAGCTAGTGACCACATGTGGCCAAAAGGATCGGACAATTGACCGTAGCGATCGCCCCAGAACATATTCATCAAAGGCATCTTCACTGCGCAACCGGCTTTCAGTGCTTTGGCGAATGCTGCATCAACATCTTCGCAATAGAGCATCAATGAACCTGTCACTTTACCTGCTGTTTCAGGGCTGACGCAGCCGCGCTCTGAACATTCTTCGCCCATCATAATGACTGAGTCGCCAATTTTAATTTCGGCATGCATTACTTTTTTGCCGTCGGGCATGTGCAGAACCATAATTTGTTCGGCACCGAATGCTGCTTTGTAGAACTCAATTGCTTTAGTAGCATCACTGAGAACCATGTATGGAGTTACCGTGTGCATACCAGTTGGGATGGCCTTGACTTTGTCTGACATTTCTTCTCCTAATTTGTCACCTTTCGAGGCCCGTAAGCATATCTCTCGTATGTCTAAATTTCAACCATCAGAATGCAAAAGAAAACTCTAACCGAGTTCATATGAAGTACTACCATAGATTTGTTTGTAATCAAGTGCTGGAGCTGGTCCTAAATACATGCGGGCACAGCCAAAACTCTCGCTGAGCTTATGTTTCGCTGCTAAGGAAAGAGCCTCGTCATTAATCTCCGGTACGTCCAAGTAAACCACTTGACCGCTGACTTTGGCTGTCAGTGCCAGGAAGAGCTGGTCGGCTATTTCTGCATTGGCCGCAAACAGTGGACCGATTTTGAAACCATTTTGACAGGGACGAATGGTGCCGTACCCCAATATTTTGGATGCTGTCTTGTAGACGAGACTATGGCTATCTTTCATTTGTAGCCAAGCGCTAAGAAAGCGCTGGCGCTTGTAGCCGAACCAGTGTGCGTCTGCGTCTACTATTGATTCTATATCTTCAGTTGCGACCGGTTTTATCCCTGTGCCATTGTCGTGGGTTTTTTCGTATGTATTTCCGGCGATACCTTCCATGCGCAAGGTACGGTGACTAAAAACAAAACCAGTTCTGGCATAAGATTGTTGCATATTGAAGACACCATCGATACCAATGGCGGTGCCCGGCTTCAGGCGCTCTTTGAGTGTGTCTCGCATAGCTAGCCAGAGCTGGCCGCCCATACCTTTGCCGCGGTGGTCTGGTTTAACTATGAAAAATCCCATAAAGCCAAATTGACCATCATAGCTAATGGCTGAGCCCGAGCCTATCATTTCGCCATTTAGTTCTAAGGAAAAAAAGCCGTCAGGGTCAGTTTGCCAAAAGACATCGGCATCAAAGTGGCCGGGATTCCACCCTTCTTCCGCCGCCCAGCCAACTACGGTATCGAGCTCTAGGCGGGTCATTTGGCGAATTTTGCAGTTTGTTCTCTGGGGCACTTCTAATTCCTTTTAGCTGCTCTTTATTGCTTATTGCGAAAGGGGGCAATATCAAATACTTCGTTACTAACCGATTTGATTTTAACATCGTCTTCTGCGGCTTTTTTTAGCTGCCCGTCTTTGCGGTAGGCGGCGGCACGCTTAACATATAGTTTGGTTCTTATGCTGGGTGCGCGAGCGATTTCGAGGCTGTAATCAGCCGCAGCGGCATTGTACTTCTTTAGAAGCATGTAAGCATCGCCGCGCATTTCGTGTACGCTACTCATAATTGGATTGCTCTTTAGACAATAGGAAAAATGCTCTACTGCTTCTTTGCCTTTGCCTAACTTTAGATAGAGGGTGCCAACGATGCGAGCAAGATTGGCATCGTAGCGCTCTGGGTGGCCCTTGAGATAACCAAGGGCATCCGCTAGAGCTAAATCTGGCCTTAGCATAGATTCGTAGCAGCGGCAGCGAAGCACCATGAAGTGAGGAGCCATCGCTGGCGACAACTTAATAGCGGCAGTATAGTCTTTGGCGGCCGCTTCGTCATCTAAAGTGTTTTCACTTAGCTTCGCGTGAAGTAGAAGAGGTTCCACCTGATTGGGGTCTAATTTAATTGCCTTCTCTAAATCTTCAAGAGCCTCTTCGTAACGCACTAAAGCATCTAGTGCCGATGCTCGGCGATAGTAAATCTTCCAATTAGATTGACCCGCTTTGATCTGTTTAGTGGTTTCGGCTATTTCCCGCAGGGCTTTGTCTTTGAGGTTTTTTTCAACACTTCCTTGAGCAATTAGTTTCGGCTCATTATCTATGTTGTATGTCTTGCCGGCGAAAGCATTTTCTAGACAACTGCTTAAGGCGCATATCACGAGAATAGCTGGAAGTGATGTCCGCCGACTATATCTATCGTGCTTGTGCAGAGAATTTTTTTTCATGGCGTCTTTGTGCTAGAAGCCCTCTTCATCTTCACATATGACCATTGGCCTAATTGATTTTACTAGCTGTTGATCGGTAAATATGTCGTTGATTTCTTTGTTGGCTTGCTCTAGAGCGGACGTGTTAGATGGATCAAACTCTTTGTTGAAGTGCGCTATCTTTTCCCAGATTACCCCTTTGAACTGAGTGTCATGGTAGGTCGGTTCGGCTAGGGCTAAGGCCGTGCTTAAGTTAGACATTACTCGCTGCTTGAGCACGGTATTGGCCGAGCTGTTTGAGTCTTTTTGCGAGCTCCCGCTTGCTTTCAATTTGAGTTCGTAGAAGCAAGCAAGTGAATAATGTAAGCGGGGCAAGATTTCGTTGCGAATAGTTGGAGCGAGGCTGGCACCTGCTAGTGACGATGGGGTGTGGTGTTTGTCCTGAGTACTCATTATTTTGATTATGTTATTAGTTATGTCGATTGCCTTGTCGACTTGCCCAGACTTGGCCAGAGCCATGGCTAAATTGGCTCGCAGTATGTAATGGTCAAGCAAGAAAGCGCTGTTTCTCTTTGTTTGTTGAGCGAAATTGTTGTCAGCTTTTTCATAGGCTTTAACCGCCTCTGCGTATCGACCGTCGGCTAGCAAGGCTGAGCCGAGTGCCGCATACAGCTTTGTTGTTAAGTGGGCCGGCAATGATGTACTTGAATTGGCTTTGGTGTCTTGCTCTTTTGCTAATTCTGAGAGTTGTTTGATGGCTTTTGCCTTCAGCTCCTTTGCCTTAGCCACATTCCCGCTGCCGCCTTGAGGAAAGGCAGCTGTAGAATTGCTGAGAGCGCTGTGAACCTGCAGTACCAAACCATTGTGCGGGCCAGCCATGCAGTACGCTTGCTTGAGGTCTAGTATGGCCCGATCAATTTTGTGTTCTTTTGAATTGGCAAGAATTGGTGCCGCTTCTCTGTAGCACTGTTCCGCTTGGGCTAGCAGTCCCATATCCATGAAACAGTCACCGCGCCAGTTGTTTACTTCGGCCCGCTTTGTTGTATCTAGATTTGGGTGCTCTAATACCTGATCGTAGAGATTGAGGGCACGATTTATATCACCGCTTTGTTGCAGATGACGGGCATAGTAGATGATTTCATCAGGCAGAACAGAAGCAAGGGGCTTGCCTTCAATATTTTTGACTGCCTGGTCGAGAAATTGCACTCGGTCTCGATAAGATGGTGCGATTGCCGGGATGGCACTCCATAAAAATTCATCGCTGACATTGGGAGCG
>LNEX01000493.1 GCA_001464165.1 bacterium Ga0077546
AGCAGTACAATGCCTGCATACCAGGGGGTAGGTTTGCGCAACAGGCTCGCTGAACCGCCCCCATACCATTTTTGCCCAGCCAATAGTAGACCAGTCTATTATTTACTCTTTAACAAACAATTGGCCCACCGCAGCCACCATGATGGGCGGCCCATATTTCTTCTAAAATAGCGTCATCCTCAAATGTTTTGATGCCGTGCTCTTTGTTTTTGTAAAAGTAATGGTCTTGCTCCGGGCATCGTAGCCACGCTCTAGCAATGTCATATGGGTCTGCATACTGATCTCTTGCAGTGAGGGTTGGTTGATTGGTCGAAACTAAAAGGGCGTCAACTTCTAGCAATGGCTTGCCATCTGCTTTTGTCGGCCAAGCCATTTGCAATAGTCCCGATTTATCCAGCAATGGCAATTCATCATGAGCATGCCTAATATTGAGATGCTCTGCTCTATCATGGGTGACCTGAGCCCATTTCGCCTTAATCTCATCAGGACAAACCACACCGTCTCTAATTTTTAGACCAACACAGCCCCAAGTATCAGAAACCGCAGAATCACTAACCTTTTGTGATTCAGCCCACCACAGATGCACAGCTTCATTTATCAAATCATTGCTGTCATTGATTGCCGTAACACACGGAACAAGCTTGGCGCGACCTAGCTGCGCCTTCATCGACAGCACCATTGTATAAGTATCAACACGACTACTAGATTTTCGTCCATAGCGAATAGGAGCGGCAACATCAATTGCTTCATTGACGCGAAGGCGGTCCTCTCTCCAATTTTTGCGAAGATAGTCTTTGCCGTCATCCCAAAACAAAGAGCCGATTATCAATATTCCTAATTTCAGACTCTTGCTCCTTATGCGTACTTACCAGCGTGTGACCTAGTTGATCTAAAAGATGATGTTACAGCACTGTTCCCTTCTTCGTTTTTGTCGTTTATTAATAGACCGGTCTACTAACAGCAACCAATTCTCGCAATTAAGCTACAATCGCACCCATGAAAACGCCCAAACCACGGATTTTAATTGCCGATTCAGATCAAAAATCAGTCAATTTACTTGATTTGATTTTGAAGCAAGAAGGCTTTGAGACCTTTGTCTGCAGCGATGGCAACAAAGCCTGGGAATGCTTTGAACGCTACGAACCAGGCATTATCATCGCCGATTGGACACTACCAGAAATAAACGGTGTCGATCTCTGCCGCAAGCTCAGATCAGACCCACGCGGCCGACACATTTACATAATGTTTTTGACCGCACGCGGACTGAGAGAAAATATCATTGCCGGTATTAATAGCGGTGCCGACGACTATATGGTCAAACCCTTTTATGCAGAAGAACTCAAAGCACGGGTAAAGTCGGGGGTGCGCATGGTAACGCTGCAGAGGCAGCTACTAGAGCGCAACATGATGCTAGAAGAATTTGTCTACACAGTCACCCACGACTTGCGCACGCCACTAATAGCCATGGAAATGACAGCGAAGCAGGCCTCCGAAGGCATTTACGGAGAGTTACCAAATAGTTACCGTAAGATTCTTGATACCACTAGACGTTCGCTCAAAGACCTTCTAGGCATGGTCGACAATTTACTCAGTGTTGCTCGTTACGAAAGTGGCAAAGTAGCTACAACAAGCAGTGACAGGACTTCGCTGGTAAAACTTTGCCGCGAATGCATGACAGAGCTGACACCCATTTATTCTCGCAAAGAACTACGAGTCAATCTCGCTAGCAATGTGTCTGAAATTGACTTAGCGATAAACCGACAAGATTTAAAGAGAATAATTCTCAACTTACTCGACAATGCCATTAAATTTACACCGGCCAAAGGTGAGATTCGAATATCAGTAGAACTAGCCGCCAACAAGGTCATTGTGCAGGTTCAAGACAGCGGTCAAGGAATAAAAAAAGAAGAAGCAAAACTACTTTTTGAACGCTTTGCTCGTGCAAAATCAGCCAGGCATGCCCCTGGCACGGGCCTTGGGCTCTATCTCTGCCGCCGCATAATAGAAGCCCACGGTGGCGTGGTAGACTGCATTGCTCGACCAAACGGCGGAACAACATTCAGTTTCTTACTGCCTGTCAACTCCCCTAGCCAAAAGTAGGTCGATTAACCGATAAGAATCGGTAGAAATACCGGTTTAGGAATCACCGAATCATCGTAAAACAAACTTAGCAGGCTTAAGAGGAGAGCAACCATGACTTTGGTGCAATTGCAGTCAGAAGGCAAACGCCAGCCAGTAAGCTACGCGAAATGGGCGCAAATATGCGTGCATTCATTTACCCTTGCAATTGCTGCGACTCTGTCCCTAAGCATAAGTCCAAGTTGGGCTTGGACCCTGACACCAATGAAAATCGAAAAGGAGCTTAAACCTGGCTCAACGATTACAGATGTTCTAGTGGTCGACAATTCAGGTGCCCTAGACTCTAAACGCTACGAAGTAAAAATAGTTGATTGGTCACTCGATGAAAAAGGTGATTTGAAATACTTCGAACCGGGGATTGTACCTGGTTCAATTAGTAAAAATTTGATTTGCTCGCCTCTTCAGTTCAAAGCTGCTCCGGGCGAACGCAAGTTGATCCGCTATACACTCACAGTGCCAGCCGATGCTACGCCTGGTGAACACACCCTCGGCGTGCAAGTACTAGAAGTAGTAATCCCGCCCAAAGATCCGACCACCGGCAAAATCAACGTTGGCGTGGCCGTAAAATGCGGATTCTTAGGTGCTCTTACAGTGACATGCCCAAAAGGCGAAGCGAAAGCAATAGAACCGCTCGGTCTTGCTTTTGAAGAAACAGCCATAAAACCAGCCGTCAAAGAGAATAAAAGCGAAATTGCTAGTACAGCAGCTGGCAAAGATGCCGCAAAGGCCGCTGTCGAGCCAAATAAAGAAGAGACAAAAGCAACCAGCAAAGCTCAAAGTGTCGTCTTAACGGTAGAAAATACCGCTAACATCAGGGCCCGTCCGAACTGGGCTTTTACTATCAACGATGCAACTGGACAAAAGATATACGAGCAAAAGCCTGAAGAATTCATTGTCTTGAGAGAATCAAAGAGAATGGTTATCTCACCTATAAAAACTCCGCTCAAGCCGGGCAAATACAAGGTTATCGGCAAACTTGATCAAGGTTTACCTCACCCGGTGCATGAGCTGGAAAAGGAAATCGAAGTGAGATAATTTTCTTTTGCGGCGCTGAATTTTTTGAAAGTTTTTTTCTTAACGCTTCTATTAGTATTTATTTTTACTTGCTCTGATGCCAGAGGGCAAGACAAAACGACTCGCGTGTTTGTAGATGACTTCCGTTAGAGCCAGTCTGTCAAGGCTTAGGAAATCAGGTGTCAATTGACCCAATCAAAAACGAAATCAA
This sequence comes from bacterium Ga0077546, assembly GCA_001464165.1. The sequence continues at coordinate 3,365 of LNEX01000493.1, forward strand.
AATTACCAGAATACAGGATGGTTCTATAGTAATTTACAATACCGCTAGTGGTGACACAACAATCAACAGCCTGCCAGCCAATAGCGCCAAATCACTAATACCAGTTATGTGCGCACCAGGTCAGGTATACCTCCCTCTCGACATCCTGGCCTACTTGCTGGGAGTAGCAGTGGCACCTGGGGAGGAGCGAATAGATTTCAACAAACAAACACTAGATAGCGCGGAAGTTGTAAAACCTGTAATCAGCTGGAAAGACAGGGGTGTTGACTTTCTTGATTATGGACTGGCAGAAGATACAGTTAAACTCAACCCGAGCCTCTCTGGTGGCGCCACCCGCTATGGAGTCGTACAGAGTATCTTAGCTGGGGGTGGCGGGCACATCGGACCATTGACTATTCGCACCAATAACAAGGTGCAAGGCGGTTCCGGTCGCAATTTCCTCACTTTCAATTCGGCCCACTTTCAAATCAGACACAACGCTGCCAAATGGCGTTTCGACGGTGGTGACGCACCCCTCAGTGGTTTTTTTAGCAGACAAATTAACGGCTATCCTGCCCGCGGTGGACTGTTTGTCAAAGAAGGTAAAAAATATCAGTTTGCAGCCTTCCAGGGTGCGGCCTTCACCAAAGGTATCCCAGTCGGCGGCGGCACAGTCAGACTATCCTATCAGCGCTACTTATCAGCCAACGACTTTACCTATAAACCAAACGACAAAGTCGCGCTAAATTTAGGTACTATTTTCTTCACTGACCAAAGCAAATTTGTCCAGAACACAAGGCAATATGGCTGCTACGCTACTTTCAACAGTGCATATAAGACCGACCGCACAACTCTCAACGCAGAATACTGGATAGGAAACGGCCGACGCTCACCCGAGCACCAAGGATATGCCTATTTAGTCGATGCCTGGGGACAATTCAAAGTCAACAAGCGCCTCAGTCTTTATGGTGAAATCGATCGCATCAACCCCAATTTCGCCCATCCCCAAATTGGCAACGCTTTTGTCAATCGCCAAGATCTAGTGGTGGGCGTGAATATGCAACCAATCAAAGCAATTCGCATCAACCTCAATGGTTCATTCAACCAGAGTGGCCTCGACTTACCCAAACCATCCTCCACCAGAATCGTCAACGGCTCACTATCCTGGTCACCCTTTAAGAAAGGACCGAATTTCAATTTTCTTGGCAGTCAAATATTCTTCAGGCCTTCCATTGGTGGCAGTGGAACTTCAAGCAGTGCGGCTCCCGCCAATACTTCACTGGCGGCCATGACCATTGATCACAACATAATGGGAGCACAAGTAATCACCGGTGTAACCACAACTGTAGGCAGCAGCCAGGGTTCGCCGGAGAATGTCAGCAACTCGGTAAATTTTTCAGCCAGTCGCTCAATCCCTCGACTTGGACAGCTGCAGTTTATGTCGCAAATTGGTCACTTTATTTCGCGTGGCACAAATAAGTCGTTCGATATTCGAGCAATCTATACCACCTTGCCAATCTTCAATCGCCTCACCTTAGCCTTTGGACCCGGTTATAGCAAAGCTGCCGACCACGATCGCTGGACATTTATTGCTGGACTCGGCACAAATATTCCTTACATTGGCGACTATCAAATGAACGTCAATCGCCAACTAGCCCTAACAACGTCGCAAGGCAGACTGAGTAAGATATTTCGCCTAAACGGCGGTCGCGGCGGTACCGAAATGGGCCTGATTGATACAGGTAAGCCACCTCCCTTTGGTGCAGTTACAGGCTATGTGCTGGAGAGTGCTGTCTTTCCAGTCAAAGATCCAGCGCATAAACCAAAGCTTGAAGGCCTGACAATTATGCTTGACGACCAACCAGGTATTGCTCGCACCACTGGAAGGGACGGCAAATGGTCATTTGACACTATTCCCGTGGGCCGGCATAAAGTTTCAGTGATGCTTAGCAGCGCCCCAGCAACTCTGGCCATCACTAGCCCAGCAAACTACTATGTAATTGTTGCACCAGGACAAGTAAGCACCCTCAATTTTGCTTTAGCAAAGATGGCTACAATAAGCGGCAAAATTACCCTGGCTGAGGATGCAAAAGAATACAAAGACTCGCTCACCAGCGTTCGCGTTCTTCTAGCAGGCAAAGACTTTGATACACTATCTGCCAGTCATGGCTCTTTCTCCATCACTGATGTTCCCCCGGGGACCTACACGGTGGAGGTCGATCCAGCCTTCTTACATGAAGCCCTCATAGTAGAACCCAAGTCAAGGGAAGTGACACTGGGATCCGGCGTAAATTTGGCCATGGAAGACTTTAAATTCAAACTCAAACCTCGTGATGTTCAACGTAAAAAATTCTGATGCTTAAAACGTGCTTGATTTCGCTCCTATTTCTCCTGGCACAACCAGTTGCGGCCGCACCGTCCTTAAATTTGCGCAGCGATTTAGACAATACTTCTACCCTGCAAACCCTGGCAATCGACCAATCCAACATCACCTTCGACACCCATCTAGGAGCGAAAGGAACCGCCATTGTGATCTGGCGGGCCACAGTTCAGGAGAACCCTTCGGGAGCTAGCTTCACCATCAAGCGCTCGGTCATTGGCGGCACAGCTAAAGAGCCTATTCAAGCCGGAGTGCGG
>LNEX01000494.1 GCA_001464165.1 bacterium Ga0077546
ACCACAAGCGTGCTCATACTTTCCACCAGGCCGCTGATACTGTCTACGCCAAGGTGCGCCCGCTTTCATACGAGCGCATTGCCAACCTTCATCAGCTTGGCTTCAAGCAAGACTATTTGGGCATGCCTGTTGAAGCCGAAGCAACCCGTGTGTTAGCCAACCAGCTCAACAAGATGTTGGTTATGCAGAGCCTGCGTCGGCGTTTTTGATTTACTCTGCTCTGCTCCTTTTCCGCCGCGCATATAAGTAGATGAGCCGTCTAAGACGAAACAGGAGAGTAAGAGTCTCTTACTCTCCTGTTTCTCTCTATTGCTTATCTGTCGGCTTAAAAAAAATGACTTTCCTGGGTCTTTTAACAATGTAGCCCCGTTACTATTTCTTGGTTTTGGGCATACTGTACTGTATAGTGCCCTACCCCTTAAAGGAGAAAACTTATGGCATACGAAGGCCTTTCGCTCCTGGAATTTCAGCGGAGATACAACTCACAAGAAGCCTGTCTGCAAGCCATTGCAGAAGCTCGTTGGCCACGAGGATTTATATGTCCTCATTGCCAACACAACGATGGATATCGGCTATCTAAGCGTCGCGCAATTCAATGCACTCTGTGCCGTAGGCAGACGTCGATTACAGCCGGCACACTTTTTCACAAGAGCAAGACGCCCCTGATTAGCTGGTTTTGGCTTATCTTTCTGATGTCCCAAGACAAAGGTGGCATTTCAACTAAGCGCGCAGCGGCATTGCTAGACCTGCACTATTCCACAGCTTGGTTCATGATGCACAAATTACGCGAAGCAATGGCTGTTCGGCAGAATGGGCACCTGCTCTCGGGATTGGTTGAAATTGACGAAGCACACTTGGGAGGTAAGGCCAAGGGAAAGCGCGCAGGCGGCACGAACAAGAAGCAAGTTTGTGTCGTCGTGGAACGGCTGAATCGCCAAGCCGGTGATGCAGTCTTAATTGTGTTGCCGGATCGCAGTGGCGAAGCCTTAAAAACGGCTGTAGCATCCGTTTTAGAGCCAATGACACATATCCGAACTGATGGGCTACCTAAGAACTCTATGCTTCACGGACTGGCTGCCAAACTCAATATGGACACCATCGGCAAAAACTATGATGAGCAAGGAGCTCTCGAGAACGTAGACAGGGTAATATCCCTGCTCCGCCGATTCTTAATGGGGACTTATCACCAATACTGCTCAAGGGCGCATCTGCAAAGGTTCTTGAATGAATTTGCATTTCGGTTCAACCGTCGATACAAGTGGTCGGAATTGTTTGACCGAACTCTTTCCGCGGCTGCTCTATGCCCACCAGTTCAGTATGCTGCAATATCCTAATACGCAGGATGACTTTCTTTATACTATATGGCGTAATTAATAGTCGGCAGGCTGCGCGAAGCCAGTGAGAAGCCAACGAGAATCGACAGAGAAGCCAGAGAGTCCTCTGGGCACTGCCGAGAAAAAATTGAAACCAAATGGAGGTTATTACGTCAAGGGTGATCCAAGGAGAAAAGCGATGGAAGACAAAAAAACAACTCACAAACTTCTTTATAAGTCTCTAGCCGAGGTTGTTAGCTCTAAACGCAAGAGCTTAAAAATGACACAACAACAGCTGGCTAGTGCATCAGGAATCGACCGTGTTTTTATTAGCAATGTTGAGCAAGGTAAGCGCAAACCAAGTTTCGGTTCGGTGGCGAGCATCGCTCGTGGATTGAATTTGACCTTTGCGAAACTTGTTAGCGATTGTGAAAGGTGCATGATTCGTGATTCGGCAGGCTCTCTTGGCGAAGCTCCCGTGGCAGATTTTGCTCAGGACTTAGCATAGCCATACGATTTTGGCCTTGCTAGCATTGTTGCTTTTTTCGAGCTAAGATTCAGAAAAGCAACGGGAGCGATTATGTATAGCAAAACGTCAGAACCATTGCTGCTTCTGCCTGCTTTGAACATTAGACGTTTTAAATTTACGTCGCAAGGATCGTCTTTGCCCATAGGTTTGGTCGTGCATACCACTTTTGGGCTTAGTCTGTCTGCACTGACAGCCTGTTTACTAACGGGTTTTGTGCTGACTGGTTGCAGCAATTCACCAAGTCACTCAGCTCGAGCTGAAACTGCCGACAAGCAGTCTCGGCCGATTGCATCTCGCGGAGACGAAGGTTCTAGTGTAAGTTCTGGTGGAAGCATTGACGGAAATTCTAGCGGCGTCGCTGGTGTAAGCGCTGATCCCGATGCCAGTGTCAGTTCTGACAACCCAGGCGGGATACAGGGTGTGAGTTCCGGCGATAGTGCTGGCTCTAGCCCCGGTGGTGGTGCTTCTGCACCGTATGTTGGTTCTGGTGTCGTTAACGGTTCAACTGGTGCCTCTGGTCTGTCTGATCCCGATACTGTAGTGAGCAGTGGCCCTTTAGACGACCATCATCAGTGGACCCAAGAAGAAATGCTACTTGCTCGCCCCATGCCTGAGACACAGGAGGAGCGCGATTTCGTTTCCAGGCATAAGGCTGCCGAATCGATTCGAACTTGGACTTTGGGTGAGTTTCAGGACTACACTAACTCCCCGATGGGTCGCATTCTGATGTTGCAAGAGGGGCGCCGGTGGGTGTCAATTAAGGCTACATTGAAAGAGCAATTGGCTTTAGGTCAAGACTTTCTTGCGGGTGGCGGCAAGGCAAAGCCGAAAAAGGCTAAATCTGTTGAAGATTCTCAGTCACCAGAAGTTATTCCTGAATTCTTGATAGACGAGGGTGTTTTTGTTGGTGCTGAGTGTGCCACCACTTTTGATCGGCTAAAAGAATGTCGTCAAGATATAACCGATCTTTGTCGTTCAATAGATGGCATTAAAAAAACGGCCAGTAAGCGTGGACGTTTAGAGGCGCTTGAACGATATTTGAACTCTCAGTAGCGCATTAATCAGGTTTTTCACTAACTCTTTCAATATCTCTTTCACTAGCGCGTGCAGGTGCAAAAACAGATTTTAGGATTCGCACTAACAAAAAAGCCACCCAGATAAATCTGCGGCGGCTTTTTCACTATCGTCTGACTGCCTATTGCGTAGGCTCGATATTTCTTGCTGCTTCAAGTCAGAATCCACAGCTAGCGGGTTATCGCTACAATTTCCGGTCTGCGCAGACCTGACGTTTCCACTTAACCCCTCGGCTCAAAGCACTCAACTTGGTGTGTGCTCACCGGTTATGTAATTAGTATAGCTGAAGGAAAGATAGATGGAAGTCCCCCGATGAAACTATTTTGCATATCTGATGACAATTAATAGAGTGGCGTGGATAGCCAGTCTCTATATCTTTGTTGCTAGTCAAGCGCGTGAACCACTTTGTTGTCAAAGATAGACTCGATCGTATATGCGATCGAGTATGTTGTTATGCACAGCCTGAGATTGTCGGCTTCATGCTGACGGGCCGGGAGCAGGTCGGCACATATGATTGAGACTGTTAGGCCAGCAGTATGGCGAGCCCCTCATTCGCTCTCACTGTAAACTCTGCGCCGCTTAGATTCTCGTGGTCCATATAAGTAGAGGCAAGGCAGTGGCCTTTTAAATTGTGAGTTTTTACAGAGTTGCTGAAATTTAGTATCACAGCGATTCTTTCACTTTCAAATTGACGAATGTAGATGAAGAGACTTTCTTCTTCTGTATCTTCTTCTGACACCCTTTGACCATCCGTTTTTTCTAGATCACGGCTCGGCGCAACTAATTGGCTAGACTCTGCAGCGCAATAAGAACCTATACTAAGGGCCTTATGCTGCTTGCGTAGCTTTAGTAAAAGCTTTACAAGATTGAGCATTGATTGGGGCTGCTGTTCTTGCGCAACAACGTTTACGGTGGCGTAATTTGCACTGATTGGCAGCCATGGCTCAGTATTGCTAAAGCCACTGTATGCAGTGCTATCCCATTGCATTGGTGTGCGCTCAGGGTCTCGTTGCTCACTGGGTACATTCGGCTGTCTGATGCCTCTAGGGTCAACGATTTTGTCAGCCGGTATCTCGCCATTAAGCATGCCAATTTCATCGCCATAGTACCAAGTTGGCGAACCGCGCAAAGTAAGTAAAAGCATTGTCGCTACTCGGGCTTGCTCGCTGCCTATGCGGGTGGCAAAGCGAAATTTATCATGGTTTCCCAGTACCCAGTTGGGGCTGCAACCTGCTGGTAGTGCCTGTTCATATTCGTCGACAATTTTGCGGAACGGCATGTGACACTCTGGTTTGTCTTTTGTGCCGTAGTAAGTAATCAGCTGATTGTATGGAAGATACGCTTCTCCAATCATCATTCTTTCATGTCCTGGGCTGCTAAATTTGTCCAGCACCTGTCGCATCATTTGAATGATTATATGTGTTTCTGGTTGGTCTTCAATTTTTGTATGAATAGTGCGGTCGCGTTCAATAAGATTTTTGTTCCAGTTATGGTTGACTGGCTCGTCTGCAAAATCTTCGGCCTCTACTAGCAGCCAGATAACATCTACTCTAAAACCATCAACGTTGCGTTTGAGCCAGAAGCGCATGACGTCGAGTATGGCTTCGACTACTAATGGGTTGCGAAAATTTAAATCTGGTTGTTCACTGAGGAATTGATGAAGATAATATTGACCTGATTCTTTGTCTAGCGTCCAGGCCGGTCCGCCAAAATAGCTGGGCCAATTGTTCGGTACTCCGCCACCGGGCGCGGGGTCGCGCCAGACGTACCAATCACGCTTAAAGCTTCCCTTTCCCTCTAACGCTTCTTGAAACCAGGCGTGTTGATCGGAGGTATGGTTTGGCACCAAATCAATGATGACCTTAAGATTGCGTTTGTGTGCTTCGCTGACCAAATGATCGAAGTCTGACAAGTCACCGAAAAGTGGGTCGACATTGCAGTAGTCTGATATGTCGTAGCCAAAATCTTTGTTTGGTGATGGATAGAAGGGGCTGAGCCAGATACAGTCAATTCCCAGGTTCGACAGATAGTCGAGGCGACTGACTATGCCCTTGAGGTCGCCAGTGCCGTCATTATTGCTATCTTGAAATGAGCGTGGATAAATCTGATAGATAACAGCATTGCGCCACCATTCCATTCCTTTTGCTGGCTCATTGCCCATCTGAAAATTTCCCCGTTAAGCATTCAGCAGTCAGTAAATTGCTTAAAATGTCAGTTTGTCCAGCCCACCTAGGTAGCGAAAACATTCAGTGGCTATGCAAAGTGCTACTACAAGAACCGATATCAGCGAGGTTTTGTCACTGTTTCTTTGATAGCGGCGGAAATTACTAATACCGAGCAAGGTCAAGCCCACAATAGCAAGGGGGAAGTAAACATGCCTGGAGACATGCAGCATGCTTTGTGATTCGGAGAAAGAAAAGCCAATCAGCAGAATTACCCATCCCGTCCATTCTGTTACTAGCCCTGATATTCGTTGAATGTCTTCCGGCTTAGTTGATCGGCTCAATTTTCGCATGGCAAGAACAATGAAAATGGCTAAGATGACGGCTAGGCCTGAGTAACTTACCATTGCAGTTTGGGCGACATCCCAAAGCAAAACAGTAGATGAATAATAGAGCCACCACTGTGCCAAGATTACGGTGGGGAAGACGATTATCGTGATTACGATCAATGTGATTATGACATTGACTGGCGGCGGGAGGTTATTGCGATTAGGTTCTTCAGGGTTGTTCATTGTTAGACTTGATAGCCTTGGTAGATATTTTAGTTCTTCGAGTCGAACAGGGCGAGCTCAAGCATTTGGATTGCCGTGGTCTTATGCGTGGTCAGGTCGAAGGTTTCTTCCACTATGCAAGACATAATCATTTTGTGAAGCATGCCACCTATCATCTCAGCTAGGGCAATGGCATCATAGTGACGTATAGCTTGGTTGTTCATCAACTGCTGCAAGTGGTTGGCTGTGCGCAGAGAAAGTTCTTTGCGTACTTCTTTCCCCTTTCCAGCTTTTTCGAAAGTTTCAATGCGGGCAAAGGACAACACTGGCATTTCGTCACGGGCAATCTGAATAACCGAATCAATATATTGAGCCAGTCCGTTGGTTTCGGCAATGTGAGGCACGTATTGATCAATCATTTGGGCGCAGCGATTGAAAAAATCTTCTGAAAGAGCGTTGGAGAGCGCTTCTTTCGAATTGAAATAGAGATAGAGTGTGCCAGCTGCAACGCCAGCTTCGGTGGCAATGTCGGTCATCTTGGCTGAGCGGTAGCCGTCGCGTATGAAAATCATACGGGCCGCAGATAAAATTGCTTCTTTTTTGTGCGGGTCTAGGGCTCTAGCCATTTAATTTTCCGTCTCTCTTGTCTCTACTAAGAATAACCCGGGGACGACGGTTTTTTAATAAATTGACCGATATCGGTGAATTTACAGAAGGTGATCTCATCGTCTGAAAACGCCAGGACCGCAATAGGTTATTGATATTTGAGCAACAGTCTCAATTTAATTTGGGAAGCCTTAATTAATGAATGAATTCATTCAGTTAAGTGCTAGGATAGAAATTGAACCGCAGTAAAGTTTAGGAATCATATGTTTACAACAAGTCGTGAAGAGACAAGCCAAACTGAAATAGTTCGCGAGACCCCAAAAGTTATCCAACTACATCGGCTTGAGCCCAAGCCCGTTCCGCTTAAGCGTAAGTGGATAGCGGCCAGCCTTTCTTTGCTGATCGGGGCTGGCGTGTTCGCTTTCGTCTACAGCCATTCAAAACCGGCTTCTAATCTTGCATCTCTTGCGTCTCCCGCTGGCACGACTATTGCAGCTGCCGACTCTAAAGCTGCGCCACCGGTGGTTACCGTCACTACTGAAGCAGCCAAGATCGGGACAGTTTCGTCTACCCTGACAGTGACGGGCTCGGTTTCAGCGATTGATCCACTAACTATTGCCTCTCAAGCTTCGGGTTTGAGCATCGCCCAGGTTTTGGCCGAAGAGGGTGACTATGTGCGCAAAGGCCAAGTTCTGTGCATTCTTGATTCGTCTATTTTGCAAGCTCAGTTAAAGGGGATGGAAGCGCGCATGGTAGGGTCGCGTGCCAGTGCACAGAAAGCGGTGCAGCCAAATAGGCAAGAAGATATTGCCGGACTTTCGGCCGCTTACCAGCAAGCTATGGCCGATGTGCAACAACGGCTGGCCATGGTTACACAAATGGAAGCAGGTCTAGTTAATGCTCGCAGCAATTCTCGTCGCTACAAAGATTTGCTTAAAGAAGGTGCTGTTAGCCAGCAAGAAGCCGATAATCATGCCACTGATGAAGTAACAGCATTTACAAATTTGCAAGCAGCAAAAGAGCAGTTGTCAGCCTCTAAATTTTTTGCTGAGCAGTCGCACAATAAGCTAGAAATGGCGCAGAAAGGCGGCCGCAGAGAAGACATTATTGTTTCTGAGGCAAGCGCTGACGAAACCGCTGCCAGCGTACAACAGCTTCGTGCTCAGATTGACCAAACTATAATTCGCGCTCCTGATCAGGGCTTGAGATGATACGTAAAGGACAATTAGAGTTGCGCGCCCAAGTGACTCAGAGTGATCTGTCTAAGCTGCGGCCGGGCATATCCGCAGCCCTCTCCGATTCTGTGCGCTCTGTTCAGGGCACGATTTTTCAGATTTCGCCCACTGTAGATAGTGCCACCAGACTAGGTACCGTTCGCATTGCTATACCTTCTAATTCTGGTTTCAAGCCTGGCATGTTTGTTCAAGGTAGCGTAAAAATTGGTCAGGCTAGTGCTCTGCTCGTGCCCAATAGTTCAGTTTTGGCTGATGGCGATAGCAGTTATGTCTTCATCTATCAAAGTGGTAAGGCGAAAAAACAACTTGTTACTGTTGGTTCACGCACAAGCGAGTCTGCTGAAATTAAAAGTGGAGTCGCCCTTGGTGACGCCGTAATTGTCGCTGGTGCTGGGTTCTTAGAAGACAACGATATCGTGGCATTAAGCAAGTAGCCATCGAGAGCAGAGTGTATCTGTTTGAGATTAAATAATAGGCAAGACAATGAACTGGAATATTTCGGCCTGGTCAATTAAGCAACCTATTCCGTCGATTCTGATGTTTCTCATTTTTAGCATCGTGGGCGTCATGTCGTACTTGAGCTTGGGTATTGATGAGAACCCAAACATAGATATGCCAACGGTGACCGTCTCTATCACCGAATCTGGTGCCGCGCCCTCTGAACTGGAAACCCAAGTCACTAGAAGGGTTGAAGATGCTGTTGCTGGAATTGGTAATATCAAGCATATTTCTTCCACCATCAATGAAGGTAGCTCCGCTACAACAATTGAGTTTGAGCTTGGTACCGACGTAGACCGTGCTGTTAACGACGTGCGCGACGCTATCACTCGTATTCGCAATCAGTTGCCATTAACCATTGATGAGCCCCAGATTAAACGGCTTGATTTTTCTGGCGCACCGTTTGCTACTTATACGGTTTCTTCTGATAAGCACTCTCTCAATGATTTGAGTTGGTTGATTGATGATCAAATTTCGAGGGTTTTGCTGGCCGTCCCTGGTGTAGGCCAGGTGCAACGTTCGGGCGGAAACGACCGTCAGGTGCGCATTGATTTGGATCCGACCAAGCTAGAGGCTCTCGGCGTAACAGCTGATACTGTCAATTCGCAAATTAGGATGATGAATACCAACTTGCCTGGCGGACGTGGCTACATCGGCGCCCAGGAACAGTCCATTCGCACTCTCGGTAGTATGAAGAGCATTGATGATTTACGCAATATGCGCATTTATTTACTCAATGGCAATTGGTCAACGTTAGGAAATCTTGGCACCGTTAGCGATGGCATTGCTGAAACTAGACAATCAGCCATGCTCAATGGAAATCCAGTTGTTGCCTTTCAAGTCGTGCGCTCAACTGGTAGCAGTTTGGCTACTGCTGGTAAAGGTGTAGACAAGGCAATTGCTGATTTGCGAAATACACTTCCTGCCGATATTCACATTACTAAAATTCGCTCAACCCTGGGCTACGTGATGGACTCTTATCACGCCACGGTTGATTCGCTTGTGATTGGCGCTATTTTGGCTGTCATTGTCATTTGGGCCTTTCTAAAAGATTGGCGAGCCGCGGCCATTTCTGCTGTGGCTATGCCTTTATCGATGCTGCCGACTTTTGCCGTGATGAAAGTACTGGGCTTCAGTCTCAACAATATGTCGTTGCTAGGGCTAGCCTTGGTTATTGGTATTTTGGTAGATGACGCCATTGTTGAAATTGAAAATATTGTGCGCCATATTCGCATGGGCAAATCGCCTTACCAGGCTGCTTTAGAGGCTGCTGATGAAATCGGCTTGGCGGTTATGGCTACTACTATGAGTATCATCGTTGTCTTTCTCCCTGTAGCCTTTATGGGTGGAATACCTGGACAATTCTTTAAGCAGTTTGGTGTCACCGTTGCCGTAGCTGTCTTTTTCTCGCTTGTTGTTGCTCGTCTGATTACGCCGATGATGTCTGCCTTTTGGCTCAATAGGCCAGGTGATGAAGAGGATGATAGTAAGTCGATTACAGTTAACAGCTATCGCCATATGTTGCTTTGGGCACTTAATAATCGTGGAAAAACGGTGCTTGGAGCTTCGGCATTTTTTGTTGTAAGTATGGCACTAATGGCTTCATTGCCGACTTCGCTAGTGCCATCTGCTGACCGGGGCGAGACCCTGCTAAGCGTAACTTTGCCTCCCGGGACCCAACTTTCTGGTACCGATGCAGTGGCTAAGCAAATGACAGAAATTCTGCTTAAGCATAGTGAGGTTGCTCAGGTCTTTGGCTCCATCGGCACGCCATCGACTGGTCGAGCTGGACAAGGTGGCGCAGCAGGTGAAGTGAATAAAGCAAGCTTGTATGTAATGCTCAAGCCCAAAGCGGAGCGTAAACTTTCGCAGCAACAATTTGAAGATTTAGTGCGTCCAGAGCTCGTCAAAGTGCCAGGTGTACGCGCAACATTTTCAGCCACCATGGGCCTCGGTGGCAAAGTGCAGATTACTTTGGTGGGCAACAATGAAAATGACCTGCGTCAAACTTCTGAGCGCTTAACCACTGAGATGCGCACAGTGCCAGGTCTGTTTGACGTGTCGTCTTCGGCTGCCTTGCGGCGGCCTGAAATTCAAGTCACTCCTAATACCGCTGCTGCTGCCGATCAAGGAGTCTCTGTTCAGCAAATTGCCCGCACTGCCACAATGGCGACAGTAGGTGATAACAGCGCCAGTTTGGCCAAGTTTGACCTTCCTGATAGACAAATTGGCATTCTCGTTCAGATTAATCCGAGCTACCGTCAAGATTTAGAATCGATTGGCAATCTACGCGTTATGGCAATGAACAAGTCTATTCCCTTGCACCAAGTGGCCAAAGTGCAGTTCGGCAGCGGTGCTGCTGAGATTAGCCGCTATGATCGTAGCCGTAAAGTTACGATAACGGCTAGCTTGGCTGGTGGTGGCACCCTGGGTCAGGCTCTTGCCAAAGTGCATGACCTGCCGAGCTTCAAGAACAGACCGGCTTCGGTGCATGAAATGGCCAGCGGAGACGTTGAGATTCAACGAGATATTTTCAGTGGCTTTGGTATGGCCATTGTCGTGGCGGTAATGCTCATATACGCAGTGCTTGTCTTGCTCTTTAATGACTTCTTACAGCCTTTGACGATTATGGTTTCGCTACCTATGGCCGTGGGGGGCGCCGCTCTCGGCCTTGTAGCGTCTCACGCGCCGATTGGCCTGTACGCTTTGATTGGCATAGTTATGTTGTTGGGCCTGGTAACCAAGAATGCCATTTTGTTGGTTGAATATTGCTTGGTCAGCATAAAAATAGGAGTGCCTCGCAACCAAGCCCTAGTGAAAGCTGGGGAGGCTAGGCTGCGTCCTATTCTGATGACAACAGTGGCTATGGTGGCGGGGATGGTGCCAATCGCTCTGGGAATAGGCGCCGGTTCAGAGGTTAGAGCATCCATGGCTGCCGCCGTCATTGGGGGCTTGATTACATCTACTTTGCTCACTCTTGTGGTTGTCCCGGTTGTGTTTACTTACATTGACGATTTTGAGCATCGTTTTTTGAAGAGTAAAAATCCAAGCCGCCGAGACCTCTATGAGGCTCAGGCCGATTCTGGCTCAAGTCTTGAGACAGTTGAGCAAGAAGTGGGAAATCGTTCGTAGTATTACGTGCTCACGAAAATTTTACGTAGTCGGCTGTAGTCTAACCTAGTATCATCTAGTCACTAGGAGTTCATGATGGCAATCCCAAACAGCTTAGCTTCAAGAATGGCTGAATCGTCAATGATCCAGCCTCAGCGGGTTGACCCTAAGGTCGCCTATGCCCGTAAGGCTGTCGGCAGTGTCGCTGCTGATGTAGATTGTCGGGTTAATCCTGTTGTGCTGTCGATTCGCCCACTCGATATTTCTGCTATTCGCAAGATTCAAATTGCTTTTTTGAACCGCAAAAAAGAAGCATCTACCTATGTCTGGTCTTCTGTAGCCATGATTCTGGCAGTGCGCTTACTAGTTCCTATTGCTGTTATGCCAATGGTTGGCATTATTGCTGTTGCTGCATATCTTGCCTGGATGAAATATCGCTCTTTGTGCCAGTGCCCAGTTTGCGAGGTTTCGTTGGTTCCTGGTAACAATACTTGGCGCACTCCAGTGCTCGGATTTTCCACAGATGTCTGCCCCCGCTGCTCGGCACAACTCGCTATTCCTGAGAGCCAGAAGAAAATGCGTATTCAGTAGAGATTAGTGAATGCCCCATTGAAATGAAGGTTCGTCTTGGTGGGACGAGTGGGAGAAGTCGTAGTCAATTTGTTTTGGTACATTGCAGCCCTGTGGCAACGGTGCAAAGGGAGCGGCGCGAAGAATAGCTTGGCGAGCCGCTTCATCAGCGCTTGGTGAACCGTGTTTGCTGATTCGCAAATTGCCAATGGCGCCATCGGGCAGAAGAATAAAATTGATGCTTACTTGCGTTTTGTCTTGCCGAGCCGGTGGAGCCCAGTTCTTCTTAATTTTTTTGCTCAGTTCGGCCATATAGGGCTTGAAGTCGATGGCTGGGGAATGCGGCTGTGAACTGTCGCTTTGGGCTGGTCCGATGTAACTATGTGAATCTTTTGCATCGTGAGCGCCTTCGCTGTGCATGCGTTTGGAGACATATTGATTCGTGCCGGCTGGAGGCAGCTGGCCGGGCTTTTCGCCTTCAAGTCTGATGTCGGTGCGCAGCTCGACTTGATTGCTTCCGTTATTGTTGACTGCTGGGGGTCTTAATTCCGGATTATTACGTAACTGGTTTCTGATGGCTTGGGGAGCTGCTCCTGAGGGCTTTTTGTATAACTCTAGTTCAGGTGAATATTCTTCAGGTGTGGGTGCATGGTCATTTTTGCCTGTTTCGATAATGCGTTTGCGATGGGCGCGCATCAGGGCTTTGTGCCGCAATGCTGCTTCTTCAGCATTTAGCTTTGCTCTTTCGCTCGTGCTTGTCGCTGCCTCTGGCCCATTCTCTTGCTTTTGGTTGGCTGGAAGCGGTATCTGCACTGGCTGTGAATTGGCTTGCAGTGAAGGAGCGCTACTGCTTAACCCGTATCCGCAGTTCAAAATCAGCAAGCAGCTTGGCAATAGTAGACGAGATGACAATGTACTTGAACTCCAAAATCTACTGGTTGGTCCCATTGCAAATCCTGATATTGATTCAGCTGCTAAATCAGGTACTAATTGGTTTGTTACTTCGCTTGTTAGTTCACAAATTACCATTCTTGCCCAGTATTTGACAGCTCCGGCCTGTCATTGTCGATAAATATGAAACTCCTAGTCCTTAAGCTTGTGGCATTCCCGGCCATGGCCTATGATTTTCTCTCATGAAAACCAATGCAGTAAGAATTCTCGACAATCTAGGCATTAGCTACGAACTGCGCGACTATCAAGTTGACCCAGATGACCTCACCGCCGAGACCGTGGCGGCCAAAATTGGCCTCCCTCTAGAGCAAGTTTTCAAAACTCTGGTTGTTCGCGGTGATAAGAACGGTGTATGCCTGGCTGTGGTGGCCGGAAATGCCCAGCTAGACTTAAAGGCTTTGGCCAAGTTGAGCGGTGATCGTAAGGCCGAGGTGGTCTCTCTTAAAGAAGTGCAACCCCTAACCGGTTATATACGCGGCGGGGTGACTGCTTTGGCCTGCAAGAAAGATTATCCGGTTTATGTTGACGAGAATATTTATCTCTTTGAACAGGTATCTGTCTCGGCTGGCGTGCGCGGAACTCAGATAATTATCGCCCCAGAGGATTATTTGAAAGCCACCCATGCCACTGCTGGTGAGATTGCCAAAGACGCCGTGTAATGGGATTGTAGCTGTTTAATGTACCGAGGTTTTGGTGATCTTAGGCTATTGCTGGCCTAAGCGGATGCCCATAAAAATCCACGAAAGGTGGGTATGCTTTTATTATGTAAACCGCTTGAGGATTTGACTGTGGCTGACAAAGCAGATGTTAAAGCAGAAACAAGGCCAGAGTCGAAATCGGCCGACCATATTGATTTCAGTCGTATCGAAGTCGACGCGCAGATGCGCGAATTGGGTAAGCGAGCCATTCCTCTCGATACATCTTTACCAAAAGCTTTTACAGCCGGTGGCACCGATCTTACTATTGTTGATAAGCAAATTGATGCTCATGTTGCCGCCGCTAAAGCGAAAATGACCCCTGAACAGCTTGCTCGAGCGGAGAAAGCCGCTGACCTCCCCCACCGCGTGGTTGATGCTGCCTCTAATAACGGCGTCATACCTGAGGTATCGAGTTACCGCCGAAACTTAGATGCTACTTCGGATAAAGCCCAAGCCGCTAAAGTTGACCGAGAAATTAGTGGTCATATCGCCGACGCTAGAGCGAAGATGACTCCAGAACAGCTTGCTCGAGCTGAGAAAGCAGCTGATCTTCCTTATCGAGTTATTGAAGCCGCTGGCAACCGTGGACAAATCCCTGAAGTTTCAGCCCATCGCCGCAGTCAAGAAGCTGTATCAGGTGATGTGTCACGCCAAGCTGATGTTAATCGCTGGATTGTCGCTGCTGGAAGAATTGGCGAGAAGTCGGAAGTGACCGCCCGGCCCGGTGAAACCTACTCGTCAATCGCGAGCAACTTGATTGCCGAGCGCGAAGGCCGCAGAGCGACGAAGACCGAAGTGCATGTAATGGCCACTGCCATTGCCGAATATAACGGCAAAACTGGCGATCAAGCCAATTCACTCAAAGTCAATGAAGTGGTTAAATTGCCTCCGATACGTAAGGCCAATTCTAATTAGTCTTAAGATTTGCTATCAGCTATTATTCGCTTACCGCTAGTCGAACTATTGGCTAGCGATAAATAGGTACAACTCGATAGCCAAATCCTAATCAAATGATCAATGAACACCATATTGAAAGAGGCGCAGTCGGAGTCAACGGAGAACTCTGGACTGAAAAATTGCTTCGAGAAGGTGAGCTATTAAAATCAGCTGGCCCAGGCTTTGCTAATGCAGCTAAAGATGCGATAAAGGCTGAAAATCTTCCTGCAACATTCGGCACAGTCGCGCTTTCGGCTGGACTGGGTTTGCTTATGGCCCGCTATGCACCAATGAGTGGAGCAGCTGGAGCGCTAACGAGAACAGGTCTTGCCAGCATGACTATTGCTGGCTCAGCAGAAGTAGCAATCAATGGTAGCAAAATTGCTGAGGCATTAAAAGACACATGGAATTCAGATCAGCATTGGCAGCAGAATGTATCGGTAGTTCAAAACAGTCTTGGTCGCTTTGCTTTTGAAAGTGCACTATTAACAGTTGGTGGCCTAGCCACAGTCAAGCTAAGCGGTGCTGCAGTTAGAGCCAGAGAATACACATCGTATTGCAAGAAACGAGGGCATTCAGATGAAGAAATCAGTTTGAGCTTGGAGCATCCTCAATACAGAAAGCCGCTGGAGACCACGACATTGCAATCTTTGCAAAAACGCCTGAGCGGCTACACTATAAGACAAGAGAAATTCGCGATTGCCAATCCAAAAGAGCCTGGACCATTTTTAGATTGGGACGATTTTATGAGGCGCGCGATGAAAGAGATATCCGCTCCCGTTAGAGAATACAACGTTAAGGGTTTAAGCACAAAAATTGATGTGCCTGATCGCAGCAGAAGGTCCAAGCGGATTGCGCCGATTTTTCTCAAGAGGCATAGAGGCCGAGCAAGCGCGTCTTAAACTCGAACAGCATCCGCATCGCTATCGTGCTCTGCCAGAAGACTTGATACCATTTCTGGAGCGTACACCTGATCATTCATATGCTAAGAGACTGCTTATTAGTGATTGGGATAGTCCGTATTCAGTGTTTCATCACAAACCTGGGGCCCCGTTTAAAACAGCTCCGGCTAGTGCTAATGCCAATGGTTACATCCGCACGAACAAGATGGAAGCCGTCGGGAGCAACGAACGTGAGATGACAATCTTACTCAATCATGAGTGGGCCCATATGAGTAAGTGGAAAAATAAGAGCAGCAGTTCTGCTTTTGATGCGGCTGCAGATATAGAAGGCAAAGATTACGTACTCGATAGTTATGCCTTGCGCAATTATGATGAGCATTGGGCCGTTCATTTAGGCGAAGGAGTTCTCGCGCCAAACAGTGCAACGTTTCTTGAAATGGTAAACAAGGCTCCTATTCGGAGCGCTGTGCTGGGGCGGTCGCTGGCAGAATCATTAGAGCTAGTGCCGATGCACCTGCGCAGCCCCATTCATAACTTTTATGTCAAACGTTCTGAATACATCCGCGACAATGTAGTTCCAAAAGCATTGGCTGATCTCAATTCAAGAATTGCCATTCCAAATGAACAAACCGAACTAGCGAAAAATATACGAGAATATTTGATTGGCGCTAAATAGAGGTTGGTAAATAGAATCGCCGTGAAACGCATCATTATTTTTCTTTCGTGCGCCATTGCCTTTGTTGCCAATATTTTTGTTACTAGCATGTCAGGCGCTAGTGCCGATGAGCAAAAGCAAACTCCCCGATGCACAAAGAAGCGGATTAGTGACAGAGAAGTTTCTGCTATGCCAAACTCAAGTGATGCAGAGTACAGTCAAAAACTAGCAATACTGGCTAATGCCAAGCAGTTTTCCGACAGTGCAGTAGGCGAGTCTGCCATCGCAAGTCCTGAATATAAGGCCTTTCTTCAATGCGCACCCCGAGTCGCTCAGCATAAGAAAGAGGTTGTTGACTCCCTGAGTAAGAGTACTGCTGCAGGCAAAATTTATCTTATTACTTTGTTGTATGCCATCGACAATAAGAGTGCTTTAGAAGAGCTGAAGAATTTGCAATCGTCAAAAGAAACTGTCGTGTACAAAAGTGGCTGCGAAGTATTCAATGCCAACCTGGGCTCAATTGCAGCAGACCTGTTAAAGAGCGGCAGATACCTCGGCTGGACGCTTGGTTCTAAATAGGGGGCTAGCAACAGTAGGGTTTAATTCAAGGGAGTAAATTCAATTTTTAGTAGATGACGAGCGCGCTGCGGCTGAGTGATTACTACTTTAAGATATTGTGCCGTTACTAGTTTATTCTGTCAAAACTTTACTAGTCCTGATTCTCGCTGTTCAGAAGAATTGGTATTTTAGCCTTGAAACAGCGCAAAAGTAGCTCAGCGTTAGGGCTATCTTCGGCGTCATCGCTGAAGACGTGTTCGCTGAGGTGATCACGCCAGAAGCAATCGTCGCTGTGTAGATAGGTTGCTTTCGTTTCGCCGGCGACATAACAATCGTGGTCAAGCGCGAGTAATGCTGCGCCTTTTAAGTCGCCAGCCACTCGTAGTACACCGTCATTGTATTCACCAATCACCAGTTCATTTGCTAGTAGATCGCCTAGCACAATTACTGTCGATCCACCTTTGTGCAGCGAATTGACTGTCAGAGAGCCTTTGACGAAGAGCATGGGGCCGTGCTCAAGAGTCTTGTTTATTATGTCGCCTGCCACTTCTAGGTCTCCCAAGCAGACGATGGCGGCGATCTCGTTTCGCCCAGCCCAGTGTGCAAAACTTTCAAGTATTAGGTCTCCATCAAGCTTTGTTCCTCCTGGTAGGGCGATGGCATTTTCTTGTCCATGAGTTTCAAGTTCGTGGTTAACAAATTCAGAAAAGCAGTCAACAGCACTGTTTGATTTGCTTGCTTGTAACACTGAGGGAATCGCTGATAGAAGTTCTTCCTTTAGCTCTGTGAGCGGGCGTATGGTGCCTAGGTGAGTTGGATCTATTGGCCTTTCGACTAAGGGCGGTAATGTTGGTTTCGTTTCTGACTCAGGGTGGTTATGCTCTTTCCAAATTGATTTGCCAGCCTTGCCAAAGTTGATGATCTCTTCTATGTTGACAGCAGACCAGCCTCCGGCAATAACTTCTGGAACAAAATACTTCTTGAGTTGATGGTCTGAGCAAGCAACTATGCTGAAACTTTTGGCTTTGACACCGCCAGCGATGTATTCTTCTGTCGGCAATTTGTCGCGCAATCTAGGTATGAAGCCAGCACCATTGAATGCGCCTGATACTCTCAAGTAGCCTTCGTTGTTGTCGCCAACGTAGTATCCGGTGAGATCTATGTCGCCGCCGACAACAAGAAACATACCCCCTTTGACGATGTTGTCGCACGTGAGCTTACCGTCTATAAATAGCATGGGTTGCCAATCGTCGTGATAGTGGCTAAGAAAGTCTCCGCCTATTTTTAGGTCGCCAAAGCAGGCAAGAATTGGTGCATCTTCTTTGATTTGCCCTAGGTCGAGGGTGCTAGCTAAGTGCTGATTACCTTCCCAAGCTAGGCCAAATTTACTTTTGCTAAATTCCACTGCCATGTCTACAATTTGCGGCACATCTGCCAGCCCGGGCTTGTTCTTGCAGCATTTCAGTATGCGCTCTTTTACTTTCTTCAGGTCAAGCTTCTGGGCGCCTAAGTCGTGCATGGTTTCCTTTTGTGGCAGTTTAGTAAGTGGATAAGAGAATGCTGTGCTTGCTCTAGCGGTCACTATGGGTATACCTAGTACTTGGGAAAATTAGAGGGTGGCAGCTACTTCGCCTCTGGTTTCCCCTTCATTGCCTTCTTAACGAGTCCTTATAGGAAGATACATAAAGGCTCAATATCTTGCCTGGCGATAGCGCCCAATCGTCTATTAAATGGTGGTAATGGCCATTTTGACATTTGGCGCTCCCTCTTTTGCTAAACTAGAGCCCACTAGAAACGCTTTAGCCTTGTGAGCGTCATTTCCGCTGAAGGAGTTCACTATGAATCGCTACGCAGTCATTTCCCTCGCAGCAGTCTTTTCGCTGGTGGCTACAGGTTTCTCGATGGCTCCGTGCCAAGCTCAATTCCTTAAAACCCTTCAAGACAGCCTGCTTGGTGGCCAAAATGGCCAGCAGCAAGGTACTGCCCTTGGTCAGCAGCCACCCGCTCTGGTTGGTACGGTAAATCTGCCTCCAGCTCAGTACCTGATGACCAATGTGCAAAGCGGTCAGGCATTTTACGTAACAGTACAGAACGGCCAGATGTTCCTCGGTGGCCAGCAGGTCGCTCCGCAGAATTTTCAATCCAATCAAGCTCCGTTGCTTCAACAGCAACAGCAACCTCAGCAAGGCGGTGGCGGATTTGGTGGAATGGTGAAAAACGGCTTGGGTAGTTTCTTGCAGAACCAGATTGCGCCGCAGCAAGGGCAGCAGCTAACGCCTAATCAGTAGTTAGGTCTCGGTCAGTCACTAGTTCTCAACAATCACTAGCTGGGTGAATTGTAGTAGTGGCTCCTAAGAAGCCTGGTGCGCTTTCTCTTCTTTTTTCTTGCGGGTTGCCGCCAGATTGAGAAATTCAACGAAGACAGAAAAGGCCATGGCTCCGTATATGTAGCCTTTGGCGATGTGGTGACCAAGCGCGTCTCCAACCAATACGACACCAATGAGCAGGAGGAAACTCAGGGCTAGCATTTTTACGGTCGGGTGTTTGGAAATGAAATTGCTGACTGATGTTGAGAATATCATCATGGTAATGACCGAGATTACGACAGCTGTAACCATGATCCAGAGCTCATCCACCATGCCTACGGCAGTGATTACAGAATCTAGTGAGAACACTATATCTAGTATCATGATTTGAATCAGAGTGCCGATGAATGTAGAATTTTTCTTCGTTGAAAGTTCGTCACCTTCACCTTCTATGCGCTCGTGAATTTCTCTAGTTGCCTTGGCGACGAGAAATAGTCCGCCACCAAGTAGCAAAAGATCGCGTCCTGAAAATGGATGGTGAAACAGTTCAAATAGAGGAGCCTTCAGGCTCATCACCCAAGAAAGTGAGAACAAAAGCATGATTCGTGTAAGCATGGCTAATGCTAGTCCGAGCATTCTTGCCTTGCGTCGCTGATGTTCAGGCAACCTCGAAGCCAAAATCGAGATAAAGATGATGTTGTCGATGCCAAGCACTATTTCCATTGCAGTGAGCGACATTAAAGCGGCTGCAATCTCAGTATCGATTAGTAAGAAGTCCATATTATTCCTAAATTCGTTGTCCGTAGCTTTCGCCGCAAGCTTGCGCGGAAATTTCAGTGCCTCCGTCAGCTTAGCACTCAGGCCGTATCGAATTCTCTTGCGATTGTGGGCATTGTGAAAAATTTCGATATGGCAGTGGTTTTGTGCGTTTAATAAAATCCCGCATCTTTCAGTATTATTGCTTCTGCTTTTTTCGCCATAGGATAATTGTTAGCCGAAAAAATTGAAGTATCCACTTTTACTTGAGCAATCGCTTTTGTCTTCAAGCGAAAGGCTCTTTCTTTGTCTTCTAGGTGCAGCAGGCTGACGGGCACTTGCTGGCATCCACGTGGGAGATCGTGCTCTCGTGAATCAATTCTTAGTGCATCGTTGGAAGCATAGGCAGTGCCTGGTCCCTAGGCAGAAGCGAGTTGCGATAGCTTCCAGGCTATTACCTGTGGATTCGCCTCGACTTTTTGAGCTAAAAATAGAAGGCAAAAAACGCTGCATAAAAGTAGTGGCGATAGCCTCTTGCAGTTCAAGGTTGTGAGGCGTGACGTTAGACTCAAATTGGATTCTCAAATTATCTTGGCGAACTATGTTCCCAGATCTGTGGTACTTGCGCTTGTGCCAGTGCCGTCTTTGTACATTTCAATGCCAGGAAGGGATTTCGCTACTGCTTTGAGTTCTACGGGTGTTGAGCTAACTCCTGTAAGTTTTGTTGGGTTGGCCGAGATTACTTTGTCAGCGTGACCAGCATCTGGAGTGTGACCGCTAGTATGATTGCCAGCGTGACTGATGTTCTGATTGCCAGCATGGCTTATATCGTGGCCGCTTGAGTGCCCGCCTGCGTGCCCTCCTGTATGATTGATACCATGGGCGGTGCTGTGGTTCGTGCCAGCGTGAGTGCCGGTGTGATTACTAGAGATGTGATGGCTGTGGCCATTGGCTAAATGATTTCCAGCTGCATGATTCCCAGCTGCATGACCGCCAGCGTGTCCAGCCGCTGCATGCGCGCCGTGCTCAGCGCCATTCATATGTAGCTGTTGACCTGGGTGAATCAAATTGGGATTGCTGCCAACTACATCGGTATTGTTACTGTAGAGGTCTTTCCAGTGTTCGCCACCGCCCAGGTTGTCTTTAGAGATATCCCAGAGGTTGTCACCAGCTTTAACTGTGTAGTCTTGAGCTAGATTCTGGGCGTCTAGGCCTCCAGCTCCTGGTAATTGCAGTTCAGTACCTGGCATGATTAGGCGCGGGTTGTTGCCGATTATGCCCTCATTGAGTTTGTATATTTCGCCCCAGCGGGTGCTGTCGCCCATGTGTTTACCGGCCAGGTCCCACAAATTGTCGCCTTCTTTTACTGTATAAGAAGTAGTTTCGGGAGCGTCTGATGCGGCCTGTCCGTCGGCTTGGCCATCTACTCCTTGTCCGCCAGCACCGTTCTGTGCCGCGTTGGCATCATTTACTGGATTGCCGTTGGCATCGAGCCCTGCCCCGCGCTCAAAGCCGGCTCCCTGCTGGGCGCCTTGCATTTGATAATTTTGATTTGCTGGTAATTGATTCTGTAAGGCTTGGGGGTCAACCGCCTGCCCGGTATTGGGGCCGATAGTCGAGCCGAATCCACCGCCAGGGTCCATGGCTAAAAGGTTGTTCTCACCAGCTGGAGCGAAATTGAGACCTGTTTCTTGGCCAGCTTGCTCAAAGAGCGGTTTGCCGCCTCCGTTAGGGATTCCACCGTTAACGTTGAGGTCAGGAGCGTTGGCGAAGCTGTGGTCTAGCGATACTCCTGGGCCGTCTAGTGGCTCTGAAGAGTTGAAGGAGAGTAAATTCTTATTGTTGAGCGGCTCAAGGCTCGTAGCGTCGCCCAGGGTTGTTAAGCCGGGGGCGTCGTCTGGGAGCAAATTGAGGTCTATGCCCAAATGCTCGGTGAGGCCGCCGATGCCATCCATGATTTGCCCGGTGATGGGGTCGAGCATCGAGAGCATGTCGTTGCCCCCGAAGAATGAGCCGAGAAATTCGAAGAATGAAGAAGCCAGGCCGAGGTGTCCAGGCATCTTCATAATCATGTTGATCAGAGGCGACATTTGCTCAGCGCCAGGAATGGGCATCCCAGCTGGAGTGAGGGCGGCGGCTTCCATTCCCGAGGGAGTGGGCATCGATGGCAAGAACGATTCGGCGCCTTGGGGCTTAAAGAAGTTCGTGGCGGCAGAAATATCTTTAGGGCTGCTCAGTTGGGTTTGCACATCAGCCCTGACGGCAGTGAACGACTCCGTGGGATGCGGAGCCTCAGGGATACCGTCTAACGGTAGGGCTTTTTCTGCTTGCATTAATTAGTAAGTCGGCGGAGGAATTTGCCATTATTGAGGCAAGAGCGAGCGCTTGTCAAGTAGAAATGTTGGCTGCCTTACAAAATCAATGAAACTAGCTTTCTATCTCTGTTTCGCGTGGGGAATATACGACATATTGGCTCTTGCCAAGATATGCCTATTGATCAGATACTATATCTCGTTAAGTACAACAAAGAAGTTCTCTTGGCGGAGGACTATTTGATCGAAAACAAAGTGGAGGTCTGAATTCGATCTAAGTGGCAATGGCGACAATTGTTTTGACCAACAGTTGTTTTGACCAACAATTGGCAAAGGCGGGTATGGAATGCGAGGCAGAAGACTGTCTATCACTGTTGGGTCTTCTTATAGAGATCACTCGGCAGGTACTGGAAAAAGAACCGATCTACTTTCGAGCTATTCGGAAAGAGTGTTAACAGATGGCTACCGTGCTTACCTGCGAGGGGATAAGCTCAATGGCCGCGCCGAGCACTTTATGGAGCAAACGAAGTGCAAGAATGAAGGTCAAACTAGACACAGTAGACCAACGGAGGTTTCACGCCTCCGCCATATGGAAGGACGTTTTGAGTGGGTTTTAACCCTGCGAGAAAAGGTCACTCTATTTCTGTTGAACGCATGTCGAATCAAACATCACAACCGACTACAACGGAGGCCAGTGCGCAGATCGAAACGTTTAAATTGATTTAGTTCAAGAGTCTAACTAATCCTGATTGATAGACTTAAAAAGCTAGATTGAAGGCGCGCCACATACTCGATTGAGAGTAATTTGTGGTACTGGGAAAAAATACTGAATTCGCTGCATTTGGATAAATTCCAGGGCCCGACGAACCAATCGCGCCCTGGAATTTTCCTATTTTGAAAGTAGCAAGAGGGGCGCCTACAGCGGGGTAGCCGTAGGGACCGCCACTATAGGGACCGCCACTGTAGGGGTAGCCGTAACCAGCATTGCCGTATACAGAATTACCATAGCCATAATAGGGGTTGCCACCACCGGCGAAGCTATTGAAAGTATTCCAGGGTGTGTAGCTGCTGCCAAAGCCAGCGCCATAGTAACCGTTATTCAATCCGTTGAAATAGCTTGGGCCACCAAGGCTTATGCCACCACGTCCGCCACCGAAGTTGATGGAAATACCTGGTCTGTAGTATGGGTTGCCATAGCCGGGATAACCATAGCCAGGGTAGCCAAAGCCAGGCCCGGGAAAACCGTACTGGGGAAAGCCGTAACCGTAGCCCGGATAACCGTAGCCATATCCAGGATTGCCCAAGGCTCGATAGTTCAAGTTAGGGTTGACGTAGCCTGGCATGTTGTAACCAGGTACTCCGTACCCAAATGGAGTCGGTCCAGCAAACCCATAGAATGGCAGAGGTTGGAAGGTATTTTCTATTTGATTGACGAATGGTTTTACACCACTGCCGGCCCAGGGATCGTCGGCTGAATCTTTGATCGGTACTATGTTTCCGTGGGGATCCACGGAAACTCCAACACGGCTCAAATCAATTGGAATTGTTGGTTTTGGCTTTGGTTTGCTTTTAGGATCTGTCACCTCTTCCATGAACATGTCGCCATTTTCGCCAAGAAACGCTTCGCCGTCATCTTTAGCAACAGGCTGTGCTGCCATGACGGGAGCAATTGTAGCGACGCTCAGGGTGCTTGCCGCCCAAGCTAGCGTTAGTGCCAGGAACCTTGTCACTGGACTATTTTTCAGCGTCATTGCCGTTGTTTTCCATTGGTTGATCGTTCACCAGCGGCACGATTGCTCCGCTATTGCCAGTATTGCTAGCGGGAATGACACTACCAGGTAGGGCACCACTATTAATACCATTCGAGAACATGCTGCCGGAACTAATGCCTGTGCTGCTGCCTGAGCCACCAGCTGATTGAGTTGCGCTGCCAGTTGCAATGTCTTGGGTGGCACTTTCGCCGAAGACATTACGTACTTTGTTTACTAGTGCCAGTATCGGTTGATAGATTTGATCAGGCAGTTTGCTTGATACCGATTGTGAGATTCCCATCTTTTCGCCGGTCACTTCTGCTACTGGCTCTTGGGCTTCATTTTTACGTAATTTTGAGGCAATTACATTGACCCAAAATTGAGCGTGAACTTTGAGACCAGTGATGCTGTCTCGCTCAAATCAAATGAAATGGTTTTGTCAAAACCAACTTCTGAAACACCTTTTTGATCGATCGGTTTTACTACTTTCTCGCTCAGCACAATCTCGATGTGATGGCCATCATCGGTCTTGGCAATAGATATTTTTTCTGCTCCAACGTCTTTGAAGGCCTTAGCTACTTCGCTGCCGAAGCTACTTGGTTCGACCATGCGATAGAGTGATGAAAGTTGAGTGATGTCTTTGTCTAAATCTGGGTCAGTGCTGCCTGCTGGAAGTGCTGCTTTGGCTTGGTCAAAGAAGTCTGAGGCTGAGCTGAAGTTCTTCATCTGCAGCGAGCATTCACCCATGCGCCGCAGTGTTTTTTCGATCGCTGCTTGTTGCTCTTGTAGCTCGGCTTCGGCCAAGCCTTCCCGACTTTTTTCCAATTCTAGTCGCAGTTTGTCCCACTGACTTTGGGCCCTTTTGTAGTCACTTTGTTCAAAAGACCTTTGAGCCGAGGTGTCGTAGCGTTCGAGCTTAGGGCTTAATGCCAGAGCATCGCTTACACTGAAAGAAATTGCCAGGAATGCTGTGATTGGCAAAAGGCTTTTGATTTTCATGGAGCTTGGCATCCTCTTGTTAAATTGCAACTACACTCGGCAAACTGTGGACTGATAAATTTTGGGTCCTTATGTTGTGTAAGAATGCTCGTATTGCTCAGACAACTTTAGGAACCAGTTTTGACTTCTAATGGTGACACAAAGAATAGTGAAATTAGGGACAAGCCCGAAAATTTAGCTCCGGCTAGTTCGCTTGAAATCTGGTCATGGGCCATGTTTGATTTCGCTAACTCTAGCTATACCACAGTGGTCACCACGGCAATCTTCAACGCCTACTTCGTAAAGACCGTGGCGAGCAGTGTTGAGCTTTCTACAGCCACTCTTTATCTGACATGCTCGCTAGGTCTAGCCAACCTTTTAGTGGTTTTGACTGCTCCGGTGGTGGGTGCCATTGCTGATGCCTTTGCCGTCAAGAAGCGCTTTCTCTTTGTCTCTAGTCTTGCTTGCGTCATTTGCACTGCCTGCTTGTCTTTGGTTCATCAAGGTGATGTAGCGCTGGCGATGACTCTATTGGTGCTTTCCAATTTCGCTTTTGGTACATCCGAAAATTTAATCGCGGCGTTCCTGCCAGAGATCGCTACTCCTGAGCGAATGGGGCGCATTTCAGCATTTGGTTGGACACTTGGATACATTGGCGGAATCGCAGTTTTGGGAGCATGTCTAGCTTATGTTTCGTGGGCCCAGAAAGGGGGGCAGACCCCGGCTCAATTTGTGCCTGTGACAATGTTATTTGTCGCCGTCATCTTCGCTAGTGTTGCTGCGCCCACTTTTATTTGGCTGAAGGAGCGGGCCAAGCGCTCTAGAGTTAAGAACAAGTTGAGCAACATTGCCAGCGGCGCATTTAAGCAGGTGATGGAGACCATCGCCGATGCCAAGAAACATCGTGACCTTTTTACATTTTTGCTTTCCCTGCTCTGCTATAGCTGCGGCAGTACGACCGTGGTTGCACTAGCGGCAGTTTATGCAGAGCAGGTGATGGGCTTTAAAACAAGCGAGTCAATTATATTGATTATGGTTGTAAACGTGACAGCGGCTGTCGGTGCCTTTGGCTTTGGCTTCATTCAAGACAAGGTCGGCTCTGTGCGCACTATTGCAGTGACCTTGGCGCTTTGGTCTTTAGCCATTTTTATTGCTTTTGCTACCACAAACAAAGAAGGTTTTTGGTTGGCTGCCAATATCATGGGAATCGCCATGGGTGCCAGCGCATCTGCTGGAAGAGCCCTAGTTGGTAGGCTTTCTCCACCTGGTCGCTCGGCCGAGTTCTTTGGCTTGTGGGGTTTGTCAGTGAAACTTTCGGCCATAATCGGCCCCATGACCTATGGTTTAGTTACTTACTTGAGCGGTTCTAACTATCGACTAGCGCTACTGTCCACGTTGATGTTTTTCATTTTGGGTCTGATCATTGTTTTCTTCGTTAATGAAAAGCGGGGACGAGAGCAGGCACTTTTGGGCTAGCGAGCAGTCAGTAAATTGCAGACTTAGTTTTTGCAGTTTGCAGGAGTTTTATTTTGAGTTTCATCACCGCCAAAGATGGCACAAAGATTTTTTATAAAGATTGGAACAAAGAAAGCCAAGGAAGCAAAGGGGCCATTGGGCAGCCAGTGGTGTTTAGCCACGGCTGGCCGCTCACAGCTGACGCTTGGGACGAGCAAATGTTTTTCTTAGCATCAAATGGATACCGAGTGATTGCACACGATCGTCGCGGCCATGGTCGCTCTGACCAACCTTGGCACGGCAATGACATGGATACCTATGCCGATGATTTGGCCGCTTTAGTTGAGGCTTTAGATCTTGGCAATGCTGTGCATGTGGGCCATTCTACCGGTGGGGGTGAAGTTGCCCGCTACATTGGCCGCCATGGCACTAAGCGCGTGGTCAAGGCTGTCTTGGTCGGAGCCGTCACACCGATTATGGTTAAGAGTGATAGCAATCCTGATGGTACGCCGATGAAAACGTTTGATGATATCCGCGAGGGCGTGTCAAATAACCGTTCGCAGTTCTACAAAGATTTGAGTGGGCCATTCTACGGCGCTAACCGGGCTGATTCTAAAGTGACCCTTGGTCAGCGCGAACAGTTTTGGCTGCAAGGAATGTCTGTGGGCTTAAAGGCTGCATATGATTGTGTCAAGGCATTTTCGGAAAGTGACTTCACTGAAGACTTGAAGAAAATCGATGTGCCGACACTATTTATACATGGCGACGATGATCAAATTGTGCCAATCAAGGCATCGGCAATGATTGCCTCCAAGCTTGTGAAAGACTCAGCTTTGAGTATCTACAAAGGTGCGCCTCACGGTTTGACTGCTACCCATCGCGATCAGTTTCACAAAGAGCTGTTGGCGTTCATTAAGGGCTAAAAGCTTGCACCAATTTAGTTCAATTAATCGGCGATGTAGAGTTTAATTTGCAGTTTCACCGATATCGGTCAAATTTCACCGATATCGGTCAAGTGTTGACTGACCAATATCGATAAAAGTACAAAAGCAGCAAAATTCCATTCGAAATTTCGCTGCTTTTCAATTTTCGGTTTAGTTTAAATTCGAGCGTTGCGCTCTAACTTTGAGATGTAATCAGGTAACTGCCGAGAATTAAACGTGCTTTTGTAAGTGAGCTTCAACAAACCACAGTTTCTTGTCTACTTCACGTGAGATAGCAATGAGCAAATCGTTAGTGTCTTGCTCTTCCCATTCGTTGGTTTTAGCAATGGCTTGGCGCAGGTGTTTGCCATAAGCAGCCAGTCTATCAGCGATAGCCATGAGGTGGCCTTCTTCGTTCAATTTTTCGGTGTTAGGGTATTCAGGCAAAATTGAATTTTGGGCGCTGTCCTTGACTGTGCCGTGTGCCACTCCACCTAAAGCGGTAATACGTTCAGCAATTTCGTCGATGTGAGGATAAAGAACATCAGCGATATCGTCAAAAAGTAGATGAACTTGGTAGAAATCTTTGCCTTTGACGTTCCAATGAGCTTGTTTGGTCTGTGACCACATGTCAACTGACGCTGCTAAAGTTGTGTTCAGCAGTTCGATAGTCTTGGCGCGCAGGCCCTCAGGAATATCAATTCTGGTGGTGTACATGTGAGTACGTTGTTCTTTGGTGGTTGTCATAAGTTGCTCCAAATTGGCAATCTGTCTTCCGCTGCATTGAATTCTATGGCAAGCTAAAGATTTACTAGAATACCAACATGAAAAATTAGCTATGTTTGCTCTTGGCATTTCGGCACGATGGGTGTGTCATAAGCCGTTCTACCACTGGCTGGCATTCTCTGCCATCTAGCTTTATGGCTATGGCTTACAACTGTGTCACTACAGGCGGTGACGTAACTGTTCCTTCACCTGAGCGATGACGCGCAATTTCTTATATTTGCTATCCACAGCCGCTTTAATCTGCTCTAGCTCGTGCATCTGTCGCTATTGGTACAGCCAAATATTGACCTGAATATTCCTTGGCTTAAACACTTGCAGGCGAGGAGGCAAGGCGTCATTATATGAGGGTTATCGACCAATTTAGTTGCTTCAGTTCGAGTGGAATTCATGCACATATTCAAGCGGATGATTCGACAGCAGAATAGTTTTGGCACGGCTCTATCTGTAGGAGTGCTGGCCAGCATTGTATTTGCCGTCACTGGTTGCGATTATATTGAGGGGCTGACAAAACCCGCCGCTGAGGAGGCGCCCGAAGTTTCTCAGCCTCACCTGAAAGTGGTCAAAATTGCTGACGATTTTAAGGCCGTGCAGCAAGCCACTATTTATGTGCCGATTTATTCAGCGATTTACTATGAAGACCGCAGACGCACCATCGATTTGGCTGCTACTCTCAGTGTGCGCAATACTGACATGAAAAATTCGATTATTTTACGCAGTGTTGACTATTATTCCACTGATGGCAAACTAGTGAAGAAGTATTTGACTGCCCCGGTAGAGCTAGGACCAATGTCTACAGCTGATTTTATTGTGGCTCGCACCGATGTTAGTGGCGGTGCTGGTGCTAATTTTATGGTTGACTGGCTGGCAAACAAGGTTGTCTCTGCTCCAATTGCCGAGGCTGTAATGGTCAGCACAGGCTCCTCTCAAAGCATTTCGTTTGTTAGTCGTGGCGAGACCATCGCGCAACCGCAGTAAGCTGTTTAAAAACCGTGAAAAAACCAAACAGCTCTCAAGCTAATTTGCACCAGAATTATTGCGGGCGTTCTCTAGCTGTTCTTTCTCTTGCTTAATTTTCGTTTTTTGATCGCCTAGGTTGTTGATCACTTCTTTTTCATACTGCAGTTGTTGCTGTTCAATGGCCTGCATATTAGCTTGTTTCTCTTGTCTTAGCGCGCGACGCTCTTGAGCTTTTAGCTTCTTTCTCAGGGCATCTGGGTCTTGGGCGCCGTCTGGTCCTGGTTGCCAGTTTGCTCCTAGTGGATTAGCTCCGCCGGGCACGGATGTGCCAACACCAATGGCTGTTTCGATTTGGTTCAAGCTCTCGTTGAGCAAATTTTCAATAGTTGTATGTTGCTGAGGGTTGAGTTCTCCGCCATTTTGCAGGCGTTCAGTCTTTGCCCGGTTTTCAATATTGGCTACGTCCATATGCAGACGATTGGCCTGTTGTTCACTTAGTTGACCGTTTTTTAAGGCCGCGTCAATTCTTTTTTGTTGCCGCTTTACCCGACCATTGATGTTGTCTGCTTTTTTGCTGTGCCCAGAATCTGTTCGACTAGGCTCTTGAGCTAGCGCCGGCGCCCAAATAATTGAGATACACGAAATGCTAGAACCTCCTAGGACATTAGCCGCGTCAAGCGAAGCAAATGCAGTAAAAGAAACCGTGGCAACAACAGACGTTACAAGAGTGCGACGATTGAACACTAGCATTCCCTCCTGATTTTCTGCACTGACCCATCTGATCAAGATCTGGATTGGTGCAGCTCTATTTCTATGCTTCGCCCTTTGTACCCAGGCAGCAAATAGATTTATCAGAGAAACGTGTCAAATGGTCCTAATTATTTAGTCAGCGCCTTCTGCAAGGCTGCGGTCGTTAGGGTTGAATGAATCTGCAGGAATGGCGAAACCGCGAGTGCTTTTTCTCTCTTCTGTAGATTTCGTTTCTTTGGGAATGTCTTGCTTTTCCATTTGTTCAATTACTCCTGTTAGCGGATGCTAGCAACAGACCCTATAGTGCCTCACAATTGCTAAGGAGAGGTTAATTTGGCCGTGTTTGTAACCGCTTGTCAATTAGAGTCTCCACATCTGAGCGCAACATCGCTTAAGAAAAAAGGGAA
Source organism: bacterium Ga0077546 (assembly GCA_001464165.1). The sequence goes on from LNEX01000494.1 coordinate 29,731, forward strand.
GGCGAACCTTCCCTTTTGTTGATTTTCGACAATTGTAAACGAGATTTTTGCTCTATTTACTAGCGATTCTTAGCGATCGATCTGGGCTAGAAGTGGCTGCTCGTAACGTTCTCCGGCAGTCTTGGTGGCCAGTCCGCTGAGGGCCGCTAGATCTTCGTCTTCAAGATCTAAACGGAACGATACAGTATTTTCTTCTAAGTAACGCACGTGCTTGGTGCCCGGTATTGGCACAATATCAATGCCTTGGTGAAGCAACCAGGCGATAGCAACTTGAGCAGGTGTAGCGCCGTAACGATCTGCCACTTCGTTGACTTCGTCAACAAGAAGCAAATTGCGTTTGAAGTTTTCACCTTGATAGCGAGGATCATGGCGGCGATAGTCGCCTTCTGGTAGATCATCGAAGCTCTTAATTTCGCCAGTGAGAATACCGCGACCTATTGGGCAGTAGGCGACGAGGCCAATTTTTAGTTCACGCAGAACAGGCATGATCACTGGTTCTAGGTTGCGCTCCCAGATTGAATACTCTGATTGTAGAGCAGAAATTGGATGCACTTTATGCGCTCTGCGAATAGTTTGTTCGCCCGCCTCAGAAAGTCCGAGATAGCGAACTTTGCCTTCTTTTACCAACTCAGCCATAGCGCCAACTGTTTCTTCTATAGGAACATTTGGATCAACGCGATGTTGATAGTAGAGATCGATTACATCGATTCCCAGTCTTTTCATCGAAGCTTCAGCCACGGCCTTAACTGTCTTCGGATGGCTGTCTAGGCCAACTGAATTGCCGGCTTCGTCGTATTTAAAACCGAACTTGGTGGCAATTACAGCTTGATCGCGTTTGCCTTTGATGGCACGGCCAATTAATTCTTCGTTTTTATATGGGCCGTAGCGTTCGGCTGTGTCGAGGAAATTCACACCCAGCTCTAAAGCTCTATGAATTACTTTGATTGCTTCGCTTTCATCGGCTGAGCCGTAAGCAAAGCTCATGCCCATGCAGCCAAGACCGATGGCAGATGTAGTGAGACCCTGGTTACCCAGCTTGCGCGTGTTGATGATGCCCATTTTGACGTCCGTGTTCCATACTCAGTGACAATTGAAACCCTATCATGGCCGCTACCGCTTTACATGAAGGTAAATAGTAATAACGATTGATTTAAACTTCGCGTAAGCGGCATTAGGCCTCATAAAAAAGATTCATTCATCATTAATGAACTCGTAATCGGCCTGTGGCGCTGAATGTTGCAAGCTTTGTAAAAGAATTTAGTGGTCAGAAGCTCAATATAGAGATAATAGAAGCCTCAGAAATTCACTTTAATAATCTGTTTCAAGAAAATATATTTGGAAGCATTAGACCAAGGGGAAGAGGCGACCATGCCAGCAGCGCTATTAGTTATAGATGTGCAACAGGGCTTTGATGAGCCCTACTGGGGGGCGCGCAATAATCCCGGCTGCGAAGCCAATATCGCCGCCCTCGTGGCTGCTTTCCGGCAAGCAGGCAAAGCCGTTACGCCCCGGTCAGCCTGGGAATGATTTCAAAGCCGAGGCCTTGCCTCTGACTGGTGAAAAAGTCTTTTGCAAGACGGTTAATAGTGCTTTCATTGGGACGGATCTTGAAAAGTGTTTGCGCCAACAGGGTATCGACGAGCTTGTAATTTGTGGTTTGACCACGGACCACTGTGTTTCAACCAGTACCAGAATGGCTGGCAACTTAGGCTTCAATACTTATTTAGTAAGCGATGCTACTGCTACTTTTGATCGCAAAGGGATAGACGGGCGCGATTGGCCAGCGGAAGAAATTCATCAAAGTGCCCTTGCTAGTCTTAATGATGAATTTGCAGAAGTGCTAACGACTGAGGCTGTATTGAATTTATTTTGAAGCTTTGCAAGGCTGCTACTGTCAACGCAATAAGCTTTTAAAAGATATCGGTGTGCTTGCGCAAGCTGTTTATTTTTTCGCGAACTTCTTTCAACTTTTCATCTTCAATAGAATATTTATCATGAGCAATTTCGATCTTAGCTGGGTCGGGTAAAAGTCTCGGCTGTGCTGGTTCGTCGGTGGGACAGAGATATTTTGTAATCATTTCATCGATTTGATAGAGCATCACCGGTTTTTGCATGTAGTCATTCATGCCCGCTGACAGGCAGGCACTTTTCTGTGAGAATGCTGAAAGAGCTATGATTGGAATTGTCGTGTCTTTTTCTTGCTCACGAATTCGACGGGTTGCCGAGATAACATCAAGACCCGGCATTCTAATATCCATGAAAATGATGTCAATGCGCTTTTGTAGAGCCAGTTTGACGGCCTCTAAACCGTTGTTGACGAATTCTGGTGTGCGGTAGCCGAGTGCTTTAATTTGGCTGGCAAATACATATTGAAGGGTCTCTTCATCTTCGGCAAGAAGTATTACTGCATCTTTCTTCTTCATTTTGTCACCACTACTTCAGCAGGAAGTTCTACAGGAATAGTAAACCAGGCTGTGGTTCCTATGCCTTCTGCGCTGAACATTCCTATTTCGCCGTTCATTAACTTGACGTATTGTTGTGCGATAGAGAGGCCTAGCCCAGTACCACCAAATAGACGAGAGGTCGATCCTTTTGCTTGAATGAAGGGTTGAAAAAGTTTGGCTTGAAGCTCTAAGGGAATACCGATTCCTGTATCTGTAACAGCAAATTGAATGCGACCGTCTCGTGCTTTTACTGTGAGTTCAATACCACCTTCTTCTGTGAATTTGATGGAGTTATCGATCAAATTCAACAGCACTTGGCGTATTTTACTTGGATCGCCTTGTAGGATATTTGGAGCTTCATTGATAACTGCAGCCAGCACCAAGCCTTTAGCTTCAGCTTTGCTCGTGGTCAGACCGATTACTTCATCTACAACTTCGACAAGCGAAAACGGAATACTTTCGGTATCAACTCTGCCTGCTTCTAGTTTGGCAAAGTCGAGAAGATCGTTGAGAATGGTCATGAGTCGCTGTGAAGCAGCAAATATACGACTGGCACTATCAATAGTATCGGCATCTAATTTTGGATCTCTGGAGAGCAGCTCGGATATGCTTAGAATTCCGCTAAGGGGTGTTCTCACTTCGTGGCTAATGTTGGCAACTAGCGCCGACTTCAGCTCGTTTGCCTCTATGGCAGTATCGCGTGCCAGCTCGAGAGCGATTTCGTTTTGTCTGCGTTCGGTTAGATCTCTAGTGACTTTTACGAAACCCATCTTTCCACCGTCAATAGGAGTAATGGTGACGCTGGCCCAGAATTCGCTACCATCCTTGCGTACTCGCCAGCTTTCCTCTTGGTATGAGCCATCTTCTAAGGCTCTCTTCAACTCGTATGCAGGGTGTGATGAAGAGTTTGCTTCGGCTGTGTAAAAAACTGAGAAATGCTTGCCGATAATTTCATCGGCCCTGTAGCCTTTAATTCGCTCAGCACCTTCGTTCCAGGTCATTATTATGCCATCCTGGCTTAAGATTAGGATGGCATAGTCCTTAATGGCACTGACGATCAGATCAAACTTTGCTTCGCTTTGCAGAAGCTGCTCTGTTGAATCGACAAGGGCGTGTTCCGCCTTTCGTCTCTCAGTGAGATCTCGGGTAACCTTGGCAAAACCAATGTGCCTGCCATAATCATCTATAAGTTTGGTTATTACAATAGCCGCCCAGAATTTGCTCCCGTCTTTTCTGATGCGCCATCCTTCTTCTTCATAGCTGCCTGTTCGCATTGCCTCTTCCAATTCGAATTGAGGATGACCAGACTCTTTGGCATCATCGGTATAGAACATAGAAAAGTGCTTGCCGATCACTTCGGCAGTCAGATAACCATTGGTGCGCTCTGCGCCAGCATTCCACGTGATAATTTTACCGTCAGGATCGAGCGCGAAGATAGCGTAGTCTTTTACGCTCTGAATGAGGTATTTGAAAAGCTCGGTATTGTCTTTAGCTTCCACTTCTAGCTTTTATTACTCTTATGTTTCTATATTTTACTGATAGTCACTATGTCATCTACGAGACATACGCGCAAACGTGTTAGTGGGTGCAAGAGGCGGACAATGTGCCTGAAGTTGGCGCGCATTAACACATACAAGCAATAATAGTATTTTTGAAAATTCGTCTTATTTCAAGAGGACAGCGGAAAAAAATTCGCAGAGCAGCTACAGCTCTATGTGTACAGTTTATTACGTAGTGGTTATTTTATCGCTACGCTATATGGAATTGCTTTGCTTCTCGCAGCGCCCATCACGCAAAAGTTCATGCTGTTTATTTCTATAAGCTCGCGGTGGAGCACCTGCAGCTATCCAGCAAATGGCAGCATAAAACAGAGCACCGGCAGCGATAAATAAAACAACCACAACTATCCCGAAGGTACGCCAAGCGCCTTTTGGCAAGCCCGTTAACGCGCAGAGAGTAATGACGGGACTAACGAAGAGGAAAATGCTGGATGCGACATCAAGATGTTGCATATTGACCAAAGAATATAACCACCAAATCAGTTCTCCTTGCAGAACGGTCAGGCACATCCGCTGGTGGTTAGTCCACTGTGAGCTATTGGTTCTGCTTCCTTGTTGCCGATACATATTTGACCTGCTCAGGAAAAGGAGAACACTGGAGAACACTGGATAGAGAACTAATTTTAACCGAAGAAAGCACTGCGCTAATCGGCATCGCTTTTGAGCGCCATTTTTAGAAATGCCTCCTCAGGGTAAATCCTATAGAGCGATCATCCGTGCCGGTTTAAGATCGCTAAATACTAGCAGTGGAGATTGGCTGTGAAAGATTCTGATTGTACAAAGCGCATGCTCAACGAATTGCAAGTAGCGAGCCCTTGTTCTGTGCCATGGAACACCATGGACGAGACTGCTAGTGAGGCTGTGCGCTTCTGTGGGCAATGTAGCAAGAATGTCTATGACATCTCTAAGATGACCACAGCTGAAGCCGCTCTGCTGCTGCAGCAAGGTGCAGCGGCAGGCAGTTTGCCTTGTATGCAGCTTTATCGACGCTTTGACGGCACGATTATTACAGATGACTGCCCCGTGGGTTTGCGTCGTATTCGCGACAGTTGGAGGCGAGTCAAGAGTGCGGCCGCTGCCGCAGTAGCTTTCTTTCTCGTTGGCTTGCCAACAGCGGCTCAGAACAAAGATGGGCCAGTGACTAAGGGCAAGGTTGCTCCGCCTGTCGCATCTCCTGCTTTGCGAGGGGAGCCGACTATGACCGGTGGTAAGCCAATGATGCTTCCGCATCACACTGGTGGCATAGTTGCTCCGAGTGCGCCAGTGAAAAGTGCCTCAGCTAGGTGGGAAGAGGTGGCCATGACCAAGCCGTCGATAAAATCACTGGCTGACCGCATCAAGAAACTCGAGGCAAAACCAAACATCTCTGAGAGCGAAATAGAGACAACTTTCAAGCTTCGCTTGCAAATGGCTGAAGAAGCTGACAAACAAATGGTGCCCGCTTTTGCCCAAGCTGAGCTGGCGAAACTATATGACGCTGCCTATGCGGTCAACCCGGGTAGTAATCTTAACAAGTCGTTGCTACGGGATATTTTAAAGGCGCGGATTGCCAATGCTCGCCTTTTGAAAGTTGATGACAGTGCTTTTCAGGAGCAATTACAGAAGCTGCAAACTTCAAAATAAGATGCTGCTTTCGAATTTCTAGCAGAAAATGGGTAATGCCTCAAGCAGCTCGCTATACTGCAGCTGTAGTGGTTCATTCTAAGTCGTTGGAAATTAGTTTTGCCAGAAAAACAATTAGTAGTGGTTACCGGTGCACCCGCGGGCGCTCATTGGTCAAGCTTAGTAGCCGCCCATGGGCTAAGCATGAAGATGTCGAGCTGGTAAAGGCCGATGTCTTCGACAAAGAATCGCTTAAGACCGCATTAAATGGCGCATTTGCTGCCTATTATTTTGTACATTCTATGAACTTAGAGAGCAAAGACTTTGCTGCTGCTGACCGCCTGGCGGCTGACAATATGGTTGAGGCTGCTGCCAGCTCCGGTCTCAAGCGTATTATTTATCTGGGTGGCCTAGGCGAGGATTCCCCCGATTTAAGTAAACATCTGCGTTCGCGCGCTGAGGTGGCGGCAATATTAGTGGCTGGCCCTGTGCCGGTTACTGTTTTGCGAGCGGGAATGATTCTCGGCTCGGGAAGCACTTCTTTTGAGATTTTGCGCTATCTGGTTGAGCGTTTGCCTGTCATGATTACTCCGCGCTGGGTTTCCACTCCTTCTCAGCCTATTGCTGTGCGCAATGTGCTTTATTACCTAATTGAGTGTCTCAAGGTTGAGGCTACCACTGGCCGCTCTTTTGATATTGGCGGGCCCGAAGTGCTCACTTACAAAGACTTGATGCAGGTTTATTCGGTCGAGGCTGGTCTGGGTAAGCGCTGGATTTTTCCAGTGCCGGTCTTCACGCCGACAATTAGCTCTTATTGGATTCACTTTGTCACACCAGTTCCTAACTATATTGCCAGGCCTTTAGCTGAAGGGCTGCGCAATCCGGTGGTTTGCAAGAACAACGATATCTTGACCTTGATTCCCCAGCAGCTGCTTGATTGCCGCAGCGCCATTGCCATAGCCTTAGAGTGCATCGATCAGCACCGGGTTGAAAGTCGCTGGACCGACGCTGGTGAAATGCCAATTGTGCCGGCAGAATGGCCTAGCCCTGGCGACCCTGATTGGGCAGGGGGAACTGTGTACGAAGATAATCGCGTCATTAAGGTGAGTGACACGCCAGCTCAGGTTTGGTATCGCCTAGTGCGCTTAGGAGGCAAAACTGGTTGGTATTACGGCAATTGGTTGTGGAAATTGCGCGGCTACATGGACCGTATTATCGGTGGAGTGGGGCTCAACCGCGGCCGCCGCAATGAATTAGAATTATTGCCAGGAGACGCTCTAGATTTTTGGCGCGTGGTAGATGTCGAAAACGAGCGCAGTTTGTTGTTGGTTGCTGAGATGAAACTTCCTGGCAAAGCGTTTTTGCAGTTCACCATTGCCAACAATGGTGATGGCGTTACCGTAGTGCAGCAGAATGCCCGATTCCAACCCCAAGGTTTGCTTGGTTTGCTTTATTGGTGGGCTGTCACGCCTTTGCATGAATTTGTCTTCAATGGTATGTTGCGTGGCATCGCAGCCGGCATTGACGGCAAAATTTTAGAGGGTCCCTCCCGTGTCACCAAAGTCAAAACATAGCGAAACCCACTTTACTGCTGGTGAGGTTATTCGCGATATTGTCATTGGTATGTCAGATGGTTTGACTGTGCCGTTTGCTTTAGCTGCAGGGCTGTCAGGAGCTATAGCCAACAGTGGTTTGGTTGTTACGGCTGGAGTGGCGGAAGTGGCCGCTGGTTCGATTGCTATGGGCCTGGGTGGATATCTAGCCGCGCGCGGTGAGGCTGAGCATTATGACAAAGAGCGCCACCGCGAGTGGTGCGAAGTTAAAGAGATGCCAGAAGAAGAAAGCCGCGAAATTTTTGAAATCTTTCGCGCTTACGGCCTCAAAGATGAAGAGATTCAGCCGGTCGTGGCTGGTTTAGAACGCAACCACGAACACTGGATTGATTTCATGATGAAGTATGAGCTAGCTCTCGACAAGCCTGACCCTAACCGCGGTTTGGTTAGCGCTCTAGTAATTGCTGGCTCGTACATTGTTGGCGGCATAGTGCCGCTTTTGCCTTACATGCTCTATAGAGATTCTCATTTTGCTTTGGTGATTTCAGCGCTAGTGACTGTGCTCGCCCTGTTTGTATTTGGCTATGTCAAGGGGCGCTTTACTGGCTCTCGCCCCTTTCGTAGTGCCTTTCAAACCGCCGTGGTTGGTACTCTGGCCGCTCTTGCCGCCTTTACTATCGCCAAGCTAATTTCACCGCACTAATTGATGGCTTTGGGTTATCATATCTCTTCAATATATGGATTGGTCTAGATTTTGTTTTTCTAGACTTTGTTTTCCTAGATTAAATTGCCTTGTCCCCGAGACTCTAAAATTTACTCCTGTCTTATTGCGGAGCGTTGATGCGAGACTACATTCTTTTGTATATCAACGGTCAAGAGCAGCGCATTACTGCTGCCCAGGCTTTTCAGCCGGCCAGTGATTATCTGCGGCTTGATCTTGGTAAGTGCGGCACCAAAGTAGTTTGCGCTGAGGGCGATTGCGGTGCTTGTTCGGTGATGATAGGCCGGCTCGATAGCAGCGGTGAAAAACTCGACTATGTGCCAGTTAACTCTTGTATTCAATATCTCTATCAGCTCGATTGCAGCCACTTAATTACAGTGGAAGGCCTGAAGATAGAAGGTCAGCTCAACCCCGTGCAGCAGTCTATGGTTGATCATAATGGCGCCCAGTGCGGTTATTGCACCCCTGGTTTTGTCATCGCCATGTGCGGCTTAGCTAATGATCTTAAGTGCCCTTCTAGTAGTGGAG
>LNEX01000495.1 GCA_001464165.1 bacterium Ga0077546
CTAGAATCAATATAGGTATAGTCTGCCAACGTGAGTTTCAGCGAATCATGCGACATATATCAAAGCCGCTAACACTTGGCATTGTAGCTTGCAGCAATATTAGCTCAGGTTGAAAATCATCTAGCACAGAAAAGGCTTCCATACTGCTGGTTAAAGATGTGACCATTAGACGCTCTTCTTCTAAGATGTTGATTAGGCTGGAAATTAGTTCGCGATCGCTTGCCACTATTAATACTCGTGGTGGCAAAAGACGGTCTTGTGATTGACTATTCGAGTTTTGATCTAAGTTTATTGACTCAACCACTGTTGACGCTGTCAATGGCAACGCCGTAACTGTCGTCTCAATCGATTTGCCTGGGTCAAGTTCTTCGACTTTCTCCTTAATCCAAACCCTGGCCTGTGTTAATGAAGAAAAAATTTCTCCCCATATATAATCTGCACCATTGAGTTCTTCTTGACCTAATGCGATCAATCTTTTTTCGAGTGCTGCACCAATTTTACTGAGAGTTTCAAAGCCTAGTGAGCCCGCTGTGCCTTTGATCTGGTGGGCTCGGCTGGTAGCTTGCCTTAAGGCATCGGTATTCTTTTGAATGGCGGCTTCTTGGATCTCTATAGTCATTTGATCAAGTTCATTCGGTAGTTCAAATAGGTACATACAGCTCAGTTCAACTATGGCTTGTTCTGTTTCTCTAATTGCTCGAGCTGCTTCTTCAGCAGCAGCTCGAGCCGCTGCTTCTTCACTTTGGCAAGGCCGTTGATCTTGAAGCAAAAACTTATCAAGAGTTTGATTGTATTCGTTCAAGATTGGCTCCTGTATCGGTGCAACAGAATGCTCTTGTTGCTGATTTTGCCTTGCACACAATAACTGTTCAATTTGGTGCACGAACATTTCGGCTTGAATCGGTTTCTGAACAATCAAATCGACTTGATAGACATTGCGCATTGAAGCAAAAGTCTTTTGGTCTATACCAGAGCCAGAACAAAATACAATGGGAAACTTGTAGTTTTTTTCGCGTAGCTCTTTGATAAAGCTAGCGCCGTCGTTGCCAGGCATACGATAGTTGATGATGGCTAAATCGGGCGCTTGCTCTAGGGCACTAATGGCATCAGCTACGCTGCGGGCTTCCATCACTAGGTAGCCGACGGCTGTGAGAATGCGATTGAGCAATTGACGAAAGAAGGCATCATCATCAACAACTAGTATTTTCAGCTGAGTGGCTGCTATTTGACTGTCTGTCATGGTTGAGCCCTTTGATACCTGCTTTTCATGGCTGCTTTCCCTAAATCTCATTTTCTCCGGTAGGGCACAATTTTGCCATCACCCATCTGGTGTGCAGTTCACCCGGCTGCTAACCGTAGGGGGGATGCGGTGCTTGCCTAAAGAGGTATGATGTTGATCATGATGATGAATGTTCTGGTATTAACTAAAAGGCTTGTTAGATTGATTGGCTCACCTAGTTCTGGACAGCAATGTTAATCAGCGAAAATCGAGAACTAGTAAACGTCTTCATGATTGAAGACGATAAGTTTTATTGTGAGTACGTAAAGAGACTTCTTGCTTCTCGCAAACAGCCACAATTCGATGTGCAGAGAGCTAGCAGTATGGCTGAGGCACAGCGCTTCTTGAAAGAAGAGAAACCTGATGTTGTCTTGCTTGACCTTAATTTGCCTGATAGTCGCGGCATTGAGTCTCTAAATCTTGTTAGAGAGTGTGCTGATGGCTGCCCAATAATTATTCTGACCGGAAGTGATGACGAACTGCTGGGGCTGCAATCGGTTAGCCTTGGTGCTCAAGACTACCTGGTGAAGCAAAACGTTGGCAACGAATCACTGGTGCGTAGCATCCGTTATGCTATTCAGCGGCGGCGCTCCGAAGAGCAGAGCTTAAGAATGGCTGCTATCCAAGACTTTATTGCAACACTGGCTCACGATTTGAATGTACCTCTAATTGGTACGGAGAATTTACTTAACGGTTTGCTTAGCGGTCACCTTGGTCAGTTAAGTGCAGTGCAGAGCGAGGCCCTTAATGTGATGAAAGAAGCGAACAAGAGCCAGCTTCTGCTTGTTCAGCGTTTACTTGAAATTTATCGCTACGAAGCGGGGCGCGATCTCGATCTGCGCATTCTCAATGCTAAAGAACTACTGGTTGATTGTGTTAGCCAATTTTCTATGAATAGCAAGAGCCAGGTTAGGTCTTCATTTGATGAACTTCCACCTGGTTGCCGTATTTTAGGTGAGGAAGAAGCCATAAAGGCGATGCTTATAAATTTGTTGGACAATGCTGTCCGATATAGTGACAGCGCGTCCATAATTGATATCTCGGCTGAGGTAGCCGATTCTAAGCTCTCAGTGCGTGTGCATAATTTTGGCAAACCCATGCCTGATGAGGTGAAGACCAGTATGCTGTCTAAGTTCTGGCAAGGGGTGCCTGGTAAAACTTATGTGGCGAAGACTGGCCTGGGTCTCTATCTCTGCCATAGAATTGTGCAATTGCACCAAGGTCGTATAACTTGTGAGAGCACCTTAGAAGATGGCACTACTATTACAGTTAAGCTGCCTATAAGCTCTTAGACTAGACCTGTGCGTAAGGCTTTTACAGCGGCTTGAGTTCTATCTGTAACAGATAGTTTTTCCATCAAGTGACGCATGTGAGTCTTTATGGTTTCAGTGCTGAGCACGAGCCTATCGGCTATTTCTTGATTGCTCAAGCCTTCCACGACCAAAGTCAATACTTCTAACTCACGCTCAGTGAGAGTGCCGTTGTTGACAAGGGCCGCTGCTGGTTTTTGCTCGACAAATGCTTTGATTACTCGTTTGGCAATTGCTGGGTCTAGCCATATTCCGCCGTTGTGAACTGATCTGATGGCGTTAACTAGTTGGTCTGCAGCCACGTCTTTGAGGCAATAGCCGTCACAGTTGGCCGCGAGAGCAGCCATAATGTCTTCGTCTAGGCTATGTGAAGTGAGCATAATGATGCCAATTTTTGAGTCAGTGGCTTTGATTTGCTGGGCGGCATCAATGCCATTTATTCCGGGTAAGCCGATATCCATAAGAATTACACTGGGCTTAACTTGAAGGGCCGTGGAGACTGCATCAATGCCGTCTGCTGCCTCTGCTACAACTTTAAGGTCGTCCACCTGCTCAAGGGCAAACCGCAAACCCATACGGGTGATTAGGTGATCTTCGACCAACATGATTGCAATCTGATTTCGAGGAGCTTTTGTTTGCTCTTTTGATGGAGTTTCTTCGCTCGGACTCATGGATACGTCGCTTCCTTGTTGCTACCCATCACCAGACTATTCTACTCAATATCACCCTGAAGGAGTTGAACATAGTCAACATGGGGGATAGGCCGACCCGAATTCTGCCGTTATGTTGGAGAAGGTATTCGACGTCAAGGAGCTACAAATGTCTTTATGTCGCAGGTTCTATGAAAAAGTTGTTGGCCAGATATTAAGTATAGATAGATTTAAGAAGTCTGAACATGCGCCCCTTGAGTCGGGCTCAATCATCAGGCTAAGGGCTATTAGTCAGCAATGTACTCGCCGGAGTTTGGGAGAGCGTTTACCTCTCTCTGTTTCTGGCTCTGCAAAAGGAAATGCCTCAAGCGTTGTTCTTGGCGTCGATCGTGTATCGGCAATAGTTCAAGAGAAAGAGAAAGATGCGGCGGAGAGAAGAGCGAGGGTAACAAGCACGAGATTGAATGCGCTAAAAACTTACCTTGAGCAAGGTCCCAGTTGAAATTTATTTGCCAGCTGGTTTCTTTGCCCGAGCTTCAAGCTTGGCTGCCTCATCAGTGAGTCCGGTCTTGCGCAAGAGTTGAGCATATCCATTGAGACAGTTGGATAGCGCTGCTGGGTCGGCTTTTGCATTTTTTTCTCGAATTGCTAGGGCCTTTTTGTATCGGCTCTCGGCCTTTTTGAACTTACCGTTTTTTGTTAGAGCTGCTGCCAGGTCTTCTAGAGCTTGGGCAACTTTGGGATCTTCTAATCCGTTAAGGCTTTCTCTTGTAGCTATGAGGTTTTCATAGACTGGTTCAGCCATATCAATCTTGCCGCTAGCTGTATATGCACCGGCTAGATTTTCGAGAGCCTTAGCTGTTTTTGGATGATTTCCGCCAAAAGCTTTCTTGCGAATATCAAACACTTTTGTGTATAGAACCGCGGCATCACTGTTCTTGCCAGTTTTGCGATAGACATCGGCTAGGCCGTTGAGTGTATCTGCATAATCGGGGTGGTCTGGTGCAATTTTCTCTCTAATCTGCTTGGCCCTAAGGTAGAGCGGGGCAGCCTCGGTGTATAGCTTCTGGTGTCGGTAGACGTCAGCTAGACCATTGAGCGCATTAGAAACTTGAATGGCATCTTTACCATATGATTTTTCGTAGATCGACAGAGCTTCTTTGTAGTTTTTCTCTGCCTCTGTCGCATTGTTTTTTTTGTCGAAAAGCAAGCCTTGGTTGATTAACGTGGTGGCATAATTTCCGTAACGGGCACCACTTTTTTCGGCTTGCCTGCGGCAGGCCGCAAACTCTTTTTCGGCTTCAGTATAGTTGCCATCATGGAGAGCGGCGAGGCCGTTTTTGTTGTGCTCGTCCCAAGTTTCAGCGTAAACAGGCTGAATTGTGAGGAGTAAAAGGGCTAGTGCCAACCAGCGCTGCATAGTTTGAATCCTTTAAAAAGCCAGTAGAATTATCGACTATTCCCAACAAAATAGATGCATGATAATCGGTTTGGTTTGAGATTTTAACGCTTGGCTACCTGGCCATCTGCCTGCTAGAAGAGTGATAGACGATTGAGAGGAGAGAGCTTGGGTGGAATTGACTGAACGAAGTGGCTTGCTTCATCCCCGAGTAGCTGAGGCTTTAGCGTCTCAAGAACTGCGGTATAGAGTTTTCGAATGTCACCCTGATTTTGCTGATACAGCACGCTTCTGCGAAACCTATGGCTTTCAACTAGAGCAGTCTGCTAATGCCATAATTGTTGCTACCAAAGTCGAGCCTATTCGCTTTGCCTGTTGCATCGTTCTGGCAACTACAAAATTAGACGTCAATAGAACGGTGTCAAAGCTACTTGGTGCTAAGAAGGTTTCTTTTGCCACGCCTGAACAGACGATGGCACTTACTGGAATGCAAATCGGTGGCGTTACTCCTTTTGGTTTGCCTGATATTCCTCTATATGTCGATGCTGCAGTGATGGCTAGTGCTGTTGAGCTAGTTTTGGGTGGTGGCAATCGTTCAACCAAAGTTGTGCTCAAGTGCGAGCAACTTTTAAAATTGCCAAATGTAGAGATAGTCGAAGGTTTGGCCGTTTCGAAGTAATCAAGTGGCGGAACAGTTGAGAATCGTGGAACTTCTTCCGGTTCTACCAGTCTCTGCCTGCTGAAGACATAAAGGTCGAATCAAGTTGAGTCGACCATATGTCTAGCTACATCAGATGGAGAAAAATATTATGCGTCGCACGCAAACCTTCCGTTATACATTCGTATATGCCTTCTTAGCGGGCTTCGCATTGACTGGCTCTCTTGCCGCAAGTGCTGATACCCAGGTGACCACTACAACGACTCGGTCGACTACTGCACCGCTGACCTCTGTCACTAGTTATACTCTGCCAACTACCTCTAGCTATATTGTTGTCGACCCAATAACTGGCGTGGCTCAGGGTTCTTACAATACAGCTACCCGTTTGGTTAACGGTGCGCCACTCTCACACGGTTATGTCATTGTTGATGAAAGCACCCGTGCCATGGTGGCCATGGTCGATCAGTACGGCAATATTGTTGATGTGGCTGTGGCTCCGGCTAATCCAACTCTGCTTTTGTCAATTGATTCACGTCGCAAAGACCTAGAAGCACAGATTGCCGAGGCTCAGGCCAAAGGTCGTCTAGCTGCTGCCCAGGCTGAACTGTTGCGTCAAGAATTAGCTGTGGTAACGCCCTATGATGCTAGTTCTTCTAGTGTGGTCACCTATAGCCGGGCAATTCAAATGGGCTCTGGACTAAACTCAGTATCAAGTCGTTTAGTTCCCATTACAGAAAAGACCTACTCTAGTGTGATTGCCCCTCAGTTTGTCACTGTTGATGGGCACCTAACATTAGCTGACGATCTTACTTTTCGCAAAATTCAACTAACAAGACGCATTGAAGACGAATACGCTTTTGGTCACATAACTAAAGATCAATTGTTGCAATTCAAATCTGATTTGACAGCTCTATCGGCTCGTGAAGCTGGTTATAGAAATGGTGCGGCAATTAGCACTACTGGTGCATCAGTGATGACTGATGACTTAAACAGTCTTCAAGCTAGATTGAACAGTGCTGTGGTGGTCAGATAGAGCAGAGACTAAGTGGTCTCACATTTTGAGGATTAGATAAGATATGAAGAAAATGATAAATGCACTGCTTATGGTGCTTTGCACCTTTGTTTTGAGCGCTTATTCGCTTGCCGCTTCGGCTCAAACTACCGCTGAAATTGCAAAAAACAATTGTGATTCTTGTGCCAATTTTGCTGCTAAGACACTCAATTATTGTGTCACCAAAAAAGGTAACTACGGCAAAGCGTCAATGACCAATGCTCTCAAAGATGTAATCACTGCTTGCAAGTCTTCATCTGAATTCATTTCAAATGCCTCGGCTCTGCAGAAGAAATCAGCTGCCATAGCTATTGAAGCCTGTAATGAATGCATAAAGGCCTGCGGTGGCTCTACTGTCAGTTCAGATGTAAACATCAAGGCTTGTGCCGATGAGTGTCGCAAATGTGCTAGCAATTTGACCAAGATCACCAAGGCTGAGTAACCTAAAATAGTTAACGAGCAGTCGATGAAAATTGCCGAATTATTGGATATAAGATATCCCGGCTAATTTTCGTCGACTGTTTGTTAGGAAGCTATGAAACTACTCAAGCTAATAACTGCCTCTCTATTTTCCATTACGGTGCTCTGCTCTTGCGATTTTGAGGAGCGGCTAACCTGGTCTCCTGATGGTCAGCGCATGGCTATACTGGCTGACCAATTGCGCTTGGCTGATAGCGATTCTATATCTAGACCGCTCTTGAATAAGCAATTTGGGTCTCTTTTATCTTTTCGTTGGTTGCCTGATAACCATCATGCTTTGCTAGCCTATCGCCGCTTTCAACACCGGCGAAATAGTGCGGGGGCTAAAATGCCCGATATTAGCGTTGACTATGTGCAATTATTTGATTTCAATGGTGATATTAGTGTAGTCAAGGCTACTGCTGGTCCTGTTCTATACAAGAGCAACGAAGCTATTGACGACATGCGTCTTTCTCCCAACGGAAAAATGGCCGCCATTTCGCAGGTTGACAAGGGTCGGCGCAAAATATCTATACTTACTCTCTCTGGTGGGTTAAAAGTTGTAGCGCGAAACGCCTCTAGGCCAGAATGGTCTAGAGACAGCCGCTCCATTTATTTCTTTAGAGAGATTTCGCCTAAAGATTCTGCTCATGCTACTTTCATGCCAGTTTCTACTATTTGTAGTTTGCCTGTGGCCGATGCTGAGGGGTTATCTGTTGTCAGCAAGCTTCGATACGATTTGGTGCAGTGCGCTGGTGATGTTTTCAGCGGTGGGCGAATTCATGCCCTTGCAGACGGCAGTTTGTTGTTCTCCTCAACACCTGTCAAGTTGCCTGCTTGTGGCGTGATGTTGGGTGCGCAAGAGCGTGCACTATTCCGCTATAGACCGGCCAGTAGAGGCTGTAAAGCGGCTGTCGAGCAAATTATTTTAGAGGGTCCGGTTTTGGCCTCTGATCTGGATACTATTGAACCCAATCAAGATGGTACAAAGCTAGCCATTTGTTCGACCAAGGGCGGAGTTTGGGTGATTAGTCTAAGTAATGAGGATCGTGGTCGAGTAACAGTTTTGGAGAAACCATTGCCAGATTCAGCTGAGATTGGTCGCACTGGCTCGTTTGGCTGTGCTCCACGTTGGCGCAACGCACACCAGTTAAGCTTCTCTGTGCGCAGTTTCGATAATGCCAAGAATTTTACTGATAACGCCGCTTACCGTCATGGGGGAGAAGTAGTGTTGCAAGACCTGCAAGATTTAGGCAGTGGCAAGGAGTTGCCCCCGCGGCAAGTGTTGAGTCGAAGCTGGCCAGTCGGAAAAATTGACTTTCTCAAGGTCGGACCTTCAACTAAGTAGCTTAAGAGTCTGATTTGGCCTCTTTTATAGCATCCACAGTGATCTGAGCCTGGTTCTCGACCGCTTGTGATTCTGCGATTTTGTTTTGCCCGGCCAGTGCTGCAGCTAGCTTGTGACGGGCCGCTGCTACTTCTGGGTGCTCTGCACCAATCAGTGTCTCAAGAGTAAGAATTAGTTTTTTGTAGGTTGCTTCTGCTTCGATAAAATCGCCGCTGATCAACAGTGCATCAGCTGTCTCTAGTACGCTTTTAACCGATTTAAGAGTCTTTTCGGCCCGGTCTACTACATACGGATTTTCATCTTCCTTCAAAACTTCCAGTATTTCCACTGGGGTATGGGCGTTGCCGGCCAGTTCAAAGCGCACGTCTGGGTTCTCGTCGTGGGCCAAGGCAGTCAATACTTGATTGGAAGTATTGGAATTTTTTGTAACAGCCGAGCGCACTTCAGGTGACTGGTGGGTTGAAAGCTTCTCTAGCGTGCTTGGGGTTGCGTGGGCGTTCTCTGCTACGCGTGTCACTACGTCGCTGTTGCTCTTGTCTGAGAGCTTCTCTAATACTTCAGGCTTGGCTTCTGGGTGCGATGCTAGTCGCTGTTTGGCTTGTGTAAAAGTACCTGAATTATTACTGGTAGTTATCTGTAAGTCTTTTTCTTGGTCTGACATTCTTAGCTCTCCCGCTTCTCGCTAGGCCGACGGCAGTTCAGCTAGAAAGTTCCAATTATTATTTATTGTCTCCTATGGCTTGGTTTCATCTACGACTTCAGCGTCGATTACTTCTAGCTCGGTCTCTGGCTGATTTTTTCGAATCATAGGAACGTTTGCATCAACAATAGTCTTGTTATCAGGAGAAGTTTTGTCTTCTATCAGTTTGGGCGTTGTCATTTTTGCTTTTAGAGCGGCTAGTTCATCATCTAAATCAAGACTTTTAGCAGCATCGCTGAAATGTTTTTCAGTGGAAGCACCACTCATTTCTTTTAGAGCCTCATTGCGGTTTTCTTTGTCTCTGATTTTTTCTTCCCACTTGTCCATACTAGAACCACCGCTAGTTCCGGAACCACCAGAAATTAACTCGTTGGCTTTGGCTACTCCATCTGCAGCTTTAGCTCGGGCTAGCATCGCTTGTTTCTTCACTTTGAATTCGCGATATTCTTCTTCTATTTCGCTCAATTTCTGCTTCATTGCAGTGGTGCTATTTTTTTGCTCAGCTAGTTGACTGCTGAGAGACTGAACGTGTTCGCTAAACTCTTTTTTCTTGGCGATGCACTGCCGAGCAAGATCATCATTGTTTTGCTCAACCGCCATAATTGCTCGTTTTTCCCATAGGGCAAGATCGTCTTTGTTCTTTTGTAGCTGAGTTTCTAACATCTTCTCGTTAGTAACAGCCACAGTAACTGCTTCTTTTACTTTCTTCAGTCCAGATTCTAGTTCCATTTGCGCTTGCTCTGCCAAGATGGCAGGCGTTTCAAGTTTGCTTACGCCCTGATTGAGCATGCCCTTCATAACGTTTTTGAATCTGTCGAACATATTTTCCTTCTTTAAAGCTCGTTTTCAGGCTTAGATGTTCACCCATAATACCCAGCAAATTTGACTTTGTAACCTATATTAAACGGGCTTCAATCGATTAATTTTTGACCGCTAGCGGCATCTGCAGGTAGCAAGAAGTTAAATGCGGCTCCCCCGCTTTTGCCAGTCTCTACCCAGATCTTTCCGCCAGCACGCTCGACAATGGTTTTGCAGACGCTAAGGCCTAGACCGCTTGAGGGAGAAGCAATGGCCTTAGCGTTGGCTAGTTGCTTAAAGGGGGCAAAGACCTCTTGCCTCGACTGTTCTGGAATGCCTGAGCCTTGATCTACTACGGCAAAGCGAACCATATCTTTTTCTGGTTGTGACAGTATTTCAATGCGACTATCTTCAGGGGTGTACTTAATGGCATTAGAAATGAGATTGATTAAAACGCGCTCTAACTCAGATTCGGTGGCGCGCACCATGGCCCATTCAACCTTGTTAATAATTTGCACTTTTTTAGCTTGGGCTAAACTGCGTACAGCTTCGGTAGCGTGATTGATAGCAATTTTGTTAGAGCTGACGCCCTGACTTGAAGCTTGCTCAAGATTGCTTGGGTCGGTGGAGTGGTCAAGTTGATTGAGCAGATTTGTCAGTCGCTCGACATTGTTTGATATGCCAAGTAGTTGTTTGTTTGTCCAGCTGTCGCGTCCTTCGTTTAATGTCAACTGTTTGGTTTGGGCAATTAGCGAAGCAATTGTTTTCAGTGGTGCACCGAGTTCAATAGTTAAGTAACGACTGATCTGGTCACGCAATTGTTCGACATTTGTTGAGTCAGTAATATCGTGGGCCACGCAAAAAAAGGAATGGGACTGATCGTTGTAAGTTATTGTCCATTGCGTGTGACTAGGGAAAGACAGTAATTTGTCTGCCGAAAGCCGAAAGACGCGGCGTGTTTTGCTTTCGCGCGCCAATTCAAACTGACTTTCTAGTCTTAGTCTGTGGGCACCATCGAAGAAATCGAAGAATTGTTTTCGTTCGTCGAATTGGAGCCACTGAGATACTATCTGATTGCCTTTAATTATTTGACCAGTCTCTGACAATTCTAATAGAAAGGCTGGTGACAATTGGTAGAGGCTTTGTTGGCTTGAGTTCGCGTATGAAAGTTTTCGGCTAATTTCGCGCAGGGCATGGTCAATTGCCATTAATTCTGGTGGCCCAGAGTTAAGTGGCTTAAGATTTCTATTTCGCACCATGGCCCCAGCGTTGGCTAAGATATGTGAGATTGGTCTATAGGCCAGTTGGCCCACGAGCCAAGCTAAAAATATGCCGCCAAGTGACGAAACGAGAAGAGCAATGTAGAGATATTCTCGCACCAGTCTGAGAGAGGCAAGGTTTTGCTCTGAGGCCTCGTTGCCTTGTGCTGCAACTTCTTTGCCAACGAGATTGATCTCACTAAAGATAGACGATACTGATTTTTCCAGGTTTTCTAGCTCTTTTGGATTACTGTAGTCGAAGGTTACGAGAGGAAGTTGTTTTTCGGCGACGGCCCATCGGTGAAGAATATTAGTCAAGCGCTGGGTAGCTTGGGGCGACAGTGCTTCATAGAGGAAGAGTTGTTTGGCAATACTGTCAAAGCTGTCTTTGGTTGTTCTCGCTTCGGCTACTAGATTGGCACCGTTGCTGTGGCGCTCAAGGCGAATAGCCAATACCCGCTCAAGCATTGCTGTTACTAGCTTTTGAATGGTGACTGTATAGGCCTTGGCGGTAATTTCAGTTTGTACGGTCTTCTGCGCATAGGATGCCAATTTGTTTGAGCGACAGGTTCTTCACTTTTGCCCTTCCCCGGTAATACCTATAGCCAGAGGAAGGCGAACAGTGGCTTTTTGAATAAAGCCTTGATCTTCAATTACAGCAATAGTGCCACCATGACTTTTGATGATATTTTCTACCAGATAGAAGGACATAGGTAGGTTCATAGCCATGATTGAATCACTATCGATTATTTTTTCAGGCGGTGCCTTTGAGAAATCTCCATCGTTTGTGGCATCAGGTAGAAAGGCGCTTATACAGGCAACTGTCTCTTTCTGCTTGGCTTCTTGTTTAACTATCATTGTCAATTGTTGGCCTCGCACCACTCTTGATACTAGTAGTTCAAAAATTGATAGCAGCGATCTCGCTAAAAGGGCGCTGTCACCGCTAATTTTTGAATTTTGTTCATTGATCAAGTCAACACTAATAGCCGGATAGAGGCTTTCAAGTCGTTCTGCGGTTTCGGTAGCTAGGGCTAAGCAATCAATCAGTTGTTCTTTTAGGCCAAGATTGCCAGACTCGATTTTCTTCCAATCTAAGACATCAGTGACTAGCTTTATTAGCTTCTGTGCAAGTTGACTACTATCTTTGAGCAATGCCGCTTGACGCGCTGAATTGCTGACGTTTTTCATCACGAGAAGTTCAATACTTGTGGCCATAGACATTAGGGGCGTGCGCATGTCATGACTTAAGGTAGCGCAAATATTTTCACGCAAACTTTGGAGCTGGTGCTTTTGGGTAATGTCGTGGCAGACGCATAAAAATTCGCCTTCTTCTTTGACCCAATGAATAGTCCATAAAAAGAATGTATCAATACCACTGGCATCGAGGTGCTGGCATTCTACTGAGCGGACGCCACCTTCTATTTTTGCTTTATTGAGCATTTTGAGAATTGGTGCAATTGAAGTCTCTGCAATTATGTTTTCTAAGCTCAGTCCGATCAGACTGTCGGCGGGATAGCCCCAGAATGTCTCGCAAGACTTGTTTACCCTGGTAATGATGCAGTTGGCGCTGAGAGAACAAAGTACATCACCTGAATATTGCACAATGGCCAGTTCAGATTGATTGAGTTTGTATATCTGTTCGAGGGCGTCATGTATCTCTTGGTCTAGACGGGAGATTTCATCACCTTTTGTTCCCAATCTCTTCAGTGCCGGTGGTAGACTTTGCCCAATTTCTTCGCTGTCTTGCTCTTCATTTTCTTGTTCTTGTTTGTGACTTCCACTTTCAATATCTTCTCTCAACTTGTGCAGTGGCAATATCAATTGGCGGTTGAAAATATAAATTGCGCTGGCTGTTGCTGTTAGTGTAATGAGGTTGCTTAAAAGCAAAAATGGTAAAAACTGTTGCTCTTGCCGTTTGAGATTGGCCATCGAGTTGCTTTGTAGCCAGTCTTCTGCTTCTTCGGTGTCACCAAAAATTGAACGAGCACCTAAACAAATAGAGAAAAAGCCCATTCTGAGGCGCTCTATTGTTTCTCTGTCGTCGCGCGAGTGGAGAAACTTGTGGCCATGCTCGATTAGCTTTAAGAAGCTGTTGGTCAGTTCGTCTATGTCTTTAGCGTGCGCGCTCAGTCTGGGGTTTTCTTTAATGGCAATCGGTAAGTCATCGCGTACTTTTTTGATACCAGCTGTCAAGTCGTAGAAAACCCTTGCTCTCTCTTCGCCATTTTTGTTCAAGTCGCCGCTTAAAACTTTGACCAACTTTGTAATTTTTTCTTCAAAGGCAAGCAGGGCGAGTACTCTTTCTGCAGAGTGTTTGTGAATTGTATATTCATGCTCAAGGCAATTGAGGGCGTAGGTGGCAGCGACAATGCTAGTTAAGCCGCAGGTGACCGGAAGCAACATCAAAAGTATGCATTTTAGGCGGATAGACATTTTATGCGGATTGACATAGGGACAGTTGACTTACTGTTGGTTTGGCACTGGTAGTAACTGAGAACCGCTACCGGCCATCCAGCGAGTGAATAGTGAATGGCCACCGGCTAGCTGTTCTAACCAAATTGGTGCAGTCCACATTCTATCTAAATTTGCCGTATGTGGATCCTTTCTCTGAACTTCAACATAATAGGCCGAGTTGTGACCAACTTTTCCGGTTATTGCATCAAAAGCCACAGTCTTTGATTGGCTGAGCAAGTCGGCTCCGCTGATATCTCGTTGTTGCAATACTTCTGCTAATTTACCGTCACCAATTTTGGTATCACCCCATAGCTTCACAGCATAATTGGCTGCCGGATCAATATTGCCGTCGATGCGCATTTTTAGAGATAGGCTTGGAACCGCACTTTGATCAACGATACTGCCCATAATAAAGCGATCGTTGGCTGTCAGTAAGCCACTGAGATTGCTCGAGCTGGTGGTGGCAATTGTGCGGCGTTCGCGCATTGCTTCCAGAATGCTTGGTTTGTCAAGGTTTTTTGCATAGAATCCTGTTGCTCCTGGGTTTCCTACAGGTTCGCCAAAGTGGAAGTCGCGGCCAAATGTAGGGCTGGCATGCACTTTCTTGTCAATATATCCAGCAAAGCTTGTGGGGTCAAGGTCACCGGTTGGTATTCTGTCTACGGGGTTTGGATTCAAGGCGCCACCCTTGATTAACTCAATTTGACGCACATATTTGTCAGCGAAGCGTTCAAGCCATTCTTGTTGGTTCCTGAAGGATTTTTGTCCGTAGTCCCGCCCGCGTTTGAAGGCAGGCGTGTTGGGGTTTTCATCGGCTAAGTAGCGAGGATGATTGAGCTGTATTACTGGCGTATTGCCGCTTGTATCTTTGATTTTATCTAGATGGTCAACCATGGCTTTGTAGTCACCATCGTTGTATCTAATTACATCTGGGGGTTTTACAACTACTTCCGGCTCCTTGCCTACAGCCCTCATAATGAAGCTGCGCAAGCCAGTTTTGGGCTCACGTACAGCCTCGAAAAACGTTGGGTTAATGTGATTGACACCACCTAGATGGTGGGCTTCGTTTGACTCTAGACGGGCTTCGTGTAAGTCGAATTTATCTCCCGTCGGGGCACCTTTTTCTACTGACTGAGCATTGACCATGCCATGGCTATGCTTATGTTCGCTACCCACTTTGCCGGTTGTGCCCATTTCGGTGCCAACCAGCGAAACGTGCTTGCCATTGACAGTTGTAGCGGCAGCATCGGCAAATGTTTGTGAGTATTCAATCGGATTTTCAGTGTTGATTGGCGTGCCAGCTTGATCTTTGCCTCTGACATCATCCGGGCCTATACCACCTCTTGCGGCTGCATGGTTGTGATCTGTTATGGTTGTGACGTGCTGTCCTTGGTTCGCCGCTTTGGCATAGAGGTCTTTGGGCAGGCCCATACCGTCTGAATAACGTGAGTGGCCATGCAGTGAGCCGAAGTACATCTGCATGCCAGAATTGCCATCTGTGCTGCCTTCTAAACTGCGTTCAATTTTGCCATTGGCAAAGCTATATTGCTCTACTCGACGGGCCATTGAACTGGTTTTGAAGACTGATTCTAGTACGCTAGAGCTTTCTGTTTTGGCCGCTTGCTCTGCTTGGGGAAACAGTTCTATTTTGGGCTTTTCAATGCCTTTAACACTGGCCGTATTATCGCTGAAGTGACTCTTGATGCTACCTTTCAGTTTTGCTAACTGCACGAGGGTCTCGTTCTCACCTTTAAGTATCAGTCGTTGGGTGGTCTGACCGACACTGCCAATTATTGATTCATGGCGGGCTAAGCGGGCCCCTATTTCTGTGCCGCCGACGCCCCCAACGAAGTTGAGGCTGAGATCGAAACCACCAACTACAGCTTCTTGGGCGAGCTTTCTTGAGGCCTGCTCGACAGTCGCTCCTTGTCCAATCTGCTGGTGGGCTTCTTGTATGCGGTTATAGCCGTGAATGACCACGGGCATTGTGAAAGCAGCACCAATCACCATCGCTGCCGGGCCGCGACCGGGCAGAACATAGCCCAAGGCAGCACCCATTAATGCAGAAGTGGTCAGGGTTGTGCCGATATGAACGGCGCTCTCAACTGGTTTTGCATAAAGCTCTTTGGCAAAGGCGATGCTGGCGTCAGGCACCTGTTTGGCTGTCTCACCAATGAGCTCTAGAGTGCTCACTCCATCGTCTGATGGAGTGTTGTTGCTCTTCGACTGGTCGCCTGGCTTAATTATTGGCATTGTCGCACCGTTCGGGTGTGCCCACTTTAGTGGGCGGCCGCATGGTAGCCAAGAGTAAAATCACGCAGCCATGGTGGAATTACTAAGAGATTTAATCCACAGTCTTTACAATTCAAGTTTTATAATTCAAGTTCTGGCAATTGGGCACCAAATACGGTGCTGCATGATTCTTTGAGTGCTAGTATTCATTAGCTTGTCTTCCCTTGTCGCAGCTTGTACTAGTGTGTTTTTCTCATATTCAGACGGTAATAAGTGATATAGTGGAGCCGCAGTTGAAAATCCGTTCATCAATAATCTAGATGGTTTCGTGCGCCAGAGCCAAATTGGTCTTTGTACACGAATTGAAATTTTCTGGAACTTTTGCGGCATCTCCTGGTCTATGTTACGCCAGGCAATAAGCCTGCCGCTGTTGAGGTTCCATTGCGTCTTCCTACTCATGACCTAGCTGAACAAAAGGCAATTGGAGATGCTCCATTGCGGGCTGAGTTGTTCAGTGCCGGGCAGATGGAACAACATGGCTATGCCTTAGCCAAACTCCACGTTTTAGCTGCTGGTCATAGTGGTGATCGTCTGCTCTCGCGCTTGGCCG
Source organism: bacterium Ga0077546 (assembly GCA_001464165.1). The sequence continues at coordinate 16,208 of LNEX01000495.1, forward strand.
AGAATGAAGAAATTTTGTTGCACGCTGTGCGTATTCTTACCGCCACAGTCAAAGCGAATAATCGCGTCAGTCCGGCCGGTGAATGGCTGCTTGATAATTTTTACTTGGTTGAAGAGCAAATTCGTATCGCCAAAAACCACCTGCCTAAGGGGTACAGTAAGCAGCTGCCGCGCTTGCTTGGTGGCGTCAATTCTAATTTCCCTAGAGTTTACGATATTGCCTTAGAAACAATTTCGCATGGTGATGGTCGCCTTGATAGTGAGAGTCTCAGTCGCTTAGTTAGTGCCTATCAAACAGTCACACATCTAACACTAGGCGAACTCTGGGCCATTCCAATTATGTTGCGCATGGCATTAATTGAAAATTTGCGACGGGTAGCATCTCGCATAGCAATAGATAGCGAAGAGCGTGAGTTCGCTCAGAGCTGGGCACAGCAAATGATCGAGATTGCCGAGCGAGATCCCAAAAACTTAGTGGTGACACTGGCTGATATGGCTCGCTCTGGACCGCCGCGTGCCAGCGCTTTTGTTGCAGAGCTAACGCGCTTGCTGCGAGGGCAAGGACCAGCTTTAGCATTACCTCTCTCCTGGATTGAGCAATGGCTTTCTGAAATCGGCCTAACAACAGAGCAACTGGTACAGTCTGAGAGCCAACTGCAGGCTCAAGATCAGGTATCAATCAGTAATACCATTTCTAGTTTGCGCTCTCTGGCTTCCTTTAACTGGCGTGATTTTGTTGAAGAGCACAGTGGCGTCGAGCAGATTCTAAGAGATGATCCTAGCGCCGTCTATAAACAGATGGATTTTGCCACCCGCGACCACTCTCGGCATGTTGTGGAAAAGCTAGCGAAAAACACTCACTTGTCAGAAAGCGAGGTCGCACGTCAGGCTATTAGTTTGGCCGTGGCTGCGGCTCGTCAAGAAGGACAGGAAGAGAGAAACCACGTAGGTTATTATTTGGTTGACAAGGGTTTTTCGCAGCTAGAGAAGACTGTCGAAGTTCATCTTTCACTTTCTGATCACATTAGAAGAGCGGCTAAGAGTTATCCTCAGCTAGTTTACTTTGGCACCATCAGTGCCATTACTGTTGCCGTTACTGCCCTATCTATTTGGCGCTATCACAGCAAGATGGATTTGCCGCTGTGGTCCTGGTTGGTAATTTCGCTAGCCCTTTTGTTTGCAGTTAGTCAGTTTGCCGTCAGTCTAGTCAATTGGCTATCGACTCTATTTGCAAAAGCATACCCTTTGCCCAAAATGGACTATTCGAAAGGCATACCTGAGGCCGATTCGACCCTGGTTGTGGTGCCGACGATGTTGACTAGCAATAGTTCTGCGGAAGCTATGGTTGAGGCATTGGAAGTTCGCTATCTGGCTAACCAAGACGATAATGTTTATTTCGCCTTGCTCACCGACTTTATCGACTCGCCAATTGAATTTCAAAAAGATGATGATGAGCTGGTGCAACTGCTGCGAAAGCGTGTTGACGAATTAAACCAGAAGTATGGTGATGGCAAAGATGTCTTTTATCTTTTCCATCGGCCGCGTCTCTGGAATGCTAGTGACAAAATCTGGATGGGGCATGAGCGCAAGCGCGGTAAGCTGGGCGATTTGAATTTGCTGCTTAGTGGTGGCAAGAACAAGTTTTCAGTGGTAGAGGGTGATATTACTAACCTCACTAATGTGCGCTATGTAATAACGCTTGATGCCGATACTCAGCTACCGCTTGAAGCGGCTAGGCAGTTTGTTGGTGCTATTTCCCATCCGCTTAATCGTGCTCGTTTTGATCCTGTGAAGCAGCGAGTGGTAGAAGGCTATGGCATCTTGCAGCCGCGCGTAGATGTCAGTCTTTCGCCTTTGGCGCACCGTTCTCCTTATGCCCGCCTTTATGGCTCTGGGGTTGGCATTGACCCTTACACCCGTACCGTATCTGATGTTTATCAAGACCTTTTTCACGAAGGTTCTTTTGTTGGTAAAGGGATATATGAGATAGCGGCTTTCGAAAATTGTTTACGTGACCGCTTCCGTGAAAATCAAATTCTTAGTCATGACCTACTAGAAGGATGTTATGTCAGATCCGGGCTATTGAGTGATGCGCAGCTGTACGAAGAATATCCATCAAGTTATAGCTTTGACGTGGCCCGACGCTCGCGTTGGATAAGAGGCGATTGGCAGCTTCTCCCCTGGCTTCTGCCATTCGCTGGCAGCGCCGATCAGCGTCGTGGTGCAGCTCCACTGAGTCTACTTTCGCAGTGGAAAATTTTTGATAATTTGCGCCGCAGTCTGGTCTCAACCTGTCAGTTGACGATGTTCGTTCTGGCCTTCACTGTGCTTGTGCCCCATTGGTTTTGGCTCACACTTTTGTTAGCCCTGATGTTTGTTCCTCCTGTTTTGTGTAGTTTCACTGAGCTTGTGCGTAAGCCTGAAGAATTGGAGTTGAGCCAACATATCTCAGCCGTGCTTGATTCGTTTCGTCTGCACTTGGCTCAGATTCTTTTTAGTCTTGCTTGTTTGCCCTACGAAGCCACCTATAGTTTGACTGCTATTGGTCGCACACTATGGCGCATGTATATCAGCCATCAGAAACTCCTTGAGTGGAGAACCGCTGGTGAAACGCGCTCTGATGATTCGCTGGCATCGTTCATTAGGTCTATGTGGACTACTGAGCTGCTGTCATTTAGTTTGCTTGGCTATTTGGCCATTTATGCCAAGTCTAGTTTGCCTGTAGCTTTGCCAATCCTGTTCTTGTGGATTGTTTCGCCCTTGATTGCTGCTCATTTTAGCAAGTCTGAAATCCCGACCGTTTCTAAGCTTAGTCAAGAGCAAGAGTTGTTCTTGCGTCAAATCGCACGTAAGACTTGGCAATATTTTAAGGCTCTGGTTGGAGTCGAAGATAATTATTTGCCTCCCGATAATTATCAGGAAGAACCGGTTGAGCGCATTGCCCATCGCACCTCTCCGACTAATATAGGGATGGCTCTGCTAGCTAACTTAGCGGCTTACGATTTTGGCTATATACATGCCTCTGAGCTAATTGAGCGTACTCATTCAACGCTCACGACTCTAAATAGGTTAGAGCGCTACAAAGGGCATTTTTACAACTGGTATGACACCATAACCCTGGCTCCACTTTATCCTCGCTATGTCTCAACTGTAGATAGTGGCAATCTCGCGGGTCACCTACTTACTCTGCGCCCTGGGCTGATTGCCTTAGTTGAGGATGCAGTTGTTACTACTCGCTTGTTTGAAGCAATTTATGATACTTCTTGCTTGTTGAAACATGCATTAGGTCAAGCAGCTGAGCAGATCAATGGCTTTGAGACTCTGCTAGAAGGGGCTCGGCGCGCCAATACTAGTAGCTTATCTGAAATAGTCACACACCTTGCTGGCCTAGAAAACTCTTCGTCCACGATTTTATCGAATCTCGTTTTGATGTGTGATCCATTGCGTGGCATCGATCACAGCGAAGAAGTAGAGATTTGGGCCAATGCATTACACCAGCAATGCCAAGCTGCTTTGCTTGAAGTTAGTATGTTTAGCCCTTGGGTGCAAACGGAAGGTTTTGCTAAAGTTGTTAAGGTGGAGCCCACGTTAGATCAAGTACCTTCTTTGAGACAACTGGCCAACTACGATGACCTAGCGGATCAATTTAACTGGCAAACTTTGGCTGATTTGACTGCTCAAGACAATGATGATGTTAAGGCTACCTTGTTGGCACTTCGTCAGGCCAGCGTGCGGGCACAAGAGCTGATCATCACAATTGAGAACTTAGCTTCTTCTATCGGCAACCTGGCGCAGATGCCTTTTGACTTCCTCTACGATAGTTCGAGGCACCTGCTTTCAATTGGCTATAACGTTGAAGATCATAGGCTTGATCAATCTTTCTATGATTTACTTGCTTCAGAAGCACGGCTTGGTAATTTTGTGGCAATCGCTCAGGGCCAGTTGCCCAAGGAAAGTTGGTTCTCGCTTGGTCGTCTCTTGACCAGAGCTGCTGGAGGATCTGTCTTGTTCTCCTGGAGCGGCTCAATGTTTGAGTATTTAATGCCACTATTAGTAATGCCCAGCTACGAAGATACTCTGCTAGCTCAGACCTACCGTATCTGTGTCGCTCGACAAATCGAATATGGTAAACAGCGCGGTGTGCCTTGGGGTATTTCTGAGTCTGGTTATAACAATGTTGATGTCAATTTAAATTATCAGTACAGGGCCTTTGGCGTACCAGGTCTTGGTCTCAAGCGTGGTCTTGTAGAAGATTTAGTCATTGCTCCTTACGCCTGCGTCATGGCTCTTATGGTGGCACCAGAAGAAGCTGTTACCAACCTGCTCAAAATGCATGCCAATGGTTTCACTGGTAAGTACGGCTTTTATGAAGCTATCGACTATACAGCCTCTCGTGTTCCCCGTGGGCGTAACCATGTAGTAGTGCGCTCCTTCATGGTGCACCATGAAGGGATGAGCCTGTTATCGTTGGTATATAGATTGTTGGGCATGCCCATGCAGAAACGGTTTTTGGCAGATCCTTCTTTTCAGGCGTCTGATTTGCTTTTGCAGGAAAGAGTACCGAAAGTTAAGCCGGTGCAGTCAATCACTTCTGAGATTGCCGATTTGCGCACCACACCTGACAATGCTGAGTCATCGATTAGAGTCTTTACCAGCCCAGATACGCCAACTCCTGAAGTACAGCTTCTCTCAAATGGTCGCTATCATGTTATGGTGAGCAACGCTGGCGGGGGCTACTCGCGCTGGAAAGACTTAGCCGTAACTCGCTGGCGTGAAGATAGCACCACTGATAACTGGGGAAGCTTCTGTTACATAAGAGATCGCGAGACTGGTGATTTCTTCTCTACAACTTATCAACCTACTCTTGAAGTGCCAGACAGTTTTGAAGCAATATTCTCTGAGTCTAAAGTCGAATTTCGCAGGCGTGACGGTAATCTCGATACTCATACCGAAATTGTTGTATCACCTGAAGATGACGTTGAAGTTAGGCGAATACTGTTGACAAACCGTTCACGTAATCGCCGCGTTATCGACATAACGAGCTACGCTGAAGTGGTGATTGCCAATGCCAATGCCGATCTAGCCCATACTGCCTTTAGCAACCTTTTTGTGCAAACTGAGATTGACACTGAGCGTCAAGCTATTTTGTGCCATAGGCGGCCCCGTTCTGTGGATGAACCAACGCCGTGGATGTTTCATTTAATGGCAGTTCATGGCGCAGAAGTGGGCGAAGTAAGTTACGAGACCGATCGCGCTCGCTTTATTGGTAGGGGCAATACAGTAGCCGATCCCCTAGCCATGAAGCGCCTTTCGCCCCTCTCTGGCACTCAAGGCAGTGTGCTTGACCCTATTGTCGCCGTTCGTCATCGAATTACAATTGAGGCCGAAGATACAGTCACTATAAATATCGTCACTGGTATTCATGAAACTAAAGAAGGGGCGCTAGCTCTTGTCGATAAGCATCGCGATCGCGTCCTCGCTGCTCGTGTCTTTAACTTGGCCTGGACCCATAGCCAAGTGGTATTGCGACAGCTCAATGCTACTGAGGGCGATGCCCAACTATATAGTGGTCTAGCTAGTTCAATTGTCTATGCTAATCGTTTCCTTCGAGCTGATGCCGATGTTTTGTTGAAGAATACTCGAGGCCAGTCAGGGCTATGGGGCTACTCTGTATCTGGCGATGTGCCTGTTGTGCTCTTGCAGATCAAAGAACAAGCCAATATCGGTCTGGTTAGACAATTAGTGCAAGCCCATGCATACTGGCGTCTTAAAGGTTTAGTTTGCGATCTGGTAATTTGGAATGAAGATCTTGCCGGTTATCGCCAAGTTCTACAAGAAGAGATACTCGGTATTATTGCCTCTGGAATTGAGTCACACATGGGCGAAAGTACTGGTGGAATATTTGTTAGACCGGCAGAGCAGATTTCCGCCGAGGATCGCATACTTTTCCAGACAGTTGCTCGTGTCATCATTACTGACAGTAAGGGCACGCTAGTCGAGCAAGTGGCTGGGCATGGCCTGCGTGAGAAACGCCCCGCTCGATTGGTTGCTAGTCGTATATTCAAACCAGAGATTGCTAAGTCTAGCCCAAGTCTGCGTTCTGACTTGATCCTGGTTAACGGGCTTGGTGGCTTTACTTCTGATGGCCGTGAATATGTCATTGCTACTGACAGTAATCAGCTCACTCCAGCCCCTTGGTGCAATGTTCTAGCCAACCGTCACTTCGGCACCGTGGTATCCGAAAGTGGCTCTGTTTATACCTGGGCTGAGAATGCCCATGAGTTCAGGCTGACACCGTGGCACAACGATCCAATTACAGATGCTAGCGGTGAGGCCTTCTACTTAAGAGATGAAGAGACAGCAAATTTTTGGTCACCTTCGCCCTTACCTGCTCGTGGTGCTACCCCCTATGTCAGTCGCCACGGCTTTGGCTATAGTGCTTTCGAGCACACTGAATCTGGTATTGAGTCTGAGCTTCTCGTTTTTGTGGCGGCAGACGAGAACATCAAGTTTTCAGTTCTGAAGGTAAAGAACCGCTCTGGTAAAACGAGAAGACTTTCGGCTACAGGCTATATAGAATGGGTTTTGGGTGACCTTAAGTCAAAGACTGGCATGCATGTAGCAACCGAACTTGATACCAAAACAGGTGCTCTTCTAGCGCGCAATGCTTACAATACTGAGTTTTCTAATCGTGTCGCTTTCTTTGATGTTAGCGACACCACCCGCACCTTAACTGGCGATCGTACCGAATTTATTGGGCGCAATGGCAGCTTGGCTAGCCCCGCGGCGATGAAGCGAATTCGGCTATCAGGTAAGTGCGGAGCTGGTTTAGATCCTTGTGCAGCGATTCAAGTTCCCTTCGAACTACAAGATGGCGAAGAGCGCGAGATTATTTTCCGCCTTGGCGTGGGTAACGATATTAACCATGCCCGGGGCATTATCAATCGCTTCCGTGGCTTGGCTGCGAAGCGCGATGCCTATGAGAGTGTTTGCCATTACTGGAAGCATACGTTGGGAGCTGTCAATATTGAGACTGCCGATGCCTCGGTTAACATGCTCGTCAATGGTTGGTTGATTTACCAGACAATTGGTTGCCGCATTTGGGGGCGCAGCGGTTATTATCAGTCTGGTGGTGCCTTTGGTTTTAGAGATCAACTGCAAGATTGTATGGCCCTAGTTCATTGTGAACCCATGCTCTTGCGAGACCAACTGCTGAAGAATGCCTCAAGACAGTTTGTCCAAGGTGATGTGCAGCATTGGTGGCACCCGCCTAGTGGTCGCGGTGTGCGTACTCATTGTTCAGACGATTATCTATGGCTAGCCCTAGCAACTCATCGCTATGTTACAAGCACTGGTGATACCGGTATCTTAGATGAGCAAGTGTCATTTTTAAGTGGACGTCTTGTTAATGATGATGAAGAGTCTTACTATGATTTGCCCGCAGTTTCTGAAGAGAAGGCAAGTTTATACGAGCACTGTGTTCGAGCCATCAAGCATGGTTTGCGTTTTGGTGCTCATGGTTTGCCTTTGATTGGTGCGGGCGATTGGAATGATGGCATGAACCTTGTGGGCGAAAAAGGCCAGGGTGAGAGCGTCTGGCTAGGGTTCTTCTTATACGAAGTCTTGAACAATTTCATGCAACTAGCCGAACGACGGGGTGATACCGCTATGGTTGAACTTTGTACCGAGCAAGCGAAAATATTGAAAGCAAATATAGCTGCCAGCGGCTGGGACGGTGAATGGTATCGTCGGGCTTATTTCGATGACGGCACACCTCTGGGAACAGCTAGCGGGGCCGAGTGTCAGATTGATTCAATTGCCCAAAGTTGGTCTGTTTTGTCGGGTGGTGGTGAGACTGGACGCTGCAACCAGGCTATGGGCTCGCTCAACAAGCGCTTAGTCAGGCGTGAGCATGCTCTGATTCAGCTTCTTGACCCACCTTTTGACAAGGGTGAGCTTAATCCTGGCTATATCAAAGGTTATGTACCGGGTGTGCGTGAAAATGGTGGACAGTACACTCACAGTGCCATCTGGGCTGCCATGGCATTCGCTAAATTAGGTGATAATCGTTTGGCTTGGGAGTTGACTAATATGATTAACCCGGTTAATCACGCTAACTCACCTGAGAAAGTTGCAGTCTACAAAGTTGAGCCATATGTTATTTCTGCCGATGTTTATGGTGTCGCCCCGCATATCGGCAGAGGCGGTTGGAGCTGGTATACAGGGTCAGCCGGATGGTTTTATCGGTTGCTAACTGAATCGCTTCTAGGTATACGCTTAGAGGTGGATAAACTCTATTTCTCGCCCTGCTTGCCCAGTGACTGGCAGTCCTATAAGTTGCACTATCGCTATAGAGAGACTGTATTCCACATCACTTGTAGGCAAGTTGATAGAGCTGACAAACCTCTAGCAATTATTCTTGATGGCAACGATTGTGGCGACTCTCTGCAACTATTAGAAGACCGCAAAGAACATTTTGTTGACGTAATCGTTAGAAGAAGAGCCGGACATTAGGTTTTCACCTAGTCGGATTATTTTGTGGCATTGCTTGCTTGCGCTGACTTTATGCGGCAGATTTAAGGTCGCCGCCATATATCCGACATGCCAGCCCCCTAATCTGGCAACAGATTCGATAAGAATTCGGACGCCTAAACATACCGCCACCCTTACTAAGCGAGATTTTTCTTATGACGCAAAGCTTTTATTCACGCATGTCAGCCGCAGATATTGAAACAAGCACTTTTTCAGACAACATTCAGGCTCGCTCTAATTTCTCTCCACTTCGGGAGCAGGTCAGTGAGATGATGAGAGATTCAAAAATTCTCTTTTCTGCCGCCAAACGAGTTGAACCTCCTTGTTATCTAGAATTCAGTAGTCCATTTACTAGCAGTGACAAGAATATGAAAGTCGCTACTGGCGGTGACAAGAGCTGGCAGCAAGCTCATAGCGAAGCGAGGAAGCGCCCACTAGAGACAGATTCAGAAGGCCGCTACGAAGTGAAGCGAGGCGACACACTTTCAGATATAGCAGCTAAAACTCTGCGTGCCGAAGGCCAAAACCCTAGCCAGATGGAAATCCTAAAGCGCACGAAGGAAATTGCGGAACTAAATAAAGATCAAATCAAAGATGTCAACTTGATCAAGCCCGGCATGAAACTAAGGCTCCCTGGCGATGCCAATGAATCAGACGCTGAAAGAGCCAGGCTGAGGCGTCAGGCCGGTACCGATGGCCCAGATCAGAGCCAGGCCGAAACCGAGCGCCTCAAGCGCCAGGTTGCACTAAGACCTTCGTAACTGCAACTAATCTAAATCAGTCTTTTTTTGTTAATGACGCTAGGCAGCGGTGAAACCTAACTGCCTAGCGTTCTTGCCGCGCAGTTTGAGACTTTATGGAACCAATTGCTTTTTCGTCAGTCTCTGCGAAGGCAAAGTTGATGCATGCAATTGTCTTTAGCGCCCTCAAGTCCATTTCTGGAGTAAGACCATGATTTATACACTGATTTCATTATTGATTCTTTTTTGGATAGTCGGCTTAGTCTCACACATTGGTGGCGACTTCGTTCACACACTACTTGTGCTGGCTGTGGCAGTTTTCATCTTCAACATAGTCACTGGCCGCGGTGCCCGAGTATAACTGTAGCCACAAAATTCAACAAAAGGAATAAGAGAATGAGAAGCGCAAGTAAGGGTCTTTACGTAACATTGGCTGCGGCTTTGCTGGCGGGTAGTTTATTGCTGCCAGCTAAAGCCGACGAGGTCACTACTGTTAGAACTACCACTGTTACAAATGACTCTAGGAACGCCCCCGTAGTTACCCTCAGTCCTGGTGGCAGCTACATCGTTGTTGACCCGGTAACCGGCTCTATGAAAGGCGTCTATGACCCTCTGCGTGGACTGGTTGGCTCCACTGTTGCCCCGGGTTTTGTTGTGGTTGACAACACTTCAAACCGTGTTGTTGCTACCTTCGACGGTGGTGGTAGAGTTATAGCCCTGACCAATGTTCCTGCTTACGATAGTTTAGTGGTCTCAATTGATGCACGTCGTGCTGAGCTTGAACGCATGATCGCCACTGGTCGCACGGCCAACAATTTTGGCGATGTCACTGCCATCGCCTTGCGTGAAGAATTAGCCAGTATTGCCGCTCAAGAATCGGCCTACCGAGTTTCTGGCCGACCACTAAACTATGAAGAGGCTTTGTCCTTGGCCAATCGACTCAATGCCTTGGGAGATCGAGTGGTACCTTATATGCGTGGTGTGACAGTTACACCACTAATTGGCTCGCGCTTTGTCACAACTTCTGGAAATCTGGTTTTTGTTGATGAACTCTCTGCTCGTAATATGAGAATGCAGAGACGAGTTGATGATGAATACGCGGCTGGTCGGCTCTCTAACGATCATGTGGCTCGTCTCAAATCTCAGTTAAACGAAGTATCTTCGTTGCAGACTAAATACACGAGAAATGGAAAGTTGAAAGATTCGAATACAAAGAGAATTGTGACTAAACTGGATAAAGTTCAAACTTCGATGGATCGCAATATCGCCGATATCAATTCAAAACGTTCAAGAATTGGCATTAAAGTGAACTAGTTGCTTCGAGTGATTAGACAGAAAAGGCGCAGACTCAGTCTGCGCCTTTTCTGTCTAATCACTTAGATATTTTCAAGGGTTCCGGAACGGGCAGAGGAACTGGCTTAAGCTCAGGAATTCTAGGCATTGGCGGCTTCTCGTCACCTTTAGGCAGGTCGGGGATGCGCGGTGCATGGCCCGGTGCATGGGGGTCAGAACCAGGCGGAGCGGGGAACGGAGCCGGTTGGCCTGGCATAGGTGTCGTCACCAGGGAACTGACAGCAATTAAGCCTAAAGCTAGATTTTGATAGCGTTTCAACATAGAAACCTCCTCGTCCTTACTAGTTATGGCATAGCTCTGATCTAATGACATCGCTCTATCGGTTGATAGTTTGACCTGAGATTGGATTTTTTTGTGGCATTCTAAAGCGATTTTAACCAATTATGTAACTGCTGAGTTGGCCGCTTCGTTCTCTTTTGGACTCTCGACGCTGGCTGGTACTAGCACCGTAACTGCGTTCGGAATGACTGTAATTCGCATCGGCGTGGTGCCGGCTTCTTCACCATCAATCATAGCTGTGACTCTATCGCTCCTTTGACCATCTTGGCTCTGGGTGATAGTTCTGCGTACTCTTTGGGCAATAGTTTGAAAAGCCGAACGCAGGCCGCGTCTTGGTACTACTTCAATCATGGCTTCTTTTACTTGTCGAACATAGTGGGGCTTCTTGCTGTCTATGTAACCCCCCACAAAGCGAAAGCCAATTTGCATATAGTCTTGGAAGCCTGCTGGGTCAAGGATGTGAAGTTCAAGCAGGCCGTCTTGTAAGATACTTAGATTTGAGGTTTTGCCCAAACCCAGGTCTTCAACGTTCGCCGGTGGTGACCTTGAATACAACTGGTCGCACTGCCATTGTATTAATCATGGCTGTTACATAAGCAAGCATTTTGAATTTCGTTTTAAGCTGCCGAGCGGGAAAAACAAAAGCGTCTGAAAGCGGCCCAGCACCAGCCATACCGGCGAAGTATTCTCCGTTCATCATGCCCATATCAATGCGCAAAGGGACTCCATTGGTGATCACGTCTAAGGCGTTCTCTAGTGGATTAGCAAAGAATTTTTCTGCCACAATGCCTAAATTGCGCGCTAGAACATTGCCAGTACCAAGGGGCATTAAGGCGGCCGGTATGTCTGATTTAGCTTCGGCTAATGCTGCCAAGGCAACGCGAATTGTACCGTCGCCACCTGCGGCAATAACCAGGTCTAAAGGCGGCCTCAGCAGCGGCACTAGATGGTGTGATGTGGTTTCGGGTGTAGTGGGATATAGAGTAACTAAATACTCGCCATCTTTTGTTAGCTCAGAAACAAAGTGTCCAAGCCATTCTTCTGCATGAGTCTGGGAGCGAGCGCTGGGGTTGTAGACCAATAAAATTTGTTTTGGCATGGCTAGTTATTCTGTTGGAGGATTACCGAAATAGTGAAAGCTTTCACTGCTTACTCAATGTCGCGGTTTTGTCCACAAAGTTCCAAAATCATAAAATTAGAAAACTTTGTTTCAAATTTTTACTGGCAATTGCTCTCAACTGGAACTCTTTGTTAGTCGGGCCGTCACCGTTAGCCCGCACAAGCTCAGTGTTCTACCAAGCCAGCAAGAGAACCTTAAAAATGAATAGTAAGCCGACTGAAAAGAAGCAAGTTCAAGAATCTGAGTCTGAGTCTGAGTCTGATCTAGCTCCAATTCTAGCTCCAATTTCTATTAACCAACCAACTGTAACTCGTTCCAAGCAGATTAAGACTGTGGCAGTTGGAGCGGCAGTAGCCTGCTTAATGGGAGTGTTGGCGTACCTTGTATATGACAGTTTGAAAGAGCAAGCTGAAGATCGACGTATCTTTATTAGCGGTCGAATTGAGACCCCTGAGACTTATATTGCTGCGGCCACTGCCACCCGGGTTCAATCAGTGGCAGTCCATGAAGGTGACCGGGTAACCAAAGGGCAATTACTCTTGACCCTTGATGATCAAGCCCTGCAAAGTAAGCTTGCTGCATCGGGTTCAGCTATTGCTGTGGCCCAGAATGGGCAGAAAATTGCCCGGGCGCAAGTGGCTGCTGCTCAGCAAAAGATCGCCGCTGCAAGGGCTAAGGGTAAGGGGTTCTTCGCTAAGATCTTTACTAGCAAAAAGAAGAAAGCTGAGATCGCCCAGTCTTTACGCAAAGAGATGATCGAAGCCCAGTTTATGTTGCAGCAGGCCCAAGCTGGTCTAGCTCGAGCTCAGGCTTATAAGGCTGAAGCCACTTCTAAGATCTCTTACTTCAATATCAAGAGCCCTATTGATGGAATTGTTTCTATGCGCAGTGTGCAACCTGGCGAGCTAGTTGCTGCTGGCCAAGTAGTGTTAACTCTTAGTGATGGTAAGTCTATATTTATGAAGGGATATATTCCGGAAGGGAAAATCAGTCGTATCAAAATTGGACAGAAAGCCACTGTTTCTCTCGATTCGGCTGGCGCGAAGCTCCCGGCTCATATTGTCGCCATTGACCCTACGCCTTCCTTTACTCCGGAGAATATTTACTTTAAAGATGATCGTGTGCGGCAAGTGTTCGGCTTGAAATTGGCAATCGACAATATTAGTACAGATGGTCGTGCCAAGGCCGGGATGGCAGCCGAAGCTGAGGTTCTGCCGGCCGCAAAAGAAGTTGGGCTAAAGTAATGACCGCTGTTGTCGCAGTGCGTCAATTGTTCAAGACATACAAGGGCAGTGTTAAAGCTCTAGATGGCCTTGACCTTGAAGTTAATAAAGGGGATCTCTTTGGTCTAGTAGGACCTGATGGTGCTGGTAAGTCGACGGCTTTGAAAATTTTAGCCGGTGTTTTAAAGGCTAGTGCTGGTGAAGCTCTAGTCTTTGACCGGCCGGCCAGTCTTGCCCGCGCTTTAGTTGGTTTCGTGCCACAAAACTGTGCTCTTTATCCAGAACTTACCGTCGACGAGAGCCTTGCTTATGAAGCCGGCTTGCATAATGTTGCTCCTGAAGTTTTTCAGAAGTTACGTCAGAAGCATCTTGAGCGCATGGGGCTAGCTCGCTTCGGTGATCGTCTTACGTCTAAATTATCTGGCGGCATGCGTCAAAACTTGGCTTTGTGCTGTGCACTGGTTTCGCAACCACAACTAATTCTTCTAGATGAACCTACAACTGGTCTTGATCCTATTGCTAGGCGTGAGCTGTGGCAGACTCTGGTTGCTCTAGCCGAAGACGGTGTCACTACAATCATCGCCACGCCTTTTCTTGATGAAGCTGAGCGTTGTAGTCGTATTGCTTTGATGTATCAGGGCAGGATTCATCAAAGTGGTTCGCCGCAGGAATTGCAATCAGCTCTGGCACTGCGAAGGCTAGAGGTAACTTTCCACGACTCTAGCTCAGAAGATAGCAACGGTCTTAAGATAGGGACACTGAGCGAGAGAATTGATCTTTCTGAAAATATTGTCGATGTCTATCCCTTTGGCGATCACATAGAAGTGCTAGCCAAAGACGGTCCAGCTGCGCTCAGGGAGATTGAAGGCGTCTCTGTTGGCGGGCGGCTTGACTGTCATGAAAGCATGCCGACCATGGAGAATGTCTTTGTTATGCGCTTGCGTGAACTTGGTCTGAGAGAACTGACGCCTCCTCCGTTTCCTGCCGTAAGAACTCCTGCTGTAGAATCTACTGCTCTAAATCAATCAGAGCAAACAATCGAGTCAGCCATTTCTGCAAAAAATCTAGTCAAGCTGTTTGGAGACTTCACTGCTGTTGATAATCTCAATCTTGATATTAAATATGGTGAGATTTATGGCTTGCTTGGTGCCAATGGTGCTGGTAAGACCACTACTATTAAAATGCTCTGCGGCTTGTTGGCGCCAACTTCTGGTCTAGTCAGCCTAGCTGGTGAAAGCACAAGCTTACGCAGTCGAGAACTGCGGCGCAAAATTGGTTATATGAGCCAGAAATTTACTTTGTATGATGGCCTCACTGTGGCTGAGAATTTAGAGTTTTATTCAGCCATATATGAGTTACCTATGACACGGCGTAAGCAACAGCTCGACTGGGCCCTTGCCGCTTGCGGTCTGGCTCATATGGCCAGTTCTTTGGTGGGCAGCTTGCCCCTTGGGTGGAAGCAGCGAATTGCTTTTGCTGCTGCCGTTATGCACGACCCCGAAGTAATTTTTTTAGATGAACCTACCGCTGGGGTAGACCCTTTGGCCCGGCGACAAATCTGGAGTTCTATTCGTGATTTTGCTAAGCGGGGAGCGGCTATCCTTGTTACCACTCACTATCTTGATGAGGCTGAGTATTGCAATCGCTTAAGCTTTGTCTCAGCCAGCAAAATGGTAGCCGAGGGTACGCCGACAGCAATTAAGTCTGAACATGATGGTGAGCTTTTTGAGCTAGTTTGCGAGCATGCCGGCCAATCGCAAAGGGCATTTAAGGCTTTGGCAAAAGAGCTTGAGCCTTGGCGTATTTCGGTTTTCGGCAAGGCTTTGCACCTCTTACTTGATCATGCCCAGCCTGATATACCCAAGGTTAAGGCGCTGCTTTCTGCAGCGGGTTTGGCGGATGTTGAACTTAGAGCAATAAAGTTTTCTCTTGAGGATGCCTTTATTGCAAAAGTGCAGAACGCCAATAATATTGAAAGGGGCCTAAGTTGATTAGTCAAAATCGGATCTTGGTGCAAGCTGTCAAAGAATGGCAAGAGTTTAAGCGGGATAGACTGAGCCTGGCTTTAGCATTTCTTTTGCCATTATTTTCATTACTATTGTTCGGCTATGGCATTCGCCTTGAGTCAAAAAATATTGCCATGGTAGTGCAAGATAACGATCAGACCTCTTTTAGCCGTGAGTATATCAATCGACTTTATGCCACCAATATTTTAGTTAGCGCTGATGCAAAGGAGG
Source organism: bacterium Ga0077546 (assembly GCA_001464165.1). Next base: position 31,692 of record LNEX01000495.1, read on the forward strand.
CCAAATCTCCCCGTGATGCCATTGATAGAGGCTTGGCAAAAGTAGCTATTATCGTGCCCGCTGGTTTTACTGATCATGTATTTCGCAAGGAGAAGTCAAATCTAGAAGTGTTGATCGACGGCACCGATATTGCCAATACCCAGATTGTATCTAACAGTATTAAAGCCGCTAATATTTATTTTGTTGGTGCAATTAAGGCCGCCAAGATTGCCGCCCCTGCCGCCAATATTCGGGTCGTCTCTCCGCAGTTGCGAGTCTGGTTTAATCCAGGTCGCTTGGAGCCGCTCTTTATTGTCCCTGGAGCTATCGGTATTATTCTTTGGATGTATCCGGCTTTGCTCTCTGCTGTGGCTGCCTCACGCGAGAAAGAGCAAGAAACAATTATTCGCGTTTATGCCTCGACAATTACACCGCTTGAGTTCTTATTTGGCAAAGCGCTAGTTTATTTTGCTGTGGGCATGGTGCTGTCACTGTTGGTAGTTGCTTTGGGTTGGATATTATTTGGCGTCAAGATCACCAGCGATCCTACTCCGCTTCTGGTGTCGTTGCCTCTGTACGTTCTTGCAGCCGTCCTCTTTGGTCTCATGCTTGGCACCCTTTCTAGTTCGCAAACAGTGGCTGTCCAAGCTACTTCCACAGCTGGTTTCTTCCCTTGCCTACTGCTTTCAGGATTTGTCTATCCAATTTACAATATTCCTTTTCCGCTTAAGCTTTTCACCGTTTTGGTGCCGGCGCGCTTTTTCATAGAACTATGTCGTGACACCTTTGTGCGCGGTGCTGGTTGGTCTGCCGTCTGGAGCATACCGCTCATTTTGATTGTTTTCTGTCTTGTCTACTTGTTAGGCAGTTGGTTTAGCCTGCGTTCGATGCAGTTGAAAGACTAGAGAAAGGAGCTTAGGCTGTGGCAAAGAGTATCATGGATTATCTGCTGAGCACTAGACTTTGGGCGCTTCTTGCTAAAGAGTTTAGGGAGATTGTCCGCAATAAGTATTTGCTCTTTCTTATGGTTTTTCCTCCTGTCATTCAATTGTTGATTCTCGGCGGCTCGCTCGATCCCCAAGTACGCAATTTGTCTTTTGGCACTGTAGATCGTTCTAATTCCGCTCCCAGTCGAGCATTGATTGACAGTCTGTTGACAGGTAAAGTTTTCGAAAAGTCAAAGTCGTTTGACAATGAAGAAAGTCTCGCTCGTGCTCTTGAAACTGGCAAATTAGCTGTTGGTCTTGTAATTCCCGCTCGCTTTGTCGCTGACTTAGAACAGGGTATTCCAGCCCAAGTGCAGGTTCTTGTCGATGGTGCCGATGCCTATAGTGCTGGAGTTGCTAGTAGTTTTGTCTTGCAAACCATTAGTCGTTTTGAGCCTGATGGACTAACTAGAGACAATCCGAACAAAGTTATATTGGGTGATGTTGATAATGTCATCGAAGCCAAAATGAATATTTTGTACAACCCGGATCAGCTTAGTAGCTGGTACTTCGTGCCCGGGGTTTTAGGGGCAGCTTTGACATTAACAGCTACTCTTGTGGCCTCGGCTACCATCTTAAAAGAGCGTGAAAATGGCACCATTGAGCAGTTGCTGATGACTCCAGCGGAGCCCTGGGAAATTCTCTTGGCGAAGATTATTCCACTTGTGGTTTTCTTGCTTGCCGACGTTTGTTTGGCAATTGGGGCGGCTCGTCTGATATTTGCATTACCATTTGAAGGAAGCTTCTTGCTCTTTATGATCGCATCTGGTCTATATGCTTTTGTTGGTATAGGTTTTGGTATGCTGTTGGGCTCTGTCTGTAACAGTCAAAGACAAGCTCAACTGGCATCTTTCTTCATTAATATTCCCATGATTCTATTGTCTGGCACGGTTGTGCCTTTTGATACGATGCCTGCTGCAATGCAGTTTCTGGCTATGTTTGACCCCTTGCGCTATTACACCCTCGTTGCCCGCGGTGTTATTCTTAAAGGTGCTACCTTTGAAATGCTGTGGCCCGATGTTGCTCTTCTCTTCGTCTTTGCTTCTCTGCTATTGTGGATTAGTGCAAACCGCTTTCGGCGGCAGCTGAGCTAGAGAGGCCCGGTTGATTGTTGTCAGTATTATAATTATGACTAAATCTACTCAAACAATTCCAATTAAAAATTTCCATCAAGTATCTCCGCGACTCTATCGCGGCGGCCAACCCAGTGAAAGGGGTTTCGTGGCCTTGAGTGATATGGCAGTCAAAACTGTGGTTAGTTTGCGTTGGCGCAAAGCTCGAGTTGAGCCCGAGAGACTGATTGTCGAAAGGTTAGGCATGCGCTTTTTTAGTATCCCGCTCAATTACTGGACTTTGCCTAATTATAATCATGTACAAGAGTTGCTCGAAATTATTGACGATCAAAACAATCATCCAATTTTCATTCATTGCTTTCACGGAGTTGATCGCACTGGGGTAATGGTGGCAATGTACAGAATTCTTCGCCATGATTGGAGTCTCATAGAAGCGTATAAAGAAATGCGCGCTTGTGGCTTCCATCGCTTTGCCACGGCGCACTTCAAATTGGCATTGTGGCGGCTAGCTCGCCAAACCGCCCACAAGCAAAGCCAGTAAATTAAAAGGAACTAGCTGTCAAGCAACGCGTCTTGGTCTCCAGAGTGTTCGTGGAGACTTTTGATGTTTACTAATATTGGGCGTAAGTTTCGCTTGCTGACTTTATCTTCATTATGCCTGAGTGCTAGCCTCGCCCTGCTGCCTATTACCTCAGAAGCCTTCTCTATTGCTGTGATTTCTCCACCAGCACTTGTTAGTGAGCCCATAGATAAGGTAAAGCTAGAAAATTTGAAAGCTTACGATGTCATTGTCTTTATTGACGCTTCGCATTCAATGGCCATTGCCGACTGCGGCGGACAGAGCCGCTGGCAGTGGTGCAAAGAGCAAACTGTGAACTTGAGTAAGGTGCTAAAGATGCAAAAGGTGCCTTTGGGTGACCATCTTAAGATCGTAGCCTTTAGCGACAATTTCAAGGTTTACCCTGATGTTAATTGGGACAGTGTCTCGAGATTTTTTGAGAGTAATAAGCCCAGTGGTAATACCGATATGAACAGGGCGATTAAGTCAGAGCTTGGGCAGTATTTTGCTGCTCGTAAAGCTCTCAAATCTCCGAATTCTTCTGAGTCTAGTGCCACTTTGAGACCGATTTTGATTGCCATGATTACCGACGGTCTGCCTGATAGACCGCTTGCTCTTAAAGAAACAATTATTGAAGCAACTAAGCAAATGACTGAATCTGGTGAGATTGCTATTACGTTTTTGCAGGTCGGCACTGATTTAAAGGCCACCAAGTACTTACAAGAACTTGATGAATGCTTGGTCGGCCGTAAGGCCGTTCACGACATTGTCACAAGTAAGACCTTTGAACAGCTCAATCGCTCTGGTCTGGTGAGCGCTTTGTTGCAGTCTGTCAGCCCAACTGAAGTAGCTGCTAAATGAGACCACGGGGCTTTTTTTGAGGAGCCCCAAAAAAAGTAGTTTCCATCGAAACTACTTTTTTGCGCCAGTGTTATTGTCAGCAGCTGCGATTAATAGGCAAGCAGGTACTTATTTAGTTGCTTGATTGGCACGGACCATATCTTTTAGTTCGTCCTTAGCTACTTGGGCATTGCGAGCGACTATTTTCTTAGACTCGTCTGCTTGTTGCTCGAGGTTGACTTTAGCAAAAGCGGTGCTCTCTTTTACTTCTTTACCTTGGGCATCGAGGTTTGCCTTTTCAATATCAAGTTGTTGCTTGTTGACTTCAATAGCTTGCAAATTTTGTTCTTTTTGACGTTCGACAGATTCTTTTAACTCATCGGTAGTGCGCTCTACCACCTTGAGCTGAACTTCCTTTTGCTTGTCTATGTCTTTTTCACGTTCTGAAAGTTGCTGGGATTGCTGACTGCAAGCAGTTGTGGTCAACGAAATTAGTGTTAGTGCTAGGAATAGTTTGCCTAACTGTGATTGATTTGAACTGTGTGCCATGAGTCATTTCCTCTTTCTTATTGAATACGGAAATGGAGACCTGATTTTCGTCATTTGGTTCCAGTATTTGTAGCCTTATTTGCTTATTTGACAATTCGCCAAGCTAGGCGCTTATCCCACTTCGGCTATTTCAGCTTCTGCTAGATGGCCGTAGAGAATTTTTGTGAAAGTATCGCACCAAAGTTGCAGGGGATTTTTCTGTAACTGTAGTAGCAGTCTTTGGTTGCGCCTATTCCTTTGTGAGGCTGGCATGTGCAGGCAGCGAATTGTGGCATCACTGATTGCCTCAACGTCATCGGCAGCAAAGGCAATGGCATAGCGGCCAAATTCTTCTGTTGCTCCCGCACCGTTTGAAATTGCCAGAATTCCTGGATTGTCTGCTGACTGACAGGCGATGAACTCTTTAGCTGAAAGGTTGAGACCATCGCCCACTGACGTAACTAACATTACAGCTGCCAGTCGGTATAGTTGAGTTAGTTGGTTGCGGTTGATTGTATGTGGAAGCGAGATTAATGGTTTCCAGTTTGATGTCGCGTGTTTTTCAGTAAGCTTTGCAATTTCATCTTGGCATTCAGCCCAATAAATATCATTGGCTTTGATACCAGGGGATGAACACCCACAAATTTGTACGAATGTAATTTTTTCTTTTAGTTCGGGATTGCGGGTGAACAGCAAGTCAATTGCTCTCAGCCTAGGAATTACACCCCTGGTGGTATCGGCTCGGTCTATGGACAGAACATACGGGCCATTTGGCAGTTGCAGCTCAGTCTGATCTGCCAACTGTTTGCTGCTCTGAGCTTGCCAGTAGTCTAGGTCCAGCCCCAGTGATGCCACCAAGACTTCGCCAATTCCGCCAAACATACGGGAGCTGGCAATATAAGGAAGGTGCCTGTCAACAAATGAATTGAAGTTGTCTGCATATTCTTTTGTCGAGAAAACAATTGCCTTAGCTGCTAAGAGCGATTCGGCAATCTCGACGATTGGTGCTAGGAACTGGTCTGGTACGAATTTCGGCCAAGGGGTATGCCAGAAGATTGCCGACTTCCGACCTGAGCGTTTGAGAAACTTGGGTACGAAAGCTAATTGATAGTCTTGAACAAAATAGGGGTGATGACTTTCTTGCCGCTCTATTTGAGCTACTAAAATGGCGTTGAAGCGCTTGTACAAGAAGTAGTCTTCCTCTGTATAAGTGGCTTGGTCTGCCATATCATGCATGATAGGCCAGATAAATTCATTGCAGAAACGGTAGTGTGAGTCAGAAACTTGAGCCGGAATATTTTCGCTCGGTAGATGGCGCACTGCGCTCTTTGTTAGGCACCTGATCTGATCTTGTGCTAAGTACCACCAAGATTGGTTGCGCCCGCCTGATTCATGCAAACGCTCCAATGCCGCTGTTATTCCGTCTTCAATCGCTGGACCCTTTAGAGAAACAATATTCATTGCTAGCACCCCTTTTGATCTCGCTTGAAGACTCAATATTGCCGTGTAAGTTCCCATTTGGCTTTGGAACTTGGTACTGCTTGTTCCGTCGTGCTGGGAACTGGTACGCGATTAGTGTATGCTCGTAAACAAAAGTTTACATCGTCCAGTGTAGATAGGAACTTTTACTGCTTGCCTCGGTCTGTCACGTTCTTGTTTCTTCTTTGCCATTGACCTGGTTTTATACTGTTCTCTCACCAATTTAGCGAGATGTTAGAAATGTCCAACCCGACTAGCGACTTTCTTGTAGATGCCAGGCCGCTTCTGAAGGCGCTGAGGGGGATGAAGCGTGGCGATTTCTCGGTGCGCTTGCCGCTTGATGCAACTGGTCTAGATGGTGAAGTCTCAGAGGCGTTCAATGACTTAGCAGAACTCAACGATAGGCTCTTGAATGAACTACGTCGCATTGGCAATGTTGTAGGGAGAGAAGGGCAAATTGCTAACAGAGCTCAGTTAGGAGATGCAGGTGGTTCTTGGTCCGAGGCTGTCTCTGCCGTGAATGGTCTGGTGGGTGATCTTGTCAGGCCGACCACCGAGGTTGCGAGAGTGATTGGTTCGGTGGCAAAAGGGGATCTCAGTCAGACCATGGCCCTTGAAATTGAGGGTAGTCCGCTTAAGGGCGAGTTCCTGCGGACGGCCAATACTATCAACACCATGGTCGAACAGCTCAGTTCTTTCGCTTCTGAAGTTACTCGAGTGGCCAAGGAAGTGGGTACGGAAGGCAAGCTTGGCGGTCAGGCCCGGGTTAGTGGGGTGTCGGGGACGTGGAAAGACTTGACTGACAACGTCAATTCTATGGCCGGGAATCTTACAGCTCAGGTGCGAAACATTGCCGAGGTGACCACTGCTGTGGCTACAGGCGACCTGAGCAAGAAAATTACAGTAGATGTAAAAGGTGAGATTCTTGAGCTGAAGAACACTATCAACACAATGGTTGATCAGCTTGGCTTGTTCGCTTCGGAGGTCACTCGGGTAGCCCGCGAAGTTGGAACTGACGGAAAACTGGGTGGCCAAGCCAAAGTCAGAGGGGTGGCGGGTACATGGAAAGATTTGACTGATAACGTTAACTCAATGGCCGGCAATTTGACCAACCAAGTGCGTAACATTGCCGAGGTAACAACTGCAGTTGCTAATGGTGATTTGAGTAAGAAAATTACAGTAGACGCCAATGGCGAGATTCTGGAGCTGAAAAATACAATCAACACTATGGTTGACCAGCTTAGTTCATTTGCCTCTGAGGTGACCCGGGTTGCTTGGGAAGTCGGCACTGAAGGAAAGCTTGGTGGACAGGCGCAAGTCAGTGGTATTGGTGGTATATGGAAAGACTTGACTGATAACGTCAATTCAATGGCGGGTAACCTCACCGGTCAAGTGCGGGGTATTGCTGTAGTTGTAACTGCTGTGGCTAATGGAGATCTAAAACGCAAATTGGTGTTGACGGCCAAAGGCGAGATTGCGGCTTTGTCTGACACCATTAACGAGATGATCGACACTCTTGCAACATTCGCCGATCAAGTAACTACTGTGGCGCGTGAAGTTGGGGTAGAGGGCAAACTTGGTGGTCAGGCAAAGGTTCCTGGTGCCGCTGGCACATGGCGAGCTCTGACTGATAACGTCAACCAGCTAGCTGCCAATCTAACTACACAAGTTCGAGCAATTGCTGACGTTGCTACCGCTGTGACGAAAGGTGACTTGACTAGATCTATTTCGGTGGAAGCACTGGGCGAAGTCGCGGCCCTAAAAGACAATATCAACGAGATGATCTTCAACTTGAAAGATACTACTCGCAAGAATACTGAGCAAGACTGGCTCAAGACTAATCTGGCAAAGTTTACTCGTATGCTGCAAGGGCAACGAGACTTGCTTACCGTTGCCAATCTGATTCTGTCCGAAGTCTCTCATCTGGTCTCGGCTCAACAGGGCGTATTCTACATATGCAATCAAGCTGGTTCTGAAGACGATCTGAGATTGATAGGTAGCTACGCTCATCGCCACCCGCAGCAGCTAGCTAAGCGCTTTCGTCTAGGAGAGAGTCTGATTGGGCAATGTGCTCTTGAGAGAAAGAGGATTTTGCTGCAACATGTTCCTGATGACTATGTGCAAATTAGTTCGGGCTTGGGAAAGAGTTCTCCTCGCAATATAGTGGTTCTGCCAGTCTTATTTGAAGGTCAAGTTCGAGCTGTTATTGAGTTGGCATCATTGCATACGTTCAGTGATGTGCACTTAAATCTGCTTGATCAGCTGACCGAATCAATTGGTATTGTTCTTAATACCATCGAAGCCAATACACGAACTGAAGATCTCCTAAAGCAGTCGCAGTCTTTGGCTCAGGAGCTGCAGAGTCAACAGCAAGAGCTAACTGAGACTAATAAGCGCTTGGAACTTCAAGCCAATACCCTGCGTGAGTCAGAGGTTCTGCTCACTCAACAGCAAGAAGAATTGCGTCAGACCAATCAACAACTACAAGAGAAAGCCGAGTTACTTGCGATTCAAAATAAAGAAGTGGAGCAAAATAATCGCGAAATCGAAACAGCTAGAATTACAGTGGAAGAGAAGGCTAGGCAGTTAGCACTAACTTCTAAGTATAAGTCAGAATTTCTGGCCAACATGTCACACGAATTGCGCACTCCGTTGAATAGTCTGCTTATTCTCTCTCGGCTACTGGCCGAGAACGATGAGGGCAACTTAACTCCAGACCAAGTGGAGTACGCTGAAACTGTTCATGCCGCTGGCTCTGAGTTGTTATTCTTGATTAATGACATTCTTGATCTTTCTAAGATTGAGTCTGGGAATATGACTCTTGATCTTGGCGAAGTCTTGCTTACAGATTTAAAAGATGACATGGAGCGTGGTTTTAAGCATGTGGCTGAGAACCGGCATTTGAGCTTTTCTGTTGACCTTGGGCCGGGGCTGCCGCAGAGTCTCTATACCGATGGCAAGCGACTAAATCAGATACTTAAGAACTTGCTTTCTAATGCTTTTAAGTTTACCGAGTCTGGTGGCGTGACTCTTTCAATACGAGCTTCCTCTGACGAGATTCCAGAGTTGTCGTTTGCTGTTACTGATACTGGTATTGGTATTAGTGAAGACAAACAGCAAATAATCTTTGAGGCTTTTCAGCAAGCCGATGGCACCACTAGTCGCAAGTATGGTGGTACGGGTTTGGGCCTGGCCATATGCCGTGAGATAGCCAATTTGCTCGGTGGGCATTTGATAGTCGATAGCTCTCCCGGTAACGGCAGTACCTTCACTTTCTTCATCTCCGCTAATACTTGCCTAGTCAATACAGAGGAGGTTGTTCATGATAATTATGATCAGCGCCGACAGGCTGTTTTGGAAAAGCAGGTTGGTCGCATGTCTATTCCGGCTGAAGTTATAGAAGACGATCGAAATCTAATTGACCCTGCCGACAAATTGCTGCTCATCATCGAAGATGATTTGCAGTTCGCTAAACTCTTGCGCCAGCTTTCTGCCGCCCACGGCATTAAGACTATTGTCACTGGTAGCGGTGAAGAGGGCGTCTATCTCGCTGGGCATTTCAAGCCGCTGGCGATTATTCTCGATTTGCATTTGGTTGATGGTTGGGGCTGGACAGTATTGGATCAGCTCAAGCACAGTCTGTCAACCAAAAACATTCCTGTCCATTTGATGTCTGTTGATAGCGAGGACCTCAAGGCAATGCGCCTCGGTGCTGAGAGCTTCATTCAAAAGCCGGTTACGAAACTAGCCTTGGAAGAAGTTCTTTCGGCTATTTCTCATTGTGTTGATACAGAAAACAGCAGTGGTGCAACTGTTGACCAGAGCTTAGCTGATCGTACTATACTAATTGTTGACGATGATCCGCGTAACATCATGGCCCTTAAATCTATGTTGGCTAAGCAGTGTCTTCAAATTCTCCATGCTGAGGATGGTCGCAAGGGTATTGAGATGCTGGAGGCGAACCCCGGTATTGAGTGTGTCTTGATGGACATCATGATGCCTAACTTGAATGGTTATCAGGCGATGCGCGAGATTCGCAAGCAAGAGCGGTTTGCCAAGTTGCCGATTATTGCTCTAACGGCTAAGGCAATGAAAGGTGACCGAGAAAAGTGCATAGATGCTGGTGCGTCAGACTATATCGCTAAACCAGTTGATTATGACCGTTTGCTTTCCCTCCTGCGGGTATGGCTGTACAACTAGTATCTACTTAGATCTGGTATTCATTTATACCAATGCTATTTGTTTGGCTTAATTTTGCGCTATGTGTTAGATTAGGCTTTACTCTTCTGCGGCATAACCACAGCAGCGGCTGATGTTTTCTATCTGTTACAGCAAATATAACTACAAGGATCGAGGGAATGAACACTGCAGAAGAGATTCAGGCTCCCGAGAGCCCATTAGTTCTCTTGGTGGAAGACAATTTACTCAACCAAAAAGTGGCGGCGATTTTGCTGCAGAGACTTGGTTTGACGTTGAAGATAGCCAATAATGGTCGCGAGGCAGTAGATGCCATTGCTGAAGACAAGTTCTCCTTAATATTGATGGATTGCCATATGCCTGAGATGGATGGCTTTGAAGCGGCAGTCGCTATAAGAAAGCTTGAAGCCTTGGCTGGCTCTTACACGCCAATTATCGCCGTTACCGCTCTTGCCATGGGGGGCGACCGCGAACGCTGCATCGCAGCTGGAATGGACGACTATATCTCCAAGCCCATTGACAAAGATCTGCTCAAGCTCAAAATCAATCATTGGTTGCGTACTGATGTTGTCTACGAAAGTCATAAATTGCGACGCAAGTATTTGCGTCCGAATTCAACCATGACCCTGGTAGACGGTAAGCCCATAGATCTTGAAGAGCTAGAAGAGTTCTACGGCGCTGAGCAAATGAATCAAATGATGAGCATGTTTATTGCTGACACTAGCGATATGCTGCAGCGCATAAGACCTCAGATGTTTGAGCGTCATGCTCGAGGCATTGCCGGCCTGGCTCACGAAGTCAAGGCGTCATGTGCTTCTATTGGGGCAAAGCAGTTAGCCCGTTTGTGTTTGTATTTAGAACAAGCGGTGGGTCAGCAAGACTGGATTGAAGCTGAAGAGACATTGCGCTCTTTAGAGCGTTCGTTTGAAACCCTCAAGAACTATGTTGAGTCTCAAATACAAGAAGAGAGTTCTATATCTCAGTAATCGTTGTAGCCTATTCGCTACAATTGATGGAAATATCAGTTGATGGAAATAGCAAATCAAGCCCCCCGAGCTAAATATAGTTCGGGGGTTGACCTTTTATCTAGAGCCAGTGTTTGAGAAGAGATCTGTCTCTGTGTGGCTTTGCCCTGCTTACAGAAAAGTTCCCGACTTTCATGCCATAAAGCTAAATGCTATGGAAAACCCCTAGATCTACCCCAAAAATCTAACTCAAAGTTCCGCTTAATTAGTGATGACTAAGTCTTTAGCTTGTTTTAATCGACCGAAATCAAGATGCCTTGCTTAGGGGTTTTTCCAATTGTTTTGGACATAGTGGTCTGCCAGAATAGCAATATCGACGAATCGAAATCGATGTTCAACTAAACGAAAAAGCGGGATGTGGGGTTCACATCTGGCCGAACAAGCACGATTTCTCATACAACTTTGGAGAGCCTTACAATGAATTCTCTGTCTATTATGAAAAAGTCTTCTCCTGTTTTGAAGGTTGTCACTCAACCTAAGAATTATGCTGATATGACTGACGCAGAGCTAGTCATTGCTTGTCAGTCAAATGACCCACTAGCCATGAACCAACTTCTGACCCGTCACGAGCGCACCGCAATAGCCATGTTTTATAAACTTGCTCCGGACTGGCGTGACAATTCTGACCTTGTGCAAGAGGCAATGATCCGCATGTGGCGAGCGGTTCCGAAATTGAAGAACCCCTATGCCTTCAAAACCTGGCTTAATCAGATCGTCAATAATCTCTTCTATGACGAATTACGTAAGCGTCCTCGCGACACCCAGTTTGTTTCATTGGATGAAAGACTTACTTCAGACACTGGCTCAGACATGGGTACGCGTGAAATAGCTGCTACTGCTCCCGAACCTGAAGATCGGCTGCTAACCAACGAGCTATCTGATGTGCTTGAGAAAGCCATGGCTAAGATGCCGCCTCGTTTTCGTAAGGTTGCTATGCTGCGTGATGTTGAAGGTTATTCTTACGAGCAGATTGCCCAAATAACTGACACCGAGCTTGGTACTGTGAAGTCACGCATTGCTCGAGCTAGAATGAAAATGCAACGAACAATCAATGCTTATTTGCAGGAAGCTGCCTAAGTCTTAGCTAATTCGCTAGATAAAGAGAACCGCCGCTCAAATAGAGTGGCGGTTCTTTTCTGTATTTGGCTGTTGCTCTGGTAATACACTTTTGCATTGGCTAAGCTGCTTGAACCTGATCTGCAATCAGAGTCAAGTGGCGCTTCGTTTTTTCAGCAGGACTAGCTGTTTCATTGATGGTAGCTTCTGCAAGAGGAGCAGTATTTATGAGGCCGTGTCTGCCGAATTCTCGAAACCATTGCAGCTGTTGTTTCAACGCCATTTTTGTCAATGCTGTTTCTTCGTCTCTTTTGTTTTCGTCGCTGCTTTTGAGCGTTGCAATTGGTGGCGCTGATGGTGTAATTGACGTTGACAATTGAGAGTTATCCGACTGTTTAATAAGTATGGCGCTAAACTGAAGTGTATTCTCAGAGTCCAATTGGTCAGCCATCATATTGGTAGGCATAAAGATCAAGGCCGACATTTTTGCCGCAGCACTGCGAAACTTATGGTTAAGCTCGGCCATCTCGGCCCGAAACTCTTTTACTATTTTGGTCGCTAAAGATAGTATTGGATTGATCTCTTTGTCGTTTTTAAAGTCGCTCTCAAAGTCAATGTTTATATCAGCGTCAAGGCCGAGAGCTACTGCCAGGTCTTGATCGTAGTTCACTTGAGTGGGAGTATTGATTTCTGCCATTAGCGCGGATTTTTCAGTTGACTGATTCATTATCTTTCACCCAGGGTTCTTCGGCTTCACAGAATAGTTGACCGAACAATTCTTAATTTGTTCCCGTACAAAAAGCCAAGAGGCCGCTCGACGCGGCCTCTTGGAAAGCTGTTGGTGTCTTGGTCAAAAGAGGTTGATCAAATTGGCCAAGGTTTTTGGATTGTCTATTTCAGTGACTTGCAGAACTCATCCAACTCACATTGGGCAGCTTCTTTGGCCATGCCGTAGCGCTCTTGGATTTTGCCGGCTAGCTCATCTCGTTTTCCTTCGATGACGGTCATATCATCGTCGGTGAGTTTGCCCCACTTGGCCTTTACTTTACCTTGAAGCTGTTTCCAGTCACCTTTAATTTGATCCATATTCATGTGCTTTTTCCTTTTAACGATTTGTTGGTATTTTCTCTTCAGTGACGCAATTGATATCGCTGGCGCCATTGCTTTTGCAGATTTGTTCTGCCTTTTTGGCTTTCTCTCTATCTTCGGTGTGTACCGAGATGAGGAGATTGCCATCCTTTAGTTTGCCTTCGAATTGAATTGCTTCATACTCGGGCACACCTAAACCTATCAAACCACCGGTGACACCACCTACGGCACCACCGACTGCCGCTCCGCTTAGCCCAGCCATGATCGGGCCAGCCGCTATAAATGGCCCTAGTCCTGGTATTGTCAAGGCACCAAGGCCGGCCAATACTCCAATTGCACCGCCAAGTATCGCTCCTGATGCAGCACCAGTAGAAGTGCCTTCTGGCGCCTTGGTGTGTTTCTCGTAGCTCATATCTCTAAGGCCATTTTCGTCAGGCATAAGTACTGAAATATCACTACTGGAGAAACCTTCATTTTTTAGTTGCCCTACTAGGGCGTCGGCCTGGGTGTATGTTTTAACCAGACAAATTACTGCTTGTTTCATATATCCTCACTTAGGTAGAACCTCTAATTTGTTCAAAATGTTTTCAGCGCCGACGCTATTTTCGGCGAGCTTGAATATGGTGTGTTTTTCTCGTGCGCTCGCTACTGGCCCTCGCAGAATCACTTTGCCGTTTATTACTAGGACTTTGGCATTTTTTGCATTGGTCGATAAGTTTGGGTCTTTGATCATTGCTTTGCGAATAGCCCTGACAATGCGGAGGTCGCTGGATTTTAGCGATTGCACCTGGGGAGTGATGGCTCCTGGGCGATTGTCACCAGTATTTCTGCCGCTGTTGTCGGCTCGGAATATATTGTGTTTTTCTATCACTATATTGGGCTTTGCTTGTGCTGACTGACAAAAGAGAATGAGTGCAACAGCAACTAAAAGTTGGTTCCGTCTTTTTTGTTTAGCGCTGGCGCTGCAAGTTGCTACTCGGCTGTCGGAACTCTGGGAGGTTTTACCCGTCACCGTTATTCCTATATAAGGAGTTGTGAAATGGACATTTTTAAGTATCTGCAAGAGGATGGTGAGTCGATTGCTCATCGCCTTAACGAGACAGTGGCTGAATTTGGTCAGTGGCCTCAAGAACGCCTCTTCGAAGAGACCAAGAAAGCATTTAGTTCTCTAGAAGGTCACTTTGATAAAGAGAGCATGATTGTCAAGAATATTGATAATAGTGGTGTCGTAGTGCCCTTGAGTGTTAAGGCTGAGGCTGAGATTCAAGAGATGAAGGAGGCAATTGATAGCATTGTCATGATTCATATAGATGAACCGGGTTTTCTCAACGCACTGCAGGCTCTTGCAACTAAGTTCAATGACCATATGAGTTTTTGTCTAGACGAATACTACACCGCCCTTCGTTTTAGTCTCTCGTCAGCAGACAAGGCTCACGTCAATGATCAATTTGAACAGATGGTTTTGAGTTAGTTAGCCTCGGTGGGAACTAAATGAAACTAGTTCAGTCACCGTGCCTGTACTCAATCTCTATTGAGTGCTAGCTAGGAGGCTAGAAAAGATTATGGATGGCAATAATTCGAAATGCGTTTCTCTGCCGTGCTCTTCGGCAGTCAAACTGCTAAAAGAGGACCAGAATACTCTGGCCAAAATGTTTTCGCAGTTTGAGTCAGTCGACGACTTTGAGAAGAAAGAAGAAATCGTTGGCGCGATTTCAGCAGCGTTGTCGGCATACTTCGCTCTGGAAGCTGAAGTCTTATACCCGATTCTCGTAGGTAAGGCAGCATTTTCTCAAGATCTCTGCGCGGGAGCGGAGAGTCATCATCAAGCCAAGCTCATTCTCGCTCAACTTCAGCGTTTAACTGCTGATGTTGACTCTTCTGACTACGCTGAGCGTGTAAATGAACTCCGCGCGGTAGCCGAGAAACAATTTGCTGATGAATGTCAGACCCTTTTTCCTGCACTCGATAAATGTAGTGAAGTTGCCGAACTCGACGAGAAGTTGAAGCAATTTAAAGCTGCTAGAAAATAGTTTGATAGCACTTAGTTAGACCGCACTTAGATAGATTGCATTTAGATTTGCCGATTTGAAGATAGAACATATTAAAAGGATTAGGTTATGCAAATGAGAAAAATTGGTTTTTTTGCGCTAGTAGCTTTGACTGTAAACTGTACCGCTGTTACAGCAGCTCTCGCTGAAGATGCCGTTAAGGCTGAGCAGAAGTTTGAAGAGTCGCAAGAGAAAGCGCCAAATAATTCCAGCAAGAATGCTAGAGACGAAAAGCTTGGTAAGGCCACTGCACAAAATCAGTCGCCGCAGAAGAAAGACGTGGAGATAACTCGCGAATTGCGCAAGGCAATAATGGCCACTAACGGTATGTCAGTAGATGGTCAAAACGTCAAAATTATTACCCGAAAGGGCATTGTTACCTTACGCGGGCCGGTCTCGAGTGAGAGTGAAAAGAATGTGATTGGTGACTTGGTGAAGAATTGTTCAAGTGTTGTTAGCTTCACTAACCAGCTCGAAATAAAGGGTCGAAACAGTAGTAACTAATTGGCATCTTACCCTTAGTTCTAGGGCCAACAGAATAGGTTTTTGAGTATGCCGAACGATATTACAGTTAATTGCCGGTCTTGCTTTAAGCGCTTTGTCTTCTCCAGCGAAGAACAAGAGTTCTTTAATTCATGCGGTCTCTCTAACTCGCCTAAGCGTTGCCACAACTGTCGCCTGGTTTCCCGTGTGCAAAGGGTTTCTGGCGGCACTGCTCAGACTACCGAGGTGCCTTGTGCTGAGTGTGGAACTCGCACTGTAGTGCCTTTTGTGCCAAGAAATGGCAAGCCCATTTTTTGCAACAATTGCTATCGTAATAATCGCATAAAAGATCAAGGTTCACAGGCAATGTAGGCTCGGGAGAATATGAAATACAAAATTTTAGACTTTGTTGTCGACTACTTGCCTAATGTCATTGACTTAATTACCAACCCGACGATTCAGGGGGCAGTGGTTGGAGAAGATGGCAAACTTTCGATTTACACCTTCGCCGCAGACAGTGGCGAAAGCGGTGAACTAGTTGTCTTTCATCGCAACTGGCGTGGCACCATTTCTATAGATGGCCAAGTTGCTGTAGGTGACTGGGATGATCCGACATCAACATTATTGATTGATGCAAACGGGGGGACCTGCCAAGTTTTGGGTGATCAGTTGCAAATCGAAGATAGTGTCGCTGTCGCTTGATAGCTAAATCTTTTTTTGACCAAACAAACGGAGCTAACAAATGATTTTTCTATCAAGGCGAAGCATGGCCCTAGGGCTGTCGCTGGCCGCTGTTACTATTCTTTATGCGCCGCACTTGGCGCTAGCTGAGAGCAAACAACAGAAGCTTGAGGCTAAGGTTGAAGCTAAGGTACAGTCAAAGACCAAGGCTGCAGAAAATGAAGTTCAGAAATTGGATGAAGAAGAGCCTCCTATAAGGGGCTTTCACCCGATAAAAAGGGCTCTAGCACCAGTGGTGCGACTAGAGAAAAATAGCAGGCAGCTGCAGAAGCAAATTTTGCGGCTAGAGAAACCAATTAGTAATTTGCAGCCAGCTATGAATGGCTTGCATGAAAAGATGAATGGTGTCGATACTCGACTAAAGTCAATGGATGGTCATCTTTCTACCATGGACGGACACGTCACGGATGTCGGTCGTCAGGTCACTGGAGTTCGCGGTGACTTGAGTTCGATGCGCGAGGATTTGAACAGTCTACAACCACCGCTTCGTGCGCTACTTAAGCCGCTCAACAATGTTGCAGTGCCTCTTGAGAAGGTCCACACAGAGCTGGCTGAAATGAGAACATTGCTCGTAACAGTTCTTGCCTCTATCGTTCTGGCAACGATATGTATTGCTATCGGTACGCCGATAGCTGCGATTCTTGTTTACAAGAATCGTCGCAAGTTCTTCCCTAACATCGATGAGCAAGATTTTCCAGGCACAGTTCCTGCTGAAGACTCTAAAAAACAGCTTTTGCCTAAATGACTTTGAAATGGACGTCATAGCCCTCAGTTAAGGCTGGAGTTAAATGGAACTTCTAGAGTGACTTTTCGTCAGCGGGCATGACAGAAGGAAGTGGTCGTGAATAATACAAATAGTAAAATAGCGCGAAGACGTCTTACTGGCGCCTATCCATTGGTACTTATCATTGAAGACGATAAAATGCAGCAAAGGCTGTATAACATGATTGCAGACCAAGTGCAGATGACTCCGGTTATTGTTGATTGCTGCAGTGACGCCATTCGAGTAGCTACAGGGTCGCGATTTGATATGATTTTTGTTGATTTGCAGATGCCTGACGCTGACGGTGTCGAATGTGTGGCGCGCTTGCGTCTAGTAGACAATGTACGCAACAATGATGTTCCTATAATAGCTGTTACCGCCCATGCTATGCCAGGCGACCGTGAGAGGTGTTTGAGCGCTGGCATGGACGACTATCTTAGTAAGCCCTTCACCTTGCTTGAGTTGAAGAACAAAATTTTGCTATGGGCTGCTCGTCGTAGCGCCTAATTTCTATTCTAAAACAAAGAGAGAGCAGGTCATGACCTGCTCTCTCTTTGTTTAGGCTGCTGTCTTCATGTTGGGATTAGTCGTCGACACGTTTGTTGAGCGATTTTTTGTGGATTCTGTTGCTGAGGTCGTTGAGATCGTCTTCAATGCGGTTGATGTCTTTGTAACTAAGCTTGCCACCATTTTTTCTCTTCATACTTGCTTCTCTTTCAGCTATTCTGGCATTTTCATTGCGCATCGAATTTGCTTCTTTTAGAGTTAACTCGCCGGACCTCTGAAAGCGATTGATCTTGTTCAACAGTGCTGTGTGGCGTTGCGTAATTGTATATCTGCGCCCACGTGCATCAGCTGATTCTGGTAGTGCCACAGCAAGCTGTAACAACATTGTCGCTGCTAAAAGAAGAGATAGTGGTCTCATTACTGTTCCTCCTGGAACCCTGGGGATTTTGGAGACGCTTTTGTAGCCAATTGGTTCCACTGAGAATTAATGCGCCCTTCCATTGATGATAGACTGTAGCGGTTCTGAAGCTGAAGAGGTGCAATGGACGCTGTTATTCATACTAAAGAAGGGCCTAAGTCTTTGCACGTTTGCAAAGATGGAACCATTGAAAATACTGGCTGGGTCGCCATATATGAAGAAGCATTTCCTGCCGGTCAACGCCAAAGTTTAGATGAGCTGATGCAGCAACTGCGCGACGGCCGCATGGAATTAGATGAGACTCGCGACGAGCATGACAACATTCTTTGTATGACCATCACGGAAGTTTTTCGTCATCCTCCGGTACTGCCTACCTTCCTTTTGGCGTGCTATACAGCTGTTGTTCCTGATATGCGAGGTCTTGGTATCGGCTCAATACACCGTACGCGCTTGGATAGTTTGCTGAAAAGTGAGTATCCAGAATATGTTGGCATTGTCAGCGAAATTGAGTCTACATTTGAGCAAGGAGTTTCAGCCGAAGTTATGGAAGTGCGTGTCAAGCGCAAGAAGTTCTTTATGAAACTTGGCTTGCAGCCCTTGGACATTGACTATTTCTTTCCTAGTTACGTTGTCGGGGAAGCACCGATTCCTGGTGAGCTGCTTTGGGTCCCTTTCAGTGATGAGCCGCTAACTAAAAAGCAGCTTACTGGTATGGTTACTCGCATTTATACAGAGGGCTATCAATTGCCTGGCGATCATCCATTGATATCGCAGGTAGTGGCGTCAATAGACCTGCGGCAATAGGCGTTCATGACAACCGCCGCCTTTTGCTTTTCCTTAAGGTAAAAGTAGGGTATTGTTGTGGGTTGAAAAGCAAGAGGCTCCTCTTGCGCTGTGGTTGATATTTCACATTTGAAGGAGTCGCCAATGGCGGAGAAGCAGTTCACAAAGGAACAAATCAAGATAATCTTGAAGGAAGCAGAAGCTTCCACTGATGTTTATGAACTCTGCTTGCGCCATGAGATAAGCGAGGCTACCTTGTATGAGTGGTTAGCTGAAAATGCTCCGGCTGAAACTAGTCAAGGCAAGTTTAATCTGCGTCAGTTTATGCAAGAGGTATTCAACGGAGGTATGACGCGCCGCGAGCTTCTCTATGCTGGGGCTGCTGGCGTGTCGGGGTTCGCTGCCGGCAACATTTTTGCCATGGTTGGCAACCTCGGTAACGTTGGAAAACTAAGAATGCCCGATTTACTTCACTCTAAGATTGAAGTAGAAGATGCCTCTCGCTATAAGCAGTCAACAGAAGAATTTGGCGACTATCTCTATTTGACGCCGCAGAAGTTAGGCGGTGGCACCCATGTCGTAGATTTTAAACAAGGCATTACGCTGGCTTCGATTAGTTACTGGAACTATGGCGATTCGTGCCCGATTTCTCACCACCTTTCTGCTTATCCATCTAGTAATCCCCGCAAGGGTTTTGAGTTTGTCAACTCTACCCAGGGTGGCAAGAATGTCACTATGTACAGTATTCCTACTGAAATTGAAGAGCGTGGTTTGCTTGATACCTGGGGTCAAGGTAATCATATTTATCGCGTTGAGTTTGATGGCACCAAAATGGAACTAAAGGAAGATATCGCCAAAACCACAGGCATTGGCCTCGGCGTGCACATAACTATTTTTCCGGATGCTAGTGGATTCGCTGCCGCTGATGGCCAGAAAGATATCTGTGCTTTCTTTGACAGAGTGTCGGGCGACAAAAAGACATCTGTTTTGAAGTCATTCCGCGCTGATTGGATCGGTCGTGAGAGCGATCGTAATCTCAAAGATAATTGGCGCAAAGGTGGAAAGCTTCGGATTGTTGAACTGAACAAAGCTCCTGAGACTGGCAAGTTCGATTTGCAAGGTACCAAAGGCAATAAGATAGATTGGGAAATGGCCCCTATGGCTGAAAACTTAGTCTCTTCTGATGGCATTCCTGGTGCGGGTAAGAAAGGTCTCACTGGTCTGGATGCCGTGGTGCACCACCCAGGTAATAAGTATTCAGCTCTAATTATTCGCATGCTGTCTTGTGCCGTTATTGTTGATCGCGAGACATGGGAGCCGGTGGCTTGTCTGCATAATCCTGAGGGCTCGCCTGACAACCTCAAGGTGACGAAGCTCCATGAGAACCCTAATACTTGGGAAATTGAGTTTGATGATGTGAAGTGTGTTGGTCATGAAGCTGGATTTTCACCTGATGGAAAATTCTTCACCATGATGAACAACATAGAACAA
>LNEX01000496.1 GCA_001464165.1 bacterium Ga0077546
CGGGTGCGGGTGACGTTGAAGCCGGCGGCACGAACCATTTCACGCCACTCGCGATTGGTGTACGAGCGCACGTGAGTGCGGTCGCGCAGCTTTTCGAGAGTGTTGATGAAGCGGTCCAAGCGCGCTGCTTGCGGGGCGATGTTGTCTTCGATTAGAAGCACACCGCCACTCTTTAGAACCCGTGCCATCTCCGCCACCGCCTTCTCGATGTTGAGAAAGTGGTGGGGAGCGATGCGGCAGGTGACGGCGTCGAAAGTCTCGTCGGCAAAGGCCAACGCTTCGACGTCAGTGAGCACGGTGCTGACGTTGTTCAGCCCTTTTGCCGCAAAAACCTTGGTGGCGGCGCTGAGCATGCCCTGCGACAAATCGCTGGCAACCACCGAGGTAACGTGGGGCGCTACGAGAGCGGCCATATGACCTCCGCCAGTGGCAACATCAAGCACGTGCCAATCGGCCTGGGGCTTGAGCAGGTCAAGCACGATAGCCAGGTCGTCGCTCTGGGCATGGCCCGGGTTGGTGGCATACGACTCGGCATGTTTGCCGAAGCGCTCAGAGACTTCTTTCTTGCGATCGAGGTCGCTGGCGGGGGCTGACTGGGTTTCGTCTTGCGCAGTTTTCGAGTTCACGTTAATTACCTTATATTGGTCAGGGCTGCTTGCCCTCTTATTTGTCTTCTTTTCCCTCGTCTTCTGCTTTCTGATTGCGAACCGTTTTCAGGGTCGGCAGCAGGAAGAAGCAGAACAGAGTGAAAACCCCTGACACTATGATAAGCGGTGTCAGGCTGCGGTCAAACCAGTGCACGAACATCCAGGCACCGACGATGGCCGACAGCTGCGCAAAGCCATTGTTGACTGACATCAATGCGGCAAAGGTGAAACCTTCAGCATTGGCCGGGCAAGAACGACCTGCCAGCGACAGGGTGGTGAGTGAAGCAATAGCTCCGGCGATGCCGAAGACGAAGCTGAGCGTGCCCATCAGATAGCTGCTGTACGGGGTGAGCGTGACCACGCTGAGATAGGCAAAGGTGCCGATGGCGCCGCTTGTGATGGCGAAAATCAGCTGGTAGTTGAGCGTGCGCTTGGTGAACCACTTGCCATATAACCAGGCACCAATCAAGGCACCAACTGAACCCAGCGCACCTAATTGACCGATGAAGGTCTGGGAGAACTTGAGGGTGTCGGTCATGTGGTAGTACATGGGCGTGCCGAAGCTGGGGCTGAAGTTCCAGAACGCCAAGAACAGCACTGCTGCCCAGAGAGTCTTGGAAGTGAAAGCCTGCTTTAAGCCGCTAGTAGTGGCCTTGAGCTGCTCAAGGTTCATTTTCGACTTCTCTTCTTTGACAAGAAGCCAGGTTGCTACTGCCACTGTGGCTGGTGCGCACATTGTGATCATGGCGGCGATGTGCAGGCCCGTTCCGGGGTCTGACATACTTGCCAACCAGCCACCCGCCAGCGAAGTGGCGATTTGGGCGGCGTAGAACCAGAACCATTGCACTGACTGAAATTTGCCGACCATGTTGAACTTCTGGCCGTTTTCAACCATCAAAGCGTCAACGATGACGTCTGAGGCAGCGGTGCCAAAAGCGGTGAGCATCAGGGCGAAGACGATCTTAGAGGGCTCGTCCAGGCCAGTCAGCCAGAAGAATGCTCCGGCGGAAATGACGTTGAGGAGGAGCAACCAGGTTTTGCGCCGGTAGCCGAACAGGGGAATGAAGTCGCTAACCAGCCCGTAGAGCGGTTTGATGAGCCAGGGCAGGGTCAGCACTGCCAGGTAGGCTGTCGACTGTGCTTCGTCGAAGTGCAGCACTTCCTTCATGTAGAAACTCAGAGGTTGGCTGATCAGACCTGACGCCTGGGCAAGACCCTGGGCGAAGTAGACCAAACCGAACATGACAACAAGCTTTTTTACGTATGAGTCGTTAGACCCTCCGTTGTTTTGTGGGTCGGGAGCCATTTTTATGGTTCTCCATTCAATGTGCTCAAGCTTGCCGAAGGGCTAGATAGCCTGGGTGTAGCTTGAGTGGGTGTTAAGTTGCAAATACAAGAATGAAAAACGGCAGCACCACCATTGGTGCTGCCGTTCGCTGTTGCTACTGTCTAGTTCTTAGACCTTGACCGCCCGCTTCTGAACCAGCTTCGGTTCGGTGATGATCTTCAGAACCGGGCACCGGCCAGCCGTCTTCTCGATGGCGTCGAGATCGGCTTGACTGAGGTTGCCTTTGACCTCGATCAATTCTTCGATCAAGGTGATTTTGGCATTGGTGCCGGGTTGGCTGGGGTCGTCGATGTCCGAGATTGTGACGGTCACCGACATTTCCTGGACGTCCCACTTGCGCTTTGCTGCCACCATGCGGATGGTCTGAATGGTGCAGGCGCCGATGGCTGCGAGCAGGAAGTCTTTGGGGCTGGGGCCGGTGCCATTACCGCCCACGGATTGTGCTTGGTCGCTGACCAGGGTGAAGCCGCCAGCCTGCGCCTCCACTTTATAGTTGGTGCCGCTCACCAGTTTGGATGTTACTGTTGCCATATTGTTTTCTCCAGATATGCTTGAAGCTCCTTCTGAAGTTGGTTTGACTCCAGGGTTCGAGAAGTTACTTCTGCTTCTTCTCGTCGCCGAGTGCTTCGCGGAGCTGTTGGTTGAGGGTACGCAGCACGTTGACACGGCTGTAGCGCTTGTCTTCGCTGGCGATGATGAACCAGGGCGAGTATTCGGTGCCGGTGCGGAAGAACATCTCGTTGGCAGCCTTGGTGTACTGGCTCCACTTGCTGCGCGCTTCGGCGTCAGAGGGTGAAACCTTCCAGGGCTTCTCTTCGGCGCGCTTCTTGAAGCGGGCCTTCTGTTCGTCCTTGGTGATGTCGAGCCAGAGTTTGACGACGATGCCGCCTTCCTGCTCCAACATCCAGTCCATGGTGCGCAGGCTGGCGTATGATGCCTGCCATGCTTCTTTGGGCTTGATCTTGTTGACGCGCACCACCAGAACTTCTTCAGCCCAGCTGCGGTCGAAGACGCGCACTTGGCCAAAGGCAGGCATGCGGTCGTCTTTGAAGAAGCGCCAGAGCGGCGGGTGGGCTCGCTCGTCTTCGGTGGGCGGGCCAATCGGCACGCTCAAGAAGAGCTTGGCGTCGTGGCCGAGAGAATTGCCGATGCAAATGGTTGCACCGCTCTTGCCGGCGCCATCGCGGCCTTGCAGCACCACCACCAAGAACTTCTTGGCGGCCTGCATGCGGCGAACGAGCAAGTTGAACTTCTCTTCTTCAGCGTCGAGCTGCTTTTCGGGGATATCATCGGCCTTGGTGTAGGGGCCGGTGATATTGTCGAAGGTGCGGGCGACACGAATGACGCCGTTCTTCTGCGCCGTGAAGTGCAGCGGCTGCACCGATGTTTCGGAGCTAGATTTCTTGCTCATAGAGAGATACCTTTTTTGATTATTTCAGAGCGAGTTCGGAGAGGTAGAAGTTGGCGCTGAGGAAGTCGCGGTAATGGCTTACTTTTTCGAAGTAGCCAGAGCGCGGTTGTCCTGCAGCAGCGAAAGATTGGTACGAAACGGCGTACAGACTGCCGTCTCGGTCCAACTCGATGGAGACGGTAAAGAGCTTGCGCTGATTACCGTCGAACTGCATCGCTTGTACCAACTTGCCGTCCGGGTTCGCGCGGTAGAAACTGCGCCCGATGAAGACGTTGTGCTCGTTGAAGCGGTCGACTTGGGTCGTGCAATCAGCGTTGTAGATGATTGTGTATTGACCCTGGTAGGCTAGCTGCGTTCCGTAGAACTGCCTGACCACCAGTCGCCCTTCAGCGTCGCGTCCTTCAACTGTTGTGTGCAGGCATGAGACGCCACTGAGAGAGACACCGTCGGTGGTGACAGTCCACTTCACTGCCCGCCAACGCACTTGGTTGTGTAGGTTGCTGAGAATGAATGCAGGCGGTTCGCTCAGGGTTTCCACACCAACCTTGCAGTTCCCGATCGGCGGATTGGGATTGGTCGGTGGGTCCACAGGCGTCGGTTGCGGCACCACAATGGGCGGCTTGACGATCGGGTCTGTCGGAGTCACTACAACAGGCGGCTTCTCCACCGGAGATGTGCAGCATCCGGCAGGATTAACGACGACCACCACTGGTGCAGGGTCGCTCTTCACCACCACCGGAGTGTCATCGTAGGACCATACCAACAAGAAGGCCAGGAAGGCCAAGAATGCCAGCAGGCAGGCGACGATGGGCAGACTGTGGTATCTGTTGTGCTTCTGGTCGCATGGCGTCGTGGGCACTGGCACGGGCGTTGGTGTCGGCACCGGAGTCGGCGCACATGCGCACATCTACCTGCAGCTCGCGTTCCGTTCCCGTATCGGCTCCAGGTGCCGGTTGCGAAGCTGGTGTGGTGGAGCCAGCTGGGGTCGCATTCGCTTTGTCAGCGGCGGTCTTGTCGGCCGCATTGGCGCCGGCTTTGACGGCCATGGTCATGGAAGCGGTAGCTTCGCGGTGGCTGGTGGTGCCGATGTCGCCCAGCTTCTCCAGAGCTTCTTCAGTGGCGATGTCACCGAGCTGCTTGAGGGCTGCACGGTTGCGCTGGTTGGTGGCTGTAGCTGAGCTGTCCAATGGTGCCGGAGCGGGGGTGTCGACGGGCGCCGGGGCGGGAGTGTCGACGGGTGCCGGAGCGGGGGTGTCGACGGGCGCCGGGGCGGGAGTGTCGACGGGTGCCGGAGCCGGGGTGTCGACGGGTGCTGGAGCATGATCAGGCATAGGAGTCTGACCCTGTGGCAGGCTCATCTTGGTGCGAATCTCTGCGACCAAGACCTTGACCTGCTGCAGCGTTTGCTCGGGGGAGCCAGAGTTGTCGACAACCTTGTCGGCCAGCTCTGCTTTCTTGTCCTGCGGCCACTGGGCCTTGATGCGGCGCACAACTTCTTCATCGGAGAGCTTGTCGCGCAGCTTGAGCCGCTCGATTTGGATTTCCTTGTGAACGACTACGGCCCAGACAGCGCTGTACTTGGCACGAGAACCAGTCTCGAAGAGCAAGGGTACAAGCACGGCGACGATGTCGTGGGTCTTGGCCAGCTCGACGGTGCGGGTCTTCTGCAGTTCGCCGATGGCCGGATGCAAGATTGCTTCCAGGTCGGTGCGTGCAGAGGGGTCATTGAAGACGATGGTGCCGAGCTTCTTGCGGTCGATCGGGCCACCGGGGCTGATTGCCAGGTCGGCGCCGAAACGAGCAAGAATCTTGTCGTAGGCGGGACCGGGCTTGTTAACCAGTTCGTGCGAGAGATGGTCGGCGTCGATGACGGCCACACCCATTTCTTGCAGTTGACGGCCTACCAACGATTTTCCGCAGCCGATCGAGCCGGTGATGCCGATTACGTAGGTTTTCTTTTGGCTATTTTCAGAGATGCTTGTCATAGAGAACCCTTTCCTGTTTGGAATTTAGGAGTTGAGAGTTAGAGAACAAGGCACACTTCTCCGACAGGCGACTTTGAGCTAAGGCGGTAGTAATCAAAACTCCTAAAAAGAAGAATTGATTAGACGCTTAGCTATACGGGCGCGGGTTAGAAGAAAATTTGGCCTTGAAGTTAAAAGAGAAGAAAATGTAGACCCATGGAACTTAAGTAAATAAGAGCTAGGATGTCAAATCATGAGAGTTAATCTAATGATTTATAGAGAAGATACGCGCGAATAGTTAGCTAGTAGGCCCCTTGGTGCGCTTGACAAGTTGCGCTTATCGATGCCTTGTCTAGGCCAAACCAAAATCATTGGAAGGATTTGATGTCAAGTGGCGCCTTCTGCTGAGCTTAGCTAGCTGTCTGTGGTTAGCGCAGTTGGCGATAGCTCAAGTGTGAGTGGTTCTAAGGGGACATAAAGGTCTATCCAACGACAAAGAAAGAAAATGAACAGAACTGCAGCGAATACAATCCAAAACCACTGAGCTAATGTCAATCTTTCTGGATCAAGCATGGATCATTACTTCTCTGCGTTTCGCTAAACTCTTGTACTGCTGCCGATACCTTAAGTCTAGTATAATCTCCACGCTTCTAGGGTCAATTAGTCAGCAGTGCTTACCTGCTACCCGGAGTATTACAAGGGTTCTTTTGCTCAACGGTGCAAAAATGACTGATTCTGATTCCCCGCCGCGGTTACTTGGAATTATTCTTTGTGAACGGATTTTGCAAGATGTTCTCAGGCGCGATGCAGTTTCGTGTATCAACATCTACAACGGTATATCAGCTAGAAAGCTTCCAGCAGAGATTCCACTGGTGTACGCCTTCGCTCAAGTCTCTGGTACTGCTGGTCAGTTTAACTATCAGTTTCTAGTTGTAGATGCTCTCGGCAAGCTCATTGCTTCTTCGCCAATAGCTACGGTAGAGCCGCTAGCCAACCAACATATGACTCACAAAATTGTCAGTGCTTTTTCAGGATTGACTTTTGATAGTGAGGGCATGTATCACATCCTGCTTGAAATTGAGGGTGAAAGTGTTGGCTCATTGCCTTTTCAGGTCTTGCTGGTTCGTCCAGAAGTTATTGCCTAGGCCGTTGATAACTAAGCTTTGGCAGAAAAGTTGTTGTTTGAGCAGGTCGGTTTTCAAGATAATAGGCTGGAAATTGTGAGTTTAAATCAGTTTGAAAACCGTATTCAGTTTAGTGAGGAGAAATTGTGAAAATTATTGCCCTGACTGTTGTTGCTCTCGCCATTGCCTCTGCCAGTGCTGTACATCCAGCTAGCGCCAAAGAATTTGGTCGCTCTGAAAAAACTGGTGATATGAATATGTTTCAACTTGAACCAAGCATTTTAAATGAACGCTTCTTTACCAGCGGTAAAGCTGATAGACAGCAATTCTGCGGCAAAGTTTTACCAGCTGGTGCTCCTATCCCAGACAGTGATGCACCATTGAGCGAACAAGCCAACCCCGCACCCAACCCTGCACCCAACCCTGCACCAAAGGAAGTGAAAGAGACTCCTTCTAGTACTAATAGCAGAGACGCTGCTCCTAAGCCTGCTAGCGAAAAGACTACTGCTTCACCTAAATCCGAAGAGAAACAGTCAGATAAGCAGTAGGTGAAAACAGCGCTACGAGGTTGTGGCAGCAGCAGTAGTACTTAGTGATTAAAGCCGATGTTCGTATTGGGATAATAGTGCTTTAGTTGAGCGATGATGTTTTTAACTTCATCGCTCTTTCCTTGATTGCGAGCGCGATCTAGCTTTGTTTGCAGGGCTAAATAGTTGGCTGGATCAATCATTACGGCCTGGTCAATAATTTGCTCAGCAAGCCACTTCCCTAGTTCATTGGCTGATTTCATGGCTGTTGTTAGCTTTTGCTGGTAAGCCGGAATTTCTTTTTCTTTGGTGCCGACTTTTGCTGAAGCAGTCTTGGCTGGTACCGTCAAGGTTTTGATTGCGGGCTTCTCTTTCTCTATCTCTTTCTTCTCAGCGCCTTTCGGCGTTTTCACAGCTTCAAGGCGCGATAAGAAGTAACCAGACGCAGCTCGTACATTGGCATCAGTAGGGCACAAAACAACAGCCTTGCCAATTTTTTGCTTGGCGCTAGATAGATAGCTTATGTTCTGACATTGGCTTGAATAGATATATCCCCACGTTGCCAAAACTCGACCGAGAACGCTTTTGTCTTTGCATTTCTCGGCCAAGTTGTAGGCCGTTAAAAGCTGGGCATCCGATTCAGCAAAGAGAGTTTGCGGTGGGAGTGGTTTGATTCCTGTGCCGTCATTAGTTGTCGCCGCCGTGTCTGAGGTTAAACTGGCAGAAGTAAGTGGAGCGAAAATATGTTCTGGGGTAAAATTGCCACCGCTCTTTTGACAAAGCATAATTGCTAGTTCTGCTCTAGCTAGTGCTTCAACACCGGGCAAATCTTCATGGTGGGCCGAATCGGCCACGGTTGTTAAATCCCGAATGGCTTGGTTGGCATTGCGTGTTTTTAGCCATTCAAATCTAATGGCGTCAATTTTGTCAGTAAGTTCGTTCTTCTTTTTCACCATAGCGCTTTGTTCAAAGAACAGTCGTTGATTGCGATAATCAAATGTAACTTTGTAGCGACTTAACAGTGGATTGCCTATGATTGCCAGGTCTTTGGAGCTAATTATGCCAGCTTCTCCTTGGCCTTCTATTAGTTGTGGTGCTATAGAAAATACCGGTTTTTCAATGCGATGTTTGTCTAAATCTAAATACTCAAAACGAGCGGCTCCGGTTTCAACTGGTTTGCCGTCAAGGCCCTTCAGGATGCCGACTTTTAGTACTGGCCCCCAGAGTAGTGCTTTGACTTTAGTTTCGGATATGTTGTTGAAGGCTGCCCCTGTGTCAATCAAGAAGGTTACTTTTTGCTTGCCGTCAATAGTTCCCTCAACCGCTAGGCCAGACATTCCTAGGCTCGGTTTGGTATTAACAATGATGGCACCTTCAGGTACTACTACTTGGGTTGGGTCAGCAAAGCGTAGCTTTTCGTTTTCGTAGTCGACTGTCATAAGATAGCGTTTGAGCACGTTTGCGCCGATTAGACCGGCTGGCTTTGCTCCTGGAATGTTGCCAAACGAATTGAGGTCGGCAACTGCAAAAGGTACATTAGCAATTTCTAGTTCACCCAGGGCTAGCGACTTAACTAAAACCGCGCCGGTTTTGATAGTGCCAGAGCCAGTTGTCATTGATACGCCGCTATCGCTTCCTAACGAAGTGGCACCAATTTTAGTGGCTATTGATTTGTCGAGCAGGCATTGAGTGGCTCCGGTATCAACAATGAAGCGCAAGTCGTGGAGACCATTCACTTTGGTGGTGACTAAAATCTCGCTAGAAGTATACTCGAATGGCACGGTGATAGCGCCAGCTGCTAGCCTCGCTGAAGGTCGTTCTTTGGGCATGATGAAGATGTCATCAGTCACACTTGGATCAACCGTTACTTCGCTAACTAGAGTCTCGGAGACTTTTTTGTCGCCAGAATATTCTACGACCTTGAAGGGTTGCTGGGTATTTTCTACTAGGCGAAAATCTGAGTAGGTGTAACGTTTCTCGACCTTTACGCCTTGCTCTAAGTCAACTCCTGCATAGCTAGAGCCGACCACATAGTGATTTTCCTTATCTACGTAAAAGGCTGTTGGTTCACCATCTTCGGCCCAGACCTTTAGGGTGTCGCAGTGCTGTCCGTCTATTGTTATAGGCTCGCCTACCTCCATGCGGGTGGTGGGTGAGGCTACTTTCTCAAGCAGCAAAAGTCCGTGTGTAATATCTTCAGCAATGCGCTTTGCTGTAATTTGATCTGAAGGTAAAACTGTGTCGCCTTGCTGCGTCCAGCACATTACACCGTCGTAGACTGTTGTTAGTGGCTGACCTAAAAAGCTTATGGTAATCTTTTGCTTTTCACGTTTCAGCAAAATGTCACAGTCAAAAGTATTGATGCCGTTCGAGAGTGACGAGGTTTGAACAATTTTGCCTTTGGCTCGGCAAGGAATATCATTGAATCTCTTGAAAGCGGCATAGCCCCCAATTGCTTTTAGCAACTGATCGCCTAGTAAGCGAGCTTCCTTTGATTGTGTGTATATGTGCTCGCTTTTTTCAGCTTTCTCACTTTTTTCTATCTTGCTCTTGGAGCTAGCAGAATGAGATTTAGCAAAAGCAGGTTGTATAAGAGGTGATTGCAGAGAGGCTGGCTGGCAAATAGTCAAACTGATGCTGAGCAGGCAATTGGCCGCTACCGCTAGTCTAAACTTTGATTGTTTAGACGCTTGAAAAATATGCAGGCCTGTCAACATTGCTTCGCTTCCCGTTCAAAATCTCGTGTTATTAACCGCTAATTATCGCAGCCTTGAGGCAAGACTGTAAAATAAGCTGGCGGCAAAGAGCCTGGTCTGAAACAAATAATCTGAAAGTAACACCCTGCAAAGTGAGAAGACAGTGGTAGATAATCTGGTGGAACGTAGTATAGATGGCGCATTGAGCCATACTGGCAAGCCTTTCATTGCCGATAGTTTAGCCAAGCTCAGCCAGTGGAGAGCCAGTCATGGTGATGCCTGGATTGGTTCAGGCAAGGGCCAGAAAGTGGCCTTTGTTCCAACCATGGGCGCTCTGCATGCCGGACACCTTGAGCTTGTCAAACATGCCAGGGCTCAAGCCGACCTGGTTGTGGTTTCGATTTTTGTTAATCCTTATCAGTTTGGACCTACTGAAGACTTTGACAAGTATCCGCGAACATTTGAGCGCGATCTTGAATTGCTTAGCCCTCTTGGCGTCGATTGTGTTTTCTATCCTACTGAAAAAGAAATGTACCCCGCTGGACGCGAGTCCATAGTCAGTGTTGCACCGGCTCATCCCCTCAACGACACCTTAGAGGGTGCTTTCAGGCCCAGCTTCTTCCGTGGAGTGGCCACGGTCGTGACCAAGTTATTTACGCTAGTGCAGCCACATATAGCGTTCTTTGGTGAAAAAGACTTCCAGCAGTTGCTTGTTATCAAAGCCCTTACCCGCGATTTGAACTTGCCACTTGACGTTATTGGAGTGCCTACTGTGCGGGAAGCTGATGGTTTGGCTCTCAGCTCACGCAATGCTTATTTAGATGCGGCTGCGCGCAAACTGGCTCCAGTCTTGCATGAAGCCTTGTCTGAAGTGGTCGCTGCATCACAAGTTGGTGTATCAGTAGAAGACGCGGTTAAGGGCGCTACTCTTATTGTTTCTGCCGAACCGGAATTTACTCTGCAATATCTAGCTGTCTGTAATGCCGAAACCTTCGAACCATTGCCGCCAGCAGGTAAATTCAGTAAGCCATTTGTTGTTCTTGTCGCCGCTAAGCTGGGCGAAGTGCGCTTGATCGACAATATTGTGGTGCGCTAGCGATTGCAATGATTACGGGCGGCATGCCTTTGATTTCTAGAAATAGGTGTATATACACCTATTTTCGAATCAGACACTATTGTTCTGTGAATTTAAGAAATTAGTGCTCCCAGTTGCTTACTTTCAATGGTGTGAAGAAGCCAGTGGAGCTATTGCCGCGTAATGTTTGGTCTTTGTAGCTGAGAGCGAAATCTACTCTAGGTAAGGCTGCTACTGCGCGGTCGAGAGGTTGCATCGTGATAGAAAAGTTGTCGACCATTGCTTCGGCGGCTTGACCGACTTCGCTGGCGATGGTTCTTTGACCTTGTTGAAGTTGTTGCCATTCAGCTTGAAGAGCGCCTTTGAAGCGAACCGAAGCTCTCTTCACTTCAGCGATGTCGAATCTGTCGTCGTGGTTCTCAGCGATGGCCATTTCCGTTCTCCAGCTCTCTTGCTCTTTCGAGTAGTTTCCTTCACGCTGGTATCTATACTGATCTGCCAATTTCTGGACAAAATCTTTTCTTTTGCCAATATTTGGGGGTTTTGGTGTTTAGTTAAGATGGATAATTCGTAGGGATGGGCGAAATGTTAGAGGTGGCTGCGTGAAATTCTTGATCAAGGCCGGCCTCGGTGAATCTGCAAAGGTAGTTGAGATCAATGTGCCAGGTGATGATCCACTGATAGCGGAGATTTTAGCTGAGGTCAAGGCACCAGGGGTTTTGCCTGTCTTCCTTCAGGGAGTGCTTCAGTCTGGGACGGCCTTCTTGGCTTTCCTCAACGGAAAAGTGCGCTTGAATGATGGTAGGCGGGCGAGTCATTATTGCTTGCAAGATGGCTCGACGCTTTATCTAATGGCTTCTCGGGTGTTGCCTGACTATGAACTTCTATATGAGTTTGAGCCTGCGGAAAGAGAGGAGTTGGTTCGCATCTCTGACGAGATTCTGTCAGAAGAAGTGTCGTGGGACGATGGGGCTTGGAGTCTATACGAGGTTGTTAGGGATTCTGAGTCTCTCAGGCTCGGGGCCGGAACTCTGAATTTGGGGACGACCAGTCTTGCCGGATTATACGGCGTAATCGATGATCTTGATGAAGGTCAAGCTTTTGATGCAAAGCTCTATAGCCCAGATTTGGCAAAGCGGAAACAGGCTTTTCGCGATCAAATGCTTCTTGAAGGTCCTCCGCGAGTCAGAGGCATTGCGCTTAAGATTGTGAACACACTTTCTTTGACCGAGGATGAGGCCTGAAATATGCTAATCAGGCTGCTAGTGAGACGGTTGTTATTAGCGCTGCGGCCGAGTATATGGGTGAAATCTCTCGCCGAAGGTTATGTCGACAAGAATATTCGTGCACTTGTGGTCTTTCATTTCTAGGGTGTAGTCCAAGTACTTAATTTGGCAGGTCGAATCTGAAGATGCTGGGAAATCGGCTAGTGATTTGACGGATTTGCCATTAACCTTGAGTAAGTCGCCCAAGAGTGCAAATAGCACTGCATCTGTTTTTCCTTCGAATGACTTGGTATCGAAAATTTCCTTACTTTCACCGATTTGGTCGGAGTTCCATTTGAAACCACAGTTGGCTCCCAGGTAGCGCCCATCGACCATTTCTAAA
This sequence comes from bacterium Ga0077546, assembly GCA_001464165.1. The sequence goes on from LNEX01000496.1 coordinate 12,401, forward strand.
ATCATTGGAATCTTGCCGCCTCCAAGAAGGTATATCATCGAGTTGAACTCTTTTCCGCCTTTGACTCGATGGTAACCGGTTTGCGGCATCGGCTTGCCTAGCCAATTAATAAGTTCAGCTTCAGTCAAACCAACACTCTGTTGGCAAATTCTGTTTGAGTAGAAGCAATCTTCTTTCATTTTCTGATGCATGCCTTGGTCGAATGAAGAAGGATACGGCTCACCGTCTGTATCGGTGACAAGAACATGGCCGTCTTCGCTGAATATTATTGGTACGCGTTGTGCTTGTGCAATTGGATCATCTTTGCCCCGAGGGCTTTCTGCTATGGCTTCAAGAAATTCTGTGGGCGGTGCCCTGTAATAATCTTCGACTGTCAATGCCGCTGCTGGCAAGGCAAAAGCCATAGAGATGATGAGGGTTAGAAGGGAATGTCGAAGCATTGTTTTCCATCTAGTTGGCTAGGTATGCCGTCCATTTTGTTTTAGTCACTTTGTCTTCATTTCGCAATCATATAGCCTTCAGCCCTTGTACAGACGCCATTTTTTAGACTTATACTTATTCCGGAACCACTAGTAAAGTTATAGGAAAGCGTTGTCGGCTGGCCTAGGCATACAGGGCGATTGGATTCGTCTCTTACATCGCTCGGCTTCCCATATTTTTTTATAATCGCTGCATCGGTTTTACCGACAGCGAAGTTTTCCATGTCTGCCGTGCGCCAATCTACATACTGTTGCTCTTCATCCCAGTTGCAAATATGTGCTTCTACGCAGGTGTTTCCGACAAAAGTGAGTCGGGTCATAATTTTGTCGTTACCGAATTGATAAATCCAAAAATCACCTTCCAGCCAAGTGGGTCTCAAGCCGGGTATGTTCGGTCCTCTAAAGGTAGGCTCTCCAGCTAATTTCAGAATATTTTCCTTCTTCAAGCCTTTCGCTTTTTTGCAAAATTGTTCTGTTGCATCACCTTCTGCCTTGCGAAAATAATCGTCGAACCAGTAGCCGTTTAGTTTTTGGTTAGGAGCCTGGAAGCCATTTAGGTTTGAGAAAACTCGCGAGTCTAGCTGCTTACCATTTAAGCGTTTACCGGCTTCAACGGCCAGAATTGGATGCTTGTAAGGGATTTTCGGGCTCGGAAAATCAGGAATTTCCAGCACTGGATAAGGCAATTCTGCTATAAACGTAGCGTCACGAGCAGCAAAGCCTAACACTGTGGCAGCGATGCAAATCAATGCGACATTTACAAAGTTAGGCTTGGGCATTGGTTTCTTTCATAACGACAACATAACCTAAAAATGCAGCTTGTCCTTCAGTTCTCGCCCGGTGCTGGCTAGTTTGGAGGCGGCTTCTTTGCTGGCGTAGGCTTTGGTCACTGGTGAACCGGCTTTGGCTTCGGCGAGGAAGCTCTGGGCAAACTGTCCGCCTTCTATGTTGCTCAACAGTGTGGCAAGGCGCTCCTCTGCTCCTGCATCAATAATTGCCGGTCCAGCAATGACTGAGCCGTATTTGGCGGTGTTAGAGATGGCATCGCGCATGCCGTCCATGCCCTGGGTGAAGAGCAGGTCGGCAATGAGTTTCACTTCTTTCAAGCAAGAAATATAAGCAAGCTCTGGTTGGTAGCCCTTTGCTACTAATGTATTGAAGCTGGCTTTGATTAACTCAGGCATGCCGCCGCAGAGCACGGCTTGCTCGCAAAATAGGTCGGTGGTGGTTTCTTCGAGGAAAGTTGTTTGAATTGCTCCGGCCCGTGTCGAACCAATTGCTTTAGCGTAGGCTAGCGCGAGGTTGAAAGCTTGGCCTGACTGGTCTTGTTCCACCGCTATCAAAGCTGGTAAGCCTTTGCCTTCCAGATAGAGCGAGCGCACCTGGCGCCCAGGGCCTGTGGGGGCAACGAGAATGATGTCGGCGTCAGCTGGTAGTGCAATTGTTTTGTTGGTGACAGTGAAACCATGGGCGAAGACAAAAGCTTTGTGTTTGGCATTATCTTGCCCAGCAATTTTTTCTGATGCTGCAATACCCGGGGCAATTTCGTTTTCAAAAACGGCGGTGACCACTTCGTCGGGTAGCATAAGCGCCAATACTGAAGCTTTGCTTGTGGCTTCTTGCACCGACATGGTGGCAAATCCATCGGCAGTTGCTTTGGCGAAAGCTTTGCCATTTGCTCTAGCTCCGACAATGACTTCTATACCGCTATCTCTCAAATTGAGTGCGTGTGCGCATCCCTGGTTGCCGTAGCCGATGATTGCCACCACTTTGTTTTTTAGTGTGGCGAGGTCGGCGTCGTTGTCATAATAGATAGTTGCCATTTGTGATTGTTCTCTTGCTGTTACATTAAACCGTCTGGAGCTACTTGACTTAGCAAAAAGCGAAGCTTAAATGGCCAGTTTACAGCCTCTGATAACAATTCAGGTTAAACCTTGCCGGAAGGTCTTGTCTTCCCTCTTTAATGTACTAGACTGATGCAGTTAAATGAATGCAATTAAATCGGTAACCAAGGAGGGCAGTTTTTTAGTGATTTTGCAAACTGTTCAAACCGGCTCCGGTAGCCAAGCACAAGAAAAGAACCTCGAAGGTACTTTCGCTTCTAATATATGTATCGTTGGTGATGGTGCTGAAGCAATTGCCCTTGCTGGGCTGGTTTCATCAAATGTAGCTGGTCAAGATGCAGCGGTTTATATTCGATTACTCGGAGGTGTAACACCACCTCATATTGAATTGGCAAGTGCTGGTTTGAACTCTAGCATGGCGCCTGATAATACTGATGGATGGCGCCAGCAGGCCAATCTACGGGTTTCTTCGCCTGTTAATATTGCCCGTTACTATCCCGAGAGCGAAATTCAATATAGTCTAAAAAGTCGTGATGTAGAAGAATGTCTCGATCACGCTAACGCCGTTGTCATATCTGGACCAGCCACTGCCTACAGTGCCATAGCCAAGGCCTTGGCTCCTTATTTGACTGACGGCATTACTATTGCAATTGCGGGTGCACCTTTGCTTGGCGCCTGGCAATTCGGTCAAGCGTTGAAGAGTTTCCGTCCAGAGTTAATTGTCAATTTGGTTGAACTAGATTGGTTGTTCAACCATGCCCAGTCGTCACCAGATGGAGTGGCAGTTTTGGGCTTGCGTCGTCGGGTTAATTTATCAGGTCGCTCGCGCAATGAAATTAGAAGAGCGCTGCCTTTGGCTTGTACCTTGTCTCCTGGTTTGTTGCCAGCTTCTAACATGCTTGAGCGCGGCTTCCTTGACGCTGAATCAGTGGTTCGGCCAGTGTTTATTTTGAGCGCTTTGCTCGGCAGTCGCATTGAGGCTTTGGGTGATTTGTCGACCTTGCTGAACCGTTCTAATCTGGCTATGCTGGCCGAGATTGAACAAGAAATCTCTAGACTTTCATTTTCGTATAAATGTGCTTTGGCTGATTTTGCCAGGGCTCTGAGAGAAGAATCTTACTGTCAGGTTAACTTTGAACCGCAAGATCTTGTTGATGACGAACAGTGTTACGAGGCAACTTTGGCCGAGGCCTTGGTGGGCATTTCTGGCGAATGGTTCAAGGGTCTAGATTGGTCGCACCGTATGGCCCAAGAAGTTTTGGCTCGCTATGTCTCAGATCATTTAGTGCTTTTGTCTGACCTAGCTCGTCTAGCTAACGTGCCGACGCCGGTTTTAGACGGTGTGATTAGTATCTCTTCTGCATTGCTTGGTTTTGACTTGCGCAACAGGGCTCGTGGTCTCAACCATCTAAATCTTAGCGGGCTATCACAAAATGAATTACTAGAGCTTGTAAACAGTTAGCGCCGCTTGCTCATGACGACTTTGGTAAATGCTCTATTGGTAAGCGTTTTCAGCTTTTGTGACGGCGGCAGCTTGATAGCGTCCAAACCTAGCGCTACGTGCACGCTCTTGGCAACCGTTGCACTGTAGGCGTTTCCTGGGTGGAATGATTAACATCACATAAAATAGAGTTGTCATGATCCTTGATAGAAGCTATCTCTTTTCCATATCGTAGAGATCATCTCCACTTAAGTTAAAGCAAAAGAACTACTAAAAACTTCCCACACGCACCCGTCATCTCCGAATACTTTTCCTTCCACGCGGTGGAAAAAGTGAATTCCGGATTTGGCGAATGCGCATGCCTGTGTGGAGCAACTTAGAAACTTCAACTGCAGGAGTTAACTTCTCAACGCCGCCTTGCGTCATCTGACGGTTTGCCGGTGTGTCTTAAACAACATAAAAAAGAGAGGACACGGCATGTCCATATTCCAAATTATGAACTTACCATCTCAACACAATGTGACTCCGATTTCTCAGGTAACTGACGAAGAAATTTGGCGTCACCTTGTCACTCCAACCGTCAAAGGCCTGCTTGGTTCGATTGTCAAACTCGAATCAAATCTGGTTCTAGACACCGTGGCTGGTCTCTTTCCTGGTGATGAAGTCACCAACCTGAATGGCCACATGCTCGCTGATGCGAACGGCAAGTTGTCGAAAGACTTCGTGCGCTTCCCCTATAACCACACGCTCTATCGCACCGTCAACGGTGCCATGGTAATTAAGCGAGATGGTGTCAAGTTTGAGGTGTTCTGCTGGTTTGGCGATATCAACCGTGGCAAGGGTGAACTCATTTTCAAGGCCGCCTTGCGCGATCGCGTCTATGACGGCACCAAACGAGCCAACGATTGCGCCTTACTCGAGTACGCTTACGACAACCCTGACTACCACAAGCGTCTGAGCAATGTGCTTTCATCTGTGGAACTGTCAATCTACGGTTTCATGCCTGGTTCCCGTATACTCGATGCCACCGGCGACAAAGTCTTCGACCAATTTGTCACCAACCCGTTTCTTTTCCTCGACAATCCGCAGGTCTTTCTGCAGCTGTTTCAGCGGGCCTTTCAGAGCAAGCGTGGTCCAGGCCAGTACTCTGCTGCCATTCCCGATGTAGCGAAGTATTCTCTGGCTGGCTTCGAACGTCTGGCCAGCAAATACGGCTATGACCTGATCGAAATGGCAGCCAGTCATTACCATGTGGCCAAATGGGCTCAGGCTGGTGGCTACGCCTATTCTGATCCGGCTCAGGCCGACATGGTAGCAAGATTGCAAGCTGGTCTGGAGACCATCCGCGCAAGCGGTACTCCCTTGACTCGCTCTCAGCAATCTTGGGTCTGCGTGTTGCAGAGTTTGCGCCCTGTCGACCTCGTGCCCAGCGGTTTCCTCATGTCGGGCACCGCTTCTGGCATTGCTGGTCAACAAGAACATATTGAGCAAGTGCAGGCTGAGCAGACGCTGTTGCGCTGGCCCCAGAACAACGTCGATGACGAGTGTCTCTGGCTCTATAAGCCGCTTTCGGCGAAAGCTCACGGGTTCATTCCCGATATTAGCTTCCGGCCAAAACTTCTTTAGCTCCCATAAGAGCAAGGAGAACGAAGACAGGACTTGCCCTTTGTGGCATGACCTTTCCGAATGCTCCCGAAATCAAAAAAAACACTAACGTTTTGGGACAACTAACATGTACAAATTTCCACAGATTGATGTTGCCGACTTGCTCGGTAACACATCGCTGTGCACGATTTCTCCGGAAGTGATTTGGGAAAGACTGGTTACCCCGCAGGTGAAAGCCTTGCTTGGTGACATCGAGTATTCCAAAGTCACAGTCCGAGAGACTGTTGCTGGCGATTTCCCTGGAGATGAGGTGACCAACCTGAATCAGCACCGTATCTACGGTACCGACCTCGACCGCGTTCGTCTGCCTTATCTCAACGCTTTCTTCAAAACCACCTACGGTGCCTTCGTTGTCAAATACGAGGGCTTGAAGTGGAAAGCATTCGGCTGGTACGGCGACCTTCGCAATCCCCAGCTGATCTTCAAGTGCGCCCTGCGTGATCGTCGCTACGATGGCACTCGGCGCGCTAACGATAATTCGCTCATTGACTTCGCCGGTTGTTACGACGACCCGGTCAATGCCCCTCTCAGTCTGCCGAACATCTTCCCCGACGCCAAGTGCGCCGAAGCTTCTGTCTACGGTTTCATGCCTGGCTCGCGTCTTGCTGACGCCACCGGTGACGCCGAGTACGACCGCTTCGTTGAAAACCCGTTTCGCTTCATCAACCAGCCGGAAGTCTTTCTCAAGCACTTTCAGATGGCGTGGAAGTCAACTCGGGCACCTGGTCAGAATGGTAACCCCATTCCTGATGTTTCGCGCACAATCATTCCCGACATCGACAAGCTGGCTCTGGCAGCTGGCTACGACTACGTCGAGAACGCCAGCAGCCATTACCATGTTGCTCGTTGGACAGAGTCTCAGGGCTACAAGTACGCCACTCCTGAGCTGGTCGAGTTGATGAATCAGTTTGCCCAAGGCCTCAAGCGCATCAAGGCAAGCGGCATTAAGCTCACTCGCCAGCAAGAGTCTTGGGTCTGTGTGCTGCAGAGCCTGCCTGCAGAGCATATTCCCGCTGGTCTTATGCTGAATGGTCCGAAATGGCCTCAGGACAACATCGGCGCCGTCAACCTGTGGATGTACAAGCCGATTTCGGCGCGAGCAATCGCCCTGGATAAGGCCAATGCAGAAGCGAAGGCGGCGGCAGACAAGATGGCAGCAGAAGCGAAAGCTGAAGCAGCCAAACCTGCCGTTGCTGCTGTCGTGTTCGAGGCGACGCCTGTGCCTTTCCCTGCTGTTGTGCCCGCTGGTTCTACGCCTGACGCTTCTGCACTTGTTGCTCCTGCGCCTTCTCAACCGGCGCCGGCGGACAAGAAGTCGTAGCCAAGGTCTCGGCGTCTCTTCTCTACTACTTTCACCCTCAACTCTCAGGAGAAATTCTATGGCAAAACTGTTCTTGATTGGCGGCAAAGCCAAGAAATGTGTGGCCCACTTTGTCGCTCTCGCGGGCGGTGTTGAGGCCAACGTACTCGTTGTGCCGCATGCCAGTTCGGTGCATGTAACGGTCGCTGCAGAAATGACGGCCGAGCTTGTCGGTTATGGCGTCAAGAGCGTCACCTGCGCTGTCCCCGGAGAGCCTCTGGTGATTGCACCGAATGTCAATGCCGTCTACATCTGTGGTGGTGATCAGGCTGATTTGGTCAGGCTTCTGGGTGAAGACGGTGCAGAAGAACTGCGCCGCTTCCACGCTGCTGGTGGCTTGATTGCCGGCACCTCTGCTGGTGCAGCTGCTGCCGGTGTCGATATCATCACCGCCGGTATGCCGTCCGAAAGCCAGTTGCGCTTCGGCGAGCTCGAAATGGGCAAGGGTCTGGCCCTTTGTCGCAATGTCATTTTCGACACCCACTTCTTGCAAAGGGCCCGCTTCAATCGTCTCATTGCTGCGGTGGTTCAGTTTCCTAAGGCTCTGGGCATCGGCCTCGACGAAGACACCGCTCTTCTGATCGAGACCAGTGTCAACGCCGACAAGAAGAAGAACCCTCTGCCGAAGATGACGGTCTACGGCGTCGGGCACGTCTGGTTCTATAGCGCAGGGCGTGGCCTGAAAACCTCGCTCAGCAAGGACGCTGCCGACAACGAGCCCGGTGCTCTATACTCGGTCAGCGGTGTTACTGTCTCGGTGCTGAGCGCTGGGCAGGTCTACGGTGCAGCTGTTTGACTCACCTCTGTGAGTCAACGGCTGTGACTGGATTTTTCGCACAGTTTCAAGGACGACTATCATGAAACGTATTATCAAGTCACAACTTCACGGCTATCCCCGGCCGCTCATGGAGCGCGCCCAGTGGACCAACCTCAACGGCGAGTGGGATTTCGCTATCGACTACAAGGCAGTACTTGGTTTCAAGCAAGTTGAGTTCGCCAGGAAGATCGTGGTGCCATTCGCGCCCGAAACGCCTGCCAGCTTGGTTGCAGACCAGGGTTACTTCAAGGCCGTCTGGTATCGTCGCCGAGTAATCGCGCCCAGCCTGACCAATGGCGAGAAGCTGCTGTTGCATTTCGGTGCAGTCGACTGGCAGGCTAACGTCTACGTCAACGGTTCTCTCGTCGCCTCACACGACGGCGGTTACACGCCGTTCAGCGTCGACATCACCGAGCACCTGAAGAAGGGCAAGTACCAGACCATCGTGGTGCAGGCCCTCGACGATCCGCACGACATGGCCAAGCCGCGTGGTAAGCAAGATTGGCTGCCGCAAGCGCACTCAATCTGGTATCCGCGCACCACTGGCATCTGGCAGACTGTCTGGATGGAAGTCGTTCCCGCTGCCTCCATTGCCTCTCTGCGCTGGAGTTCTGATGTGCCCACTTGGTCGCTTGGTTTGACTACCAAATTCGCTGGTGATACCGAGGGCATGCAGCTCAAGGTTGCCCTACGTCACCACGACAAGCTGATTGTCAATGATGCCTATGGCATTGTCGACGGTCAGATTGCACGTCGCATCGAACTGCCTGACCCAGGCATCGAAGATGCTCGCATCGCCTACCTCTGGAGTCCGGAGAGTCCCCAGCTTTTCGAAGCTGAGTTGACCTTGGTCGATGGCAACGGCAACGTTGTCGACCGCGTCAAAAGCTACACTGCCATGCGCACTGTGGCGGTGGATGACCAGCGCTTCTTGCTCAACGGTCGGCCCTACAACCTGCGGCTGGTTCTGGATCAGGGCTATTGGCTCGAGAGCGGCATGACGGCACTCAGTGACGAGGCTCTGCGCAGAGACGTAGAACTGGCCAAAGCGATGGGTTTCAATGGTGTGCGCAAGCACCAGAAAATTGAAGATCCACGCTTTCTCTACTGGGCTGATCGTTTGGGCTTGATGGTTTGGGAGGAAATGCCCAGCCCTTATGCCTTCACTGCCAAAGCCACTCAGCGGCTTCTTTCCACCTGGACGGAAGCAATTGAGCGCGACATTTCGCATCCGTGCATTGTCGCCTGGGTGCCGTACAACGAATCTTGGGGTCTGCCTGACCTGACCACCGTTGCCGCGCAGCGCGACAGTCAGCGGGCGCTCTACTACCTGACCAAGAGTCTTGATCAGTCGCGACCGGTGATTGGCAATGATGGTTGGGAGATGGTTGCTGGCGATATCCTCGCTGTTCACGATTACGACGGCGATGCCAATCGTCTCCGTGAGCGTTACAGCGCTGCTCTTGAGCCGGGGCCTCGTAACGAACTCTTCGCCAAGCAGCGCCCGGGTTACCGCGAGCTGCTTCTGGACCACTATGACCACAGTGGTCGACCAATCATGCTCACCGAGTTTGGTGGCATTTGCTACTCACCCGACAAAGAGGCGTGGGGCTACAAGCGAGCTTCGACGGTCGAAGAGTTCTCGCGTCAGGTTGGTGACATTCTTTCTGCTGTGCGTGCGGTGCCTGGCTTTGCTGGGTTCTGCTACACGCAGTTGACTGACACCTATCAGGAGGCCAACGGTTTGCTCTACATGGACCGCACGCCCAAGTATGCTATCGAAGAAATCGCTCGACACATTCGTGGTTGACTGTGGTGGATTATGGAAAGCAGCTGAGACGATTGCCTTTGCGGCGATTGTTCTCAGCTGTCTTTTCTTTTTCTTTGTATTACTATAACAAGCAGTAAAACAGCCAAAAATGAGAAGAGAAGGGAGTGTAAAAGCAGCATGACGAGAGACTAAAGAGCACACCTTATCAGTGTGCCTGGAAGTCTCTCGCCATGCCTAATTGTCTTTTAGAAGGCATCACTAAATGACACCTGCTCGTACAAGCAAGTGGCGAACGGCTTGGTGATGAGCTTCCCAGGCGCGGTCGCCGTATCCACCGGCAAAGCAGAGGGCAAGGGGTATATGGCGATCGGCAAAGCAGTCAATCACCATACGGTCGCGCTCGTACATTTGGGCCAGGGTCAAGCTGAAGCCGTCGCCACGGTTTTGTAGTCCGTGTTCATAGGCGTCTGCACCGTGAACGAAGATAACTAGGTCGGGCTGAAAGCTTGTTAAGGCCTGGTCAAGTGCTGCTTTCAGTTTGGCGTTGTAGAGTGGCCCTTCGTGCTTGCGGATAGCCACAGCCAAAGAGCATTTCTGCTTCTTCATTGGCCAGGCTTCGAGGGCATAAAAATCGAGAGTGAAGACCTTAGGGTCGTTCTCGAAAATCGTGCTCACACCATTGCCTTGGTGAAAGTCCAAATCAACCACCATGACCTTGTCTGCCACTTGTTCAGCGCGCAGATTATGAATAGTCATAGCGATGTCATTGATGACACAGTAGCCGTCTCCGCGGTCACGATGAGCATGGTGGTAGCCTGCGCCAAGATTGGCTGCCAGTCCGTTGGCTATAGCCATGCGAGCAGCTAAGAGAGTTCCACCAGATTTGAGCCGATATTCTCCCAACAGCTTGCTTAGTATTTTCGTTGTGTGACCATTTTTTGGCAGTGTGGCTTTTACTCCGAAAGTTTCAGCCCAGGTATCCGGCAATTTGAGGCTGTCGAGGTAGCTTTCGTCGTGGGTGCGGCGCATTTGCTTGAAGGTGAGCATTTGCGGTTTGCGGTAGGGCAGTTGTCGTTCAGGAGAGAATTCTTTTGCAAGTTCGCTTAGTACGCGGGCACCGCGGTCTGGGGCAAACTGAACGTTTGAGCCAAGCACGGTTAAGTCTGACTGGTATTGCGGGGCATAGACCAGGTGTTTTTTTGTTTTCATAGACGTATTCCATGTAATCTCTATGGGCACGTATCTCAGATACGCGCGTGCGTTGGCAGCTATCGGACAGGTTCTTGGTGACCGGTGAGAGCTGAATTAGATGGTGGTTGTTGTTGTTTTTGGAAGCTAAAGGCGAGAGATTTCTGTGTGAGGAAAAAGAGAAAGACTTATGCAACCTAACCGGGATGGCCCTATATATGACAGTCTTTATGGTTTTATTTGGCTAAGAATATGCGCTAAAACTCAGCCATAGTGCGATTAACTATGGCGCAGCTAGTTCATCCTGAGAACTGTTACCTTCTAATGTTTTACCATCTGGCGATTTAGCTTTTAGTGATCTAAGAAAGTTAGCGCGGCTTGGGCCAGCAGTGCTGCACCTATCGGCAAAGAGCTTTCATCGACATCGAAACGCGGAGTGTGTAGCGAGCGTTTGTCTCCGGCAATCTCGGCGCCAAGAACGATAAAGCAACTAGGCACTGCTTCGCAGTAAAAACTAAAGTCTTCAGCTCCCATTTGTTGGCCGGGGTCGACGATCTGTTTAATTTCAGCAATCTGTTGGGCCGCTTCTCTTACTGTTTCTGTTAAGGCAGAATCGTTGACTAGTGGAGGGTTTTCGGTAATATAGTCTAGGGTAAATGAGCCACCCATGCTTTCAACCACGCTCAATGCTCTAGATAATTCGGTCTTGATTTGAGCTGAAATTTCAGGTTCGAAATAGCGCGCTGTACCAGTCAATTCTACTGTTTCGGCAATGATATTTGACTTGTAAGTCGTGCTACGGATGCCACCAAGGGTAAGCACGCAAGGGCTAAGAGCTGATTTGCGTCGCGAGATTATTGTTTGGATTGTTTGCACCGCCTGTGATGCCAAGACCACAGCGTCGATGCCATTTTGGGGGAAGGCACCGTGGCAACCTTTGCCGGTTATGGTAATGTCAAATTTGTCGCAAGCGGCCAGAAAGGAACCTGTGCGCAGGCCGATAGTTCCTACAGGCAGGTCGGGAAATACATGCAAGCCGATCACACCAGCCAAGTCTTCTATTGCACCACCTTCTATCATTAGTGTGGCGCCACTTTTGCCATCGTCATTGGTGCTTTCTTCAGCTGGTTGGAAGATAAAGCGCACTGCACCAGGTAATTCGTTAGCTTTGTGCATCTCTGCCAAAATCATTGCGGCGCCAAGGGTGCAGGCTGTGTGAACATCGTGTCCACAAGCATGCATTACGCCTTCTATGGTAGAGCAGTAGGGTTGGCTGGTGTCTTCATTTATGGGAAGTGCGTCCATGTCGGCCCGCAAACCAATACGTTTGCCCTGGCTGCCTAATTTGCCGAGATCGGCTACAACTCCAAGGCCGCCTGCTTTTATCTGTACCTCATAGCCTAGCTTGCGCATGGTTTCTGCCACTAACTTGGCTGTTCCTGATTCGTGGAAGCTCAGTTCGGGATGACGATGTATGTGGTGCCGCAGGGCGCGAATTTTTTCTTCGTACTTATGCGAGAGTTCCGAAACTTTTGTGGTTGAAGTCATAGTCATCATTTTGGCTTTGTTTCGCTTTGGCTAACTTTGATTGTGTTGGATTCTGTGAGCGATGATCATATCAGGCGCTAGGTTGACTGTCTGATTTGCAGAATAAAAGCCCTTATTCAACTATGCGTATTAGTAGAAAAAGTAAAAAGAGAAAGCTTCGAAATGCTTATAGATGTTGGCATATGGGTCTTTTTGTTGGTCCTTGAAAGCTCTGTTTTGCGAAGGAATGGGTGAAGGAAAAGCCAATATTTCTTGATGAAATAGTGGGCTTTCCCTTCACCTTGGTCGATTAGTGTTTGTCGCCGCTGTCAGGCTTGCTGCCGTCTTTCGTGGCATCCGAAGGTTCAGGCTTGTGGTCATCGGCCTTGTTGTCATCTTGGCGTGGCTTGTTCATGTCGGCAAACATTTCGCGCCAACCTTTGACTACGAAATAGCCGACGAACCAGACTGCCAGGAAGATCAAGATCTGATTGACCAAAAACTGACCAATTGGCATCTTGTCGCGAAAAACGTCGACCAGAAGACCAATGGGAAAGGCGAAGCACATCAGGTAGAAGGTACCGAGAAGTGCCCCTATTGTGTTTTTGCTGAAGTCGTTCATGTTACTAGCCCCTTTTGTGGCTGTTTCATAGATTTACTAACTGTTCGTAAGCACTAGTGCGGCCTTGTCCGGTTTCAAACACACAGCGCTTGATTTGCTGAGGATTTGTCTGAAACTGTCTGGTGGTTAGCGCTGGCTTGGCTTTACGAAGAGTTGTCTGGAGAAAGAAAAGTAGAAGTTGTATATCAACAATATGAATATCTATTGGCAAGAGCAAGAAAAGATCGGTTAGTTGTCAGTTAGATTGACTGTATAGCAATGGCGCAACTGACGCGAGCGACAAAAAGACGACGGCAGTATCAAGAAGTCAAGTGTAAAATTTTATCCAGCTGATAATCTTTTACTTTGTGGTGCTGTTTTAGCCGTCACCACCAGTGGCGGTGCTATTTCAGGGCTTGCTGCTCTATAGCAGGCACCACCCTTGATATTAGGTTTGGGGAACAAATGCCATCAGTATTGGTGTCTAATTAAAGGTATATTGTGTCGAAGTCCTTTCTAATATGTTATTCTTGCCGAAGAGTATTTAGGGGGCCTCGCTTAAGGGAGCAGCTTATGAAACGAATTCATTTTAATAGTATCGTCGCTGGTGCACTGTTGCCTTGCGTAATGGGCCTGACAACGATTTTGCCAGCTATTGGCCAAACATATAACGGTCAGACCCTACAAGGTCGCGTCACTTATGTTCCAGTTGGCACCAATCTTGATGCCACTTTGACCAGTTCTATCGACAGTTCAGTGGCAAAGCCAGGCGACTTGTTTACAGCCAAGCTTTATTCACCGCTTTATCTTGGTTCTGACCTTGTTTTACCTGGCAATACCACTCTTGAGGGTCAACTAGTCTCTGCTGAGAAGAGCGGCCTTGGTGGTAAGAATGGTGCTATGAGTATGCGTTTGACCAGTGCGGTAACTCCAGATGGCATTCGCTATCCGTTGTCTGCAATGGTGACAACACAACAACCCAATGCCAAAATCGATCAAGACAAACAAGGAAATCTCAAGGGGCAATCGACTAAGAAAACCGTGGTTACTGGAGTTGCTAGAACAGCAGCTTGGACAGCTGGTGGAACTCTTCTTGGTATTTGCTTTGCTCCTATCGTTGCTGGAACCGTTGGCGCTGGGGCAATTGCTGGTGTCGCTACTGGCGGTGCTGTCGGTCTTGGTAGTAATCTCTGGAGAAAGGGCAAGGATGTTAAGATTCCTAGCAACACTAGAATCCAGTTTGCTTTAGACCAACCAATGTCGCTTTCTAGCAACGTTGCTGCTACAGGTTCTATGCATTAAGAAGAGCCAAGCTTAAGTCTAATTTTGACCGTTCAGCTCGCCTTCCTCCTTATCGAGCATCACCACTTTGAGACCGCCCCGAAAGGGGCGGTTGAACGGTATTTGGCACAAATTCTGTGCAGGCTCTGTGTCTAATAATGGTTTCGGGCGTATATACCATGGGTACATACCATGAGGGAGATTCAAGTGAATCTCGGGTATCCCTGGGGTGGAAGTCTTGCCTATTGATAGACAGGACCATAGCAAAGACAACGGTCTGCCAGCGAATGGCAGCGCCAGTCCTGATACCTCCGGCGGGGAGAAAACCCTCGCTGGCAAAGCCATTGGCACAGTTTGGGACTTTGTTGCTGGTAAGCCTGCTAGTCAAGATGCGAGGATTGAAAGAGCCCAGGAGGCTGATCAGTATGCCGAGATCGCTGCTGATACTTTTGCAGCAATTCCCAGGTTCAAGAGCACAGTGGGTGGTTTGGCCCGCGGAGTTTTTCTGGCAGATGTCAGTGGGAGCAAGGGTGTCGGCGATTGGACCGTAGATTTTGCTTCCAACGTGGCTGAAGGCGTCTTGCTCAACAAAGCAGGCAAGTTGGCGCTTTCTGACGGTGCACTAACTAAAACTCTTGGTAAAAAGCTTGGTGCTGGCTTAGGCTCAGAGTTAGCTCTGCATGGAGTTTCTGGAGCCGCCTTTGGCGCAGTGAAGTCTGGGTTCAACATTGATGCAGCTCGCGATCAACACGGTAATTTTTCTGGCACGAAGTATTTTGAGAATCTGGCTGTTGGCACTAGTGTGGGTGGTTTGATTGGCATCCCTGCCGGTGCCATTCTAAGCTAGGCAATAGTGCAGAGCCTACCCTCTTCTCTCACACTCTGCGACAGACTGTCACGGCTGGTTCTTCTGGGTTTGCCGGGGGCGCGGTCTTTGGCGGCGTTGAATCTATACGCGAGGCTAAGTCTCTTTCTGACGTTCTGTCTGGCACCTTTAAGGGCGGAGTCATCGGATTTCTCACTGCTGGTGCTACTGGAGCCTTTGAGCCGCGCATAAGAACTTCATCGAGTTTGGGTTTGGGTAAGCCAGCGCTTGAACCCGCGGGCGAGAATTTGCCAAGTTCCGGTTCGGCTATTAGACCAGCTTTTAAGGCAGAGCCCTTGTTAGAGCCAACACCGGCCACTTCACGCTCTCTTGGTGATAGGGCGAATGGTGAGAGAAATGGGGATAAGTCACAACGAGATCGTCATCTTGACAATGTCCACAGCGAAGGTGAAGAGCAGCTCGGTACTAAGCGAGACTTTTCTAGAGAGCGCGAATTGGCTGTGGCTGCCCAGGAGCCGGTCTTTACTTATGAGTCTTTAACCTATACTCCCAAAGAAGTTTTGATTCGCGACTTCGAGAGCAAGCTCAAGCTTGTGGGCACTGAAGAGCGCATCATGCGGCGCGTGGCCGAAGGTACGCCAAAAACTCATAGTGAGCTCCTCGCTCAGATTGAAACTATAAAGGCTGATGCTGGCAAATTTGATTTCAGCGAATATTTCCATAGAATGACCGTGCCTGAGACAGTGCAGGTCAATCTTTATGAAGTGCCTGGCTTGCCAATGAAGATTGTCGTGCCTGTTGAGTATGCCAACCGGCTGGGAGAAGTGCGTGACCTCAGGCGAGTCATGGAACAACCGTCTCCTTACGATCAAATCTCTCTGGCCGATAGAATGGCAATTGCGCCCAGGCTCAACTCCGGTGATGCTACTGTTCTTGCTGCCTATATGACCCCGGCTGAAATTACTAAATCTGTGCCAGTAATTCAGGCCGGCCAGGCCTTGACGAAGCATCCTCTGGCTAATAGAGCCTTACCAGAAGATCTGGTGCCTATTCTCCAGTCGTTGCCAAATCCCAATTTGATCAAAGAAATTGTCTTGCTTGACACTCCTGATTATTCTAATGGCTATTTCAGTGCCAAATTTGAGCAAGCTAACTTCAAGGCGGCTGCCGATGTCAGTCATGATGGTGTGGTTACCCACTACGAAGGTAACCGTGGCAAGAATTTACTTGACTACACTTACCATGAGTGGGCTCACTTAACTAAGTGGGCTTCACCAGAACTAAGCAAGCTCTTTGATATGGCCACCATAGTAGACCGGGTTGGGCCAAATATTGATTACAAGGCCACTCGTGCCGCGCGGCAAGAAGATCCAAAACATCCTGATGTAGTTAAGAACACGATTTTTTACAGTCGTGAGCACGCTTCGCGCACCGCTGATGAAAATTGGGCAGTGGCGAAGGGCGAGCTCTTTATGAGTCCTGACGTAGATGGTTTGTGGGACTATGCCCATCAGGCTCCGGTGCGGGCCCTTGCCCTGAGTACTGCTCTTGAGGCTAGTTTTGTTCAGCGTAGCCGCGGCCCCCGTTCTGAACAAGACAAAGTATTGTTCGAGCGTATAAAGGCCGTAGATCACATTTCTAGACCGCTAGCAATTCAGGCACTAAGTGATCACTTGCAGAACGGCTCAGTAGAGCAGCGCTATGCTGCCGCTAAACTGCTTGGTCTTTATGGTGATGGCACCGCTATTGGTGCTCTGCGTAAGGCTGCTCAGAATCCCAAGAATAATGTGATGCCTGATTGGGTAAAATTTGATGGTCCGGTTAATCCCCTTAAGGAGAATCCAAACGCTAGACCAGAAGAGCCTACAACAGTGGCATCTCTAGCTCTAGATGGTCTGGTGAAACTCAGTGGTAAGACAATAGAAGAGCGTACTCGTTTTGCTCTCAGCGAAGCTATGACTAATCCGGTGTTGCGCCCTCTAATTGCTAAAGATTGGCGTCAGCTTGATGTTAAACATAGTGAGTATGGTCAGTTTCTTCATTACTACGATAATCCTAATTTTCTTACTCACATGCAGAAGCTGATTGAGACTCGCTTATCTCGAAATGGTGAGGGGCGTAAACTGGTGTTTGATGAAATTATGCGTTTGACTGAAGGCGATAGTCGGGCCCAGACTGGCTATTTGTTGCGTAACTATGAACAAGTGCCTGGTTTGCGCATGGAGGTGCTAAATCGATTCGATTTAATGCTCAGTAAGGGCAACATGGGGGCTATGGACCGTCAGAGAACTCATGATTACTTATCTAGTTTAGATCGGGCAACTATGCCTCCTTTGATTAAGCAACAAGTTGACGCCGTCAGTGATCGTATGGAGACTGCCAGAAAGGTCGAAGCAGCTCTGAGTATTTTGCACCGCCCTGGTCAAGATAAGGCAGCCAGCATGAGAGAGTTAGCCGATATTCGTGACATCAGGGCGATAAGGCCTTTACTTGAGCATGCGGTTAGTGGTCAGGCTGAGAACCAAGCTGAGGCGCTGCGAGCCTTGCAAAAGTTTTCTCCTGCCATAGTTAAGTTCTATGCCCAGACATTTAGGCGTGAAAATCTCAATAACCCAGTGCTTTCCCGGCGGCTTGATCAGCTGATTTCTAGTCATGCTTATGTTGCTCCGGCTTCCGGCTTAGCGGCAGGTCTTAGCCAGGGCAAATGAAGGCAGAGGCGCAGTGGCAATTGAAGTGGCAATTGAAGTGGCAATTGAAGTGGCAATTGAAGTGGCAATTGATTAGGAGCCTTTACTAGTTATGGCCAAAATATTGTTGGTTGATGACGACCTAGACTTTCGTCAAACCATTCAAGATTTCCTAGAAGCGGAACATCATGAAGTTGAGATAGTTGGCGATGGAGACGAAGCTTTAAGCAGACTGAAGATTTATCCCTATGAATTAATTGTCTTAGACTGGAATATGCCTGGTAAAGATGGTATTGCCGTGCTCACTGAATTCAGGGCGGCTGGGGGGAAGACTCCCGTCTTGATGCTTACGGCTAAAAGCTATATCAACGATAGAACTACTGGGCTCGATTCTGGGGCTGACGACTATCTTACTAAGCCGTTTGATATGCGTGAACTTTCATCAAGGATACGGGCCCTGCTGCGCCGTTCTGTTGTGCTAAGTAGTGACGTGCTTAAGGCTGGCAAGGTTACTGTCAATATGCGGACTTTTCGTGCATTTATAGATGATGTCGAGATCAAGTTGTTACCGAAAGAGTTAAGTCTGCTGGCGTTTTTGATTAAGCATAGAGAGCAGGTTTTTAGTGTTGATGACTTGCTTAACCGGGTTTGGAGTTCAGAAAGCGATTCCTCTACTGATGCAGTTCGGCAGTGCATTACTCGCTTAAGGCGTAAATTAGACAGCGCCGGGCAGCCATCTATAATTGTCACCGTTACAGGTCTTGGCTATAAAGTCGATTTGCCGGGCTAACTGCGGCCGGTCGAGCCTGTTAGTAGCCTCATGTCAAACCATTGTCAAACCTTCCTGCTAACTTGAGATTGTGTTCGCCATAGCAATAAAGACATAGCGAGGAATTGATATGAAAATGGAAGCGCACTTTAATCAAGACTTACCATTGCCAGGTTCTGATAGTGCCGGAAAAAATTCTTCAGCAGCCAGACTTTTTGATGAGCTAGAGCAGAGTGTCGGCAGCCTAACTGACTATCGCCCCTCCATAGGAAGCGCTGATACTGCTAAAGACATGCTGCCGTCTTTGTCTCTGCAGGAGAATTACGGATTCACTCCGATCTTATTTCGTCGTAGATCTCATCTGACTATACCTTCCGAGGAAACAGAGAAGAAGGCTACTTCATTTAACATGGGGTCAGATCTGTCGCTGCATGGCGCTGGCTCTATTACCGAACAAATGTTACCCAGTGGCGATAGTATGACTTTTGCTAGACGCTATCAGAGTCTTCTTCTAGCCAGTGGCGACCGCATTAGTGTCAATGCCAAAGGGAATGTAACCATGATTGATGCGAGCGGTAGGGTTGCCACAATGACAGAGAAAACGATGACGCCACCAGATATGATGCCTTCTTTGGTTTTGGGCGAGTTCTCAAATGGAGTGCAGATGACCTATGCTGGCAGCATAAATGTTCTCGCTTATCCTGATGGCACTCGTGTCTATCTTGACAGAACTGGTCTGCGTGCCATTGATCGCGACGATCAGCCGCGTATTCAGCTTGATTCGCGGCAACCCAATTTCGATTTTAGGGGCTTTAAATAGCCACTTAAGTCAGGCTGGATGAAACATCTGGAAGAGTTCGTCCATAGAGAACTTCAGGCGCACTGGGCGGCCATGCGGGCAGGTATCGTTGCGCTCAGTCTTGAGCCAGTCGCTCAAGAGTTTGAGGATGTCGCGATGGCTCAGCGGCATACCGTTTTTAATAGCGCTCTGACAGGCAATTGATTTGGTTGCTTCTAGTTCCATATTGGTGGCATCAACGGTGGCAAGGTCGTCAATTAATTTCTGAATGACGGGCACATAATTGACCCGTGCCAGCTCTAGTGGAAGCTCACTAACAGAGGCATTGTCTTCTTCTAAGATAAAAGCAAAGCCGAGCTTTTCTAGTGCACTTTGTGACAGACGCAGGGTTTCAAGTTGCTCAGGGCTGAGTGAAAGAGGAGCTGAGACAATTAGTTTTTGCGAGTTTTCGCTAATTCTGCCAGCGGTGGTTTGACTGGCCAGAAGCCTCTCATAGAGCGTGCGTTCATGGGCGATGTGTTGCTCGATAATCTCTAGACCTTTAGAGGTTTCGACCATAATATAGGTATTGCGTAAGTAACCAATAATGCGCCAGTCACTGGGTAGTTCGAACAATTCTGTGGCTTGGCTAAAGCTAGCTGCTTCGCTGTTTTCGTGAACTGACTGGCTGAGGAAAATTTCGCCAGCTTCAGGCTTCGATGCTGGAGCATAATCGAATAGCTCCTTTTCGATTTCTCTATCGAGCTCGTCTTGTCTTTGCGCCGTTGATGTTGGTGGGTAAGGGGGTGAGTGCTCGACATGGTGGCTGGGAGATGGTTGATATGACGAAGAAGATGAAGTGGTGGTGCTAGCTGAATAGCTTGCTGGCACAGCATGATCGGCGCTGGTCTGGTAACTCAAGCTCTCGCGAAAATTGATTTGTTCTGCTCTTTGAGCCGCTTGGGCACTGCGCGCTACTGCCGGCTGAGAGGCTCTCAGTGCGTCTGCTGTGCTTCTTTGGCCAGATTCTTGTACGAGTGAAACTGAATCGATGGGCAGCTCACCATATTGCTGCGCCACATTTGGTTGAGCATCATAGTTGCCGGCCGAATTTTGCTCTTCGGCAATCAGTCTGGCGTGTTCTGCTCTGGCTTGCTCGGCCCGTGCCATAGACTCTTCGCGCAAGGCGCGGCCTAGAGCTCTCTGTATGGTCAAGTAGATATCGTTGCCGTGAGTATATTTCAACTCTTTTTTTGTGGGGTGAATATTGACGTCCACTTGCCCTGGGTCAATCTCTAACTTGACCACCGCCAGAGGATAGCGGCCCCGAGGAATAAGATCACTAAACGCATAGTCTAGTGCTTTGTAGGTGAGAGGGCAGCGCACGGCTCGTCCGTTCACTATAGTAAGAATGCCCTTGCGGTCCCCTCTGAAGTGAGTTGGTTTCGCTAAGTAGCCTTTGATGCGCACAGCTTTGCTGCCGACAGTAATTTCGCCGTCGATTTCATAGCCGTGTGACACTTCTACTAAACGCTCTTTGCCCGTGAAGAAGCCAGCCTCAACAATGGTGCGTGCTAGGTCGCCGCTGCCCGAGGTGCGCATGGCGGTGTTGCCGTTATTGAGCAAGGTGAAGGCTACATCAGGGTAACTGATTGCTAGGCTCTGGACAATTTCTTCGATGTTGCCAAATTCGGTGGCCGCCTTCTTCATAAACTTGAGGCGAGCTGGGGTGTTGTAAAACAACTCCTGAATTTCCATTACAGTGCCAGGGGCGCAACCGACCTCCACGGCCTTAAGCTGACCGTCGGCAGTTTCTACTCTGGTGCCTACTTCGGCTTGTTGGGTGCGGGTATAGCAAGTGAATTTTGAAATCGAGGCAATTGATGGAATGGCTTCGCCTCGGAAGCCTAAAGTGTTAAGGGTCCAGAGGTCGTCAGCTGAGCGTAACTTAGAGGTGGCATGGCGCTGGAAGGCCAATACAGCGTCGTCTGGGTCCATGCCTGAACCGTTATCGGCAATGCGGATGTCTCGGCAATCTTGTGAGACTGATATCTCGATTTCGCTGGCCCCAGCATCCAGTGAATTTTCAACAAGTTCTTTGACCACCGACGCTGGTCGCTCTACCACCTCTCCGGCGGCAATCTGACTGGCTATGTGGTCCGGCAATACAAGCACTTTTGGCATCAGAGCATCTTATCATCAGACCAGTCAAGAGTATGTTTATCAGGGTTGAGAGCTATATAATGTTGGCACGCAACTTTGAATTGAGGGCATCTGTCAAGTGGTTGATGACGCATACGAACAAGCGCTGCAAGTCGATGTCTTGGCTTGTTCGCTGCAAATGGATAAGAGCGAGTCAGGCGACTTGCTTGAATTTCTAGCGGCTAAATTGTCCTCGGCTTTGCCTGAAGAGACCGAAATAACCAGAGGCGGATGGTTCTTGTCAGCTAGCAAGCCAGTTACCGAGCTGAGTATTAAGCTTGGCGATCAGGGCTTTCAGATTGTGCGCGAAAAGCGCGGAGCTATTACTGCCCGGCAAATGAAAATTGTGCGTGGGGTTGTATTGAAAACCGAAGAAGTGCCTATAGATCAGTGGTTGCAAAATTTCTAGAGCAGCGCTGCAAAAGTTTGTTATTGGTTAGTTTGATTTAGTTGAAGTCGGTTCCGTAGATAGGTCATAAATTGCCATTCTGGGATATTTTCAAAGAAAAAGATGAAGATCGCGTCAAGCGTTTGCATCAAGAAGCCAGTGTGGCTGCCCTTGAGCGCGGCGAGATTACTCCCGCCGCACGGCATCGTATTGAACAACAAGTCAATTCTCCCCACAAGTTTTTCTCAAGTACATTTAGTGCTAAAGAATATTTGCTTGCTCGCGAAGCTGGCTACGAGCCAATCAGCCAAGTTATGGGCAGCTCGTTTATGCGGGTGGGCTGGAATAGTTATAACAATGCTTACGGCTTTGGTTGGCCTAGCACTGGTGAATTGACAAGCTTGTCGAACGCTCATAGAAAGGCTCGTGAACTTGCTATAACCCGTATGCGGCAAGAGGCCGAACTGCTTGGTGCCCATGGCATAATCGGCGTACATATTAAGGTAAAAGATTTTACATGGAGTTCTAACGTCACTGAATTTACGGCAGTTGGCACGGCTATTCGCATTCCCGGCAATGATGCTCTGAAGCAGAGCAAACACATTCCTTTCACTAGTACCTTGAGTGGCCAAGAATTTTGGCAGCTTTATGAATCTGGTTATTGGCCCACTGGTGTAGTTATGGGCAATTGTACCTACTACGTGCAGGCTGACTGGCAAACGCGATCAGCGACAAATAGCTTTTGGGGAAGCGCACCTAATCAAGAGTTGATGCAATTCTCTCAAGGCTTTAGTACTGCCCGTGAGCTTGCTGTTTCTCGTTTAACTAGTGAGATTGCCCTTATGGCAGCTGATGGCGGCGTCGATATGGACGTCACTTATAGCATTCAGCCAATACATGTAGAGCGCAATCGCATTAGCTACATGGACATGCTGTTTAATTTTTTGGCCATGGGAACCGCTGTCACCAGTCGCCCTGATGGTAAAGCTCGCATCGATCATAAGCCCATGATGGTGATTGACTTGGGCCGCAGTGGACTGCGCAATCTAGAGTTTGATGATCCTCTCGAAGATATTGGCCAAAGCAATTATGCTGACGATGAAGATGAGTTTGAGTAACTTGAAACTCAGAGTTTTCTTGAGTTTGCACGAGTATGAGACCTACTAAGGAGTAAGTGATGCCGGACCCCAACAACCCTCAACATAATCCGGCCCAGGGCCATGATGACTTACCAGCCCACGCCCATGAGCGCTTAGCGCAAATGCGCGGCAAAGACGGTAAGCGTGCATTATTTACTTCAGATCTTTCGGTCAACGAATTTCTATTAGTTAAAGAAGCTGGCTTTGAGCCAGTCGGCATGGTAGTTGGGTCGTCTATCTATCATATTGGTTTTCAGCAAGCCCGTTGGACCAAAAACGAAGAAATGCAAGTCTTAACTCAGGCTATGTATCACGCCCGCGAACTTGCCATGACTCGCATGGAAGAAGAAGCAGATGAATTGGGTGCGGACGGTGTTGTAGCTGTAAGGCTGAAAGTGAAACACTTAGGTTGGGGCGAAAGCTTAGCTGAATTTGTCGCTATTGGAACGGCTGTGGTCGCCAATGATCGCTCAGTTAACTGGCGCGCTGCTAATAATATGCCATTTACCTCTGACCTTTCAGGTCAAGATTTTTGGACTCTTCTTAAGGCCGGTTATCGGCCAGTGGGAATGGTTATGGGGAACTGTGTTTATCACGTTGCTCACCAGACCTTTGGCCAATTCTTCAAGACTGTTGGTCAAAATATTGAAATGGTCAACTTCACTCAAGCTCTCTATGATGCTCGCGAACTGGCTATGGAACGCATGCAGAACGAAGGCGTGAACCTAAAAGCTGATGGTATTGTCGGTGTCGATATTCACGAAGGCAGCTATGCTTGGAGTGACCACATTATTGAGTTCTTCTCAGTAGGTACTGCCATTATTGCCATGCGCGCCGATCACCATATTCCTGCACCGCAGTTGGTGCTTTCTGTAAACGACTAAATCAACATGTGTGATTGGCTTGCCGTTTTGGGACATCTTTAGAGAAAAAGACGATGATCGCGTGAGCCGGGAGCATCGAGAAGCTACTGTAGCGGCTCTGCAGGGTGGAGAAATTCCACCCTATGCTCGGCGCCGGCTTGAAAGTCAAGTTGCCTCTGGCTCAAGTTTCTTTTCTAGTACGTTTACTGCTAAAGAGTATCTACTCGCTCGAGAAGGACGCTATCTGCCAATTTCGCAAGTTATGGGCAGTGCATTTATCAAGATGGCTTGGAACCCGGAGGCTGATGAAGAGATACCCTCTTTTGTCAATACAGGAGAGTTGGATGCGCTGACTCTGGCCCATAAACAGGCCTGTGAGCTTGCTCTTGAGCGCTTACAAAAAGAAGCGGCAGTGCTTGGAGCTGATGGTGTCATTGGGGTGCTAATCAAGCGAGCTGAGGTGGCTTGGGCGGAGAATGTCACTGAATTTACCGCAGTTGGCACAGCCGTTCGCATTCCTGGTTGTGTTAAGCCTGTCGGCGAGCAGTCAGTTACTTGGCCATTTACTAGTACTTTGAGCGGTCAGGAGTTCTGGCAGCTCTACGAATCTGGCTACTGGCCTGCTGGTATCGTGATGGGCAATAGCACTTACTATGTTCGTGGAAATTGGCGTACTACCAGTTCGTTTGATATCTTTGGTGGTACCAATCAAGAGCTGTCTTATTTTAGCGATGGCTTTAGTCGTGCCCGTGAGCTTGCTATTGGTCGTTTAACTTCGGGAATTGTCAAACTTTGCGCCGAAGGTGCTGTAGATATGGACGTTAGCCATAGCATTCGCCTTTGTCAGTCGGAGCTTGAAGAGAGAAAAACTCTTGATATTATTGTCACTTTTTATCTTGTCGGAACTGCTGTTGTTAGGCGTCCTGACGGAAAATCAAGAGATATGCCAAAGACCAGAATAGTGATTGATTTATCGAAATCTGGCTTGAGTAATATCGACTTAGATGAGCGTCTTGATAGATTTTCAGATGATAGACAGGGTAGAAGAATTCGCTGATGATGATTCGCTGGAATGGTTCTCAAAACGGTTGGTAGACAAGGGGCGCTAGCCTTACTAATCGTTTTGCGCTGTATCTGAAAGTGAATTCACTGTTGTTCTGGTCGCTGAGTGGGCATTGTTGCCTAAATTGATAGCCGCAAACCAGCGCCCATTAAGCTTTCTTGGGCCATGCGCGTTGCAGTTGGGGGGCAGACTTTGATAAGTAAGATAATCCTCCTGTTTTTCTTACACATCTTCTTCTTCAAAAATCTTCTATCAAAATCTAAATCCACCACTGGTTTACTTATAGCCACACATAGCCTTTGTTTTTCGCTCAAGCCGTCTTTTGTCGCGTTTTGCGGCTCGCTTGGGTTTTTCACAATGCTTTGGTCGGTGTAGTAACAAAAAAAAGAAAGTGCCGAAATGGACTCTGGCAATAAGCGCTCGCGCAAGCGCAAATTCAAATCAAATTCCGTTGCTCGCGACGGTCTCAGTTCTAATCAGTTTGGGCGCAGAATTGCCAGGCAGCATAAGCTTGTCGCACGCACTCTCGGCCGTACTCCTCCTGGCGTTGCTTTCATGGGTTCTGCCCGCACGCGACCAGGAAACCCTTACTACGACGTTAATATCGAAGCAGCAAAGGCCGTGGCCGCCCTTGGTTTTCCTATCTATCATGGTGGCGGACCGGGTCAGATGGAAGCTTCTGCCATTGGTGCAGCTCAAGGCGGAGCCAAGTCTATCGCTCTGTGTCTGCGTCTCGCCCGCAAAGAGCAGGTATTTGGACCATACGACCAAGCCGTTTGGTTTGACGACTTCTCGCCTCGGGTTGATACACTGCGTCGCTTTGCCTCTGTGTCGATGGTGTTCTTTCCTGGCGGCATCGGCACCATGCACGAAGCCATGTCAATGATCGACAACATCATGCAGAAGAAGTCTCCCGCCAGGCCTATTATTTTCTTTGAGCCGGTTGCCGATAAGCCTTATTGGCAGGGCCTCTTCGACTGGCTCAACAATGTGGTGATGGCGGCTGGTTTGCTCAGAGCTGAAGAAATTCCCTTTGTGCACATCGTCCGCAGTGTTGACGAGCTAGTGGCAGTGATCAAGGCCCAGTCGTGAGGCTCTAGCAATTAGGGCGGTAGGCCAGTTCTACCTATCTGGGTAATTTGCTGAGTCATCATTGAAATTCTGTGAGAGGAGGTCAGGCCACGGGTCTGATCTCCTTTTTCTGCTCTATAGTCTTCGGTATTCAAAAAAAATTCTCGATAATACTGTGCGGTATAGTATTGCGCGGTTCCCCAGCACCTGGGCTATCCTGTTACTTGCCACACCCTGTGTCTGCGTGGCTATGCCGTAGTCTTTAAGTGCTATTGTTTCTTGCCCGTGGTTTCTCAGCGCGGCTTACTAACAGGCTATAATCAGCAACTTAGACCTTTATTGGATCCAGTAAATAACGTCTTCAACAATCATAGATACATAGGGGGGCAGAAAAAGCAATGCGCATACTGAGAGCAAAGAGAGTAGGCCGAGTGCCGTTATCAGCGAGCCCCGAAAGGAAAGTTGATTTTAGGCGTCGTGGTGCTCATGGCGCGGCGCTAGTCGAAGGTGTAGTTAGTTTGGTCATGATAACTATTGGCACGGTGGCAGCTGTCACTTTGTTGGTTAATGCTGGAATGTCTACTTACTATAAAGAAAAAATCGGATTTGTCGCCAATCAGTGTGCCACATATGCAGCGAGTCTTAGCCCCGGTGACGACCTTGAAGGAAAGACCAGTTTGTTGGCAAAGAAACTTGTCGCCGCTATGGGGATGCCGAATAATGCAGTGACGGTGAAAGTTGCCGAGATGCCTATAGAAGACAGAGTGGGTCTGAAAGTAACTTTGGGTGTAGGCGGGTTGGGTATGTTTGGTTCTGGTGACATCATGCCAAAAGTACTGTCTATGCAAGACACAGCAGTTTCCCTGCGCAACGGTGCACCATCAGGATATTTGTGGATGAATAATAATCCGAAGTTTTCAGGTTATTTGATACCAGTGGTAAAAGTGCCACCATCTGGCCCCAATTCTTTGGGCATGCCACTTTATATTCCTTAAGGGCAATTTTTAGATTAGTTGTCTTTATCGTATAGGCCACTGCCGAGTGAATCATTGTGATCTTTTGGTAGCGTGCGCCAGCTGCCAGTGATGACACCGGTGGCGCTTGCATCAATGGTGCCTGCTTGTTCCAGTTGATCCATCTTTTGTAGCAGCGAGGCGTAGTTGCGGGTCAATTGCACTGTGGTTGGATGCCTGTCTCCGAGCCCCTGATCACAAATTTTCATTCCTGCCTGGTAGGCTCCTTTGGCGAGTTGATATTTTTTCTGAGCATAATAGATGCTGGCTAGGTTCTGCCAACCGCAGGCTACGTCAGGGTGGGTGGGTCCGAAGTTGTCGGCAACCACTTCGATAAAGCGACGAGCATAGTCTTCACATTCTTGGAATTTCCTTTGGAAGTAGCAGATTTTCCCAAGATTGCTAAGAGCCTGAGCCAATAATACTTTGTTTGGATCGGTTGCTTTTTCTTTGAGTTTGAGAGCGCGAAGATAGTATTGTTCTGCCAGGCCAAAGTTGCGGGTACGACTGCAAATACCAGCAATCTCATCAATGCACTCAATGACGCGCTCTGGGTGCGAAACTTCGGCCTTTTGCAGCAGGGAGAGCCAGATTTCTAGGGCGTTGTCTGTCTTGTTGGTGAGCAGGTATTGTTTTGCCTTGCGCACCTGTGTGTCCCATTCTTCTTCTTTGGCGGCTTCTTCACTTGTCTCTTCATCCTCGACTGTTGTGTCGGATCCATCATCATTGTCTTCGTCGCCAGGTTTGTACCACTGTAGTTCTTTGAGGGCCTGGGTGACGTCAATGTCAGCTCTTTCGGCGTAGTCAAAGGCAATGTTGGCGTGTTCTTGGCTGAGTTTCTTGTCGTGTACCAGTTTTCGGCAGCGCTCCGCTCGCTCTAAAGTCTTGCCGTCTAGAGTGCCAGCAATCAAGAGCATTTGTGTTAGCACAGTAGAGTTGTGTTTGGCGATTTCGTAGGCATCTTGGACTTGCGAGTCGTTGATGCTGCCAAGGCTTTTGAGGAAGTCGTAGAGTGACACGTGTTCAGCTTTTTCTGCCGGGGTTTCTTCTCTTGCTTCTTCGGCTTCGGTGAGAAGAGTTTCTAGTGCTTGTTCGACAGTGACGCCGTCTTTAACTGATTGAATGACAGAGCGGGCATCTGTTATGGTGATTTCTTGATCAGCCATCATGGTTTGCACTAAGAGAGCCGCTTGCAAAAGTTTTCTGGTGACAAGCTTTTCTTGCATTAAGACTTGTCCAACCGGTTCTTTATTGATCAGGCCTAGCTCAAG
>LNEX01000497.1 GCA_001464165.1 bacterium Ga0077546
AAGAAAATTTTGAGGAATCCCGAGAATCGAGAATCACCGTAGATAATAAAGTCCTCGTAGATTTACGTGCCCACGTAGCTTAGCGGTAGAGCACCCCCTTGGTAAGGGGGAGGTCACGAGTTCGATTCTCGTCGTGGGCTCCATTTAAACCGAACCTGTAATAAACCATCCAGGTTCAAGTCCAATAGGCCCTGCATATCAGAATCATTTGATAGTCAGTATCCGTAAGAAGCAGTAATTTGTAAGGAGAGTAGATAGGATGGCCCGTCAAAAGTTTGAACGCAACAAACCAAACGTGAACGTTGGAACGATCGGGCACGTTGATCATGGCAAAACATCGTTAACCGCAGCTATTACAATGACTTTGGCCAAAACCGGCCAAGCCAAAGCTAAAAAATACGATGAGATCGATGCTGCTCCCGAAGAAAAAGCTCGTGGTATTACCATTAATACCGCTCACGTAGAATATGAAACAGACAAGCGTCACTACAGTCACGTTGACTGCCCAGGACACGCTGACTACATCAAGAACATGATTACTGGTGCTGCCCAAATGGACGGCGCTATCCTCGTGATTTCAGCTAACGATGGCCCTATGCCACAAACTCGCGAGCACATCTTGCTTGCCCGTCAAGTTGGCGTTCCACACATCGTTGTCTTCTTGAACAAGTGCGACATGGTCGACGATCCAGAATTGATCGAACTAGTTGAAATGGAAGCCCGCGAATTGCTTTCCAAATACAACTTCGACGGCGACAATATTCCGATAATCCGTGGTTCTGCTCTCAAGACTCTTGAAGGCGACCCCAAGTATGAGCAAGCAATTCTCGACTTGATGAAAGCTGTCGACGAGCATATCCCAACTCCAGAAAGAGATTTGGACAAACCATTCTTGCTCGCTGTTGAAGATGTGTTCTCAATCACTGGCCGCGGTACTGTTGCCACTGGTCGTATTGAGCGCGGACAAGTTAAAGTCGGTGAAGAAGTAGAAATCGTTGGTCTGCAAGATACACGCAAGACAACCGTAACTGGCGTTGAAATGTATCAGAAGACCCTTGACTCTGGTATGGCTGGAGACAACGTTGGTATCCTCCTCAGAGGTATCGACAAGACCATGATCGAACGTGGTCAAGTTATCGCCAAACCAGGCAGCATCAAGCCACACACCAAGTTCAAGGCTGAGGTTTACATCCTCTCCAAAGAAGAAGGCGGACGTCACACTCCATTCTTCAAAGGCTACAGACCACAGTTCTACATCCGTACAACTGACGTGACCGGTTCCATCGAATTGCCAGAAGGCGTTGAGATGGTTATGCCTGGTGACAACGTTGCAATGGACGTTGAATTGATTCAGCCAGTAGCTGTTGAGCAAGGTATGAGATTCGCCATCCGCGAAGGCGGCCGTACCGTCGGCGCCGGCGTAGTTGCTTCAATCATCGCCTAAGCTAGAAGCTTTTCAGTAGTCCTCTTTTTTTTGTCACAAATTAGTGCACCATATTTAGTGCTATCTAATATTTTCCATCATGAACGATTCTGGACTAGCAGGTTCTGCTCCGGCAGCTTCTCCACTGCAGGCGTTAACGCGCTCAAACAAAACTGCAGCTTGCATCCGTCTGCCTGTGCGCAATTCTAACCAAGCAATGTCTCTCAGTGTGTCGATAAAGGCCAAATCGGAAAGCTTGGCTTTTTCAAAGAGCGATACCGCCGTTGTCAGATCTTGTAGCGCTTCTTGATCGCGACCAAGTCGAGCTTTCATCTTGCCCTCTAGGCTATACGCTAAGCCCTGAATTTCGAGTGATTGATGACTGCCTTTGAGTTGCTTGATTATTTTGCCATTGACGATCTTGGCTTGATCGTAACTACCACAGTGATATAAGACGATGGCTAGTTGCCATTGATATTTTAGGTTTTTCGGATTGGCCGCAACCAATTTGGCAAGCAAGGCGTTAGTCTCTGCTGGTTGCGATTGGCTGAGATTTTTGAGAATGGCGTTTTCGGAAGAGTAGTTCTTAGAGTCATGTGCTCGCTGGACAGCGACAAAAAGATTCTTCAGGACCTCTGCTTTTGACCAATGCCCAAGATTTTTCAATGGCATCGCCGCCACTGCTCGACCAGGCTTTGCTACCTGCATGGGTGGCGAAGCTGTAGCGTGCCTATTCTTTCCACGCATGCTCTCAAGCTTTGAGGCTGCCATACTGAGCGCGGCAATGATTATGACTATGGTAACTACAGCAGCTATAGCCATGCCAATGTGGCGCATTGGTTTGCTTAAATCTGCATCTTGTCCTTTTCGACCTAGTTTCTGATTGGGAGAGCTTCTTGATGTCTGCACCAAATGCGATGTGCCAGTAGTACGCTGCCCGTCAGCCGATTTTTGTAAGCCATTAGATTGGCTGTCCTGGCTTTCTGCCGCGGCGACTAGTATGTCTTTTACTAAATCTGATTTGATTCGTTTACCGGATTTGTCGAAGCGATAAGTCATGGTTGGTGGCAATTTGTCTGAAGTAATAAGAAGAAAAGAGGCTGCCAAGAGATATATTTATCTTTCCCCCTCCAAAACGCTCTAAACAGCTCAATGCTTAAGACATTGCTGAGGTTGCCTGATTGTTGAAATTAAGGTGTGACCTGATGTTGCGGTTGTTAACAGTGATTCGAATCAATTTCAAACTATTTTTTTACCCTACTAGACAGCTGAAACCATCACGGGCGCAGTGCTTGAGAAAAATATCTCAACGTAGTTGCTTGATTTGACCCTATTGGAAACCAAAGCTGAAATAAATTTACTCTGGCGCCCCCGGGCGATCTCTGTACAATGTGTGGTTCGTTCGCTGGAACGGTCAACCCGTGCCGTCCGCAATTATAAGAGGCAGTTAATGCGTCTTGTTGCTAGGGCCGGGGAGATTAGACTGGTGCCCTATCGGATATGTATTAAGTGCATCCGGTATAGCTAAGGTCTTGATGGCGACGTTATCGCTAAATGCGATTACTTATGTTGAACGCATCCTGGTTATTCACTAGGAGCACTAGGGAGAAAGTAGGCAATATGGCAAGCGCCAAAAAAACAAAAATTGATGCCGCAGCGTCTAAAGTGCAAAGAATCCGCATTCGTCTTAAGTCTTACGACCACAGATTGCTCGATAAGTCTTCAGATCAGATCGTAGATACTGCCAAGCGCACTGGTGCGACAGTTTGCGGCCCAGTGCCGTTGCCAACCAAGAAGCGTGTTTATTGCGTGTTGCGTTCACCGCACGTTGACAAAAAATCGCGCGAGCACTTCGAGATCAGAGTGCACAAGAGATTGATTGATATCAACGATCCAACACCAACTACCGCTGATGCGCTTATGCGTCTTGATTTGCCAGCCGGTGTTGATATCGAAGTCAAACTCTAAGGTTTGTACTTAACAGTTGATTTGATGCAGATTTGAGAAGGACTTAAAAGCCATGACATTAGGCGTAATGGGAAGAAAAGTTGGAATGACTCAGGTATTCGATGAGAATGGCCTGGCAGTTCCTGTCACTGTAGTTAAGTTGGGCGAGAATATCGTTACCGAAACCAAAACTAAAGAGAAGCATGGCTACGTGGCTGTGCAGGTTGGTGGCTTCGCAATTAAAGAGAAGAAGCTCAACAAGCCTGATCTTGGCGCTTTCAAAAAGAAAGAGATCCAAGCTTTGAAGCCTTTGAAGGAATACCGCGTCGATGACGTTTCCTCCTATAAGGTTGGCGAAGCTCTTAAAGTCGAGACCTTGCTTACCCCTGGTATGAAGGTAGACGTCCGCGGTAAGTCGATTGGTAAGGGCTTCCAAGGCTGTATCAAACGCTATAACCACGGTCGCGGACCAATGAGCCACGGTTCTAAATTCCACCGCTCTATGGGTTCTATCGGCGCTGGTACCACTCCAGGTCGCGTCGTTCGTGGTCTTCATATGCCTGGTCACATGGGTGACGACAATGTTTGTGCTCGCCGCTTGACTGTGGTGAGAGTTGATACCGAAAAAGGTCTGCTCCTTGTCAGAGGCTCTGTACCTGGTGTTGACGGTGGTTTGGTTGTGATCTCCGCATCTGTAACCAAATGGAATTAGTTTCTGAACTTAAGAGAGAGAAAGTAAAATGACATCCGCGCAAGTAGTTGATCTCAAAGGCAAGAAACTGAGTGAAGTAACACTCAGTGACGCAGTCTTTGGCATTAAGCCGAACATGGGCGTAATTCACAATGCCCTGGTCAGACAGCTCGCCAATGCCAGACAAGGTAGTGCTAACACCAAAACCAGAGCTGAAGTTCGTGGTGGCGGCCGTAAGCCATGGCGTCAAAAAGGTACTGGCCGCGCCAGAGCCGGTTCTATCCGTTCACCTTTGTGGGCTGGTGGTGGCGTTCCGTTCGGTCCTAAGCCGCGCGATTACTCCATCACTATGAATAAGAAGATGAGAGTGCTTGCACTTAAATCTGCTCTTGCCGCTAGCGTTGAGAAGTTGGTTGTCGTTCAAGACTTCGACAATCTCAAAGAAGCGAAGACAAAACTATTCAGCCAAGTATTGAAAGATCTTGGACATGAAGGCAAGAAAGTGCTTGTCGTTCTCGACTACGCTTGCGATGTTTGCGCCCGTGTTGAACGTGCTGCTCGCAATATTGACGGTCTGAAAGTGATCGCCATGAGCAACTTGAACGTCAAAGATTTGCTTCATTACGAAGTCATCCTCACTAATGCTAGAACTCTTGAAGCAATCAACAATCGCTTCGAAGCCACCAGCAAAGAAAAAACCGAAGGTGACAAGCCGGTAGTTAAGAAAGCGGCGAAAGTAGAAGCTAAGGCTGCTCCTGCTGCCAAAGCTGAAAAAACACCAGTCAAAGATGCTGCTGAAGCTCCTAAGAAAGCCGCTGCTCCTAAGAAAGCTGCTGCCACAAAAGAAGTAGATGCTGAAGCTAAAAAGCCTGCTCGCGCTAAAAAAGAGAAGAGCGAAGAGTAATTAGAATATCTAAGGACCAAGTGAGATGAACAAACGTCATTCGCAAATCATCATCAGACCAATGATTACTGAGAAGTCTGCTCAACAGATGGAACTCGGTCAATACACTTTCGAAGTGATGAAAGACGCCAATAAAGTTGAAATTGCTCAAGCTATTGAGCAGATGCTTAAGGAACTCTATCCGAAGAGCAAGAGCGAGGTCGTCTCTGTCAATACAAGCGCTATCCGCGGTCGCTTCAGAAGAAGCAAACGTCATGGTCGCGCTCCAAAAGACAGCAAGAAGGCTATTGTCACCATGTCTGGTGATCCGCTCGAGTTGTTCACTGCCTAATTTTTCAATTAAGCACTCAACTCACAGTTATGGGAATTTTTTAGGAACAGTAAGATGCCTACCCGCAAAGTGAATCCAACCTCCGCAGGCCGCAGGAATATGTCGTTAGCCGATTATTCGGATGTAACTACACATACTCCTCTAAAGAGCTTGCTGCGCCCCTTGAAAAAGCATGGTGGTCGCAACAACCAAGGCCGTTTGACAGTCAGACATAAAGGCGGCGGCCATAAACAGGCCTACCGCGTTATCGATTTCAAACGCAACAAGCATGACGTCCCTGGCGTTATCGCAACTATTGAATACGATCCAAACCGCAACTGCCGTATCTGTCTGGTGCATTATGCCGACGGAGACAAGCGCTATATCTTGGCGCCAAACGGTATCAAGGTTGGTGAAAAAGTTATGTCCGGGCCAGCAGCTGAGATCAAGAACGGCAACGCTCTTCCTCTTCGCGCTATCCCTCTAGGTACTATGGTTCACAACGTTGAATTGACTCTCGGTAGAGGCGGCCAAATGGGTCGTGCTGCTGGAGCTCAAATTCAAGTTCTGGCCAAAGAAGGCAGATATGCCACCTTGCGTTTGCCATCTGGTGAAATGCGTATGGTGCATCTCGAGTGCATGGCCACCATCGGTCAGTTGGGTAATACCGACGACAAAAACTTGCGTCTGGGTAAAGCCGGCCGTACTCGTTGGTTAGGCATTAAGCCTACCAACCGTGGTGTCACCATGAACGCCATTGACCACCCGCATGGTGGTGGTGAAGGTAAATCGCCAATCGGTGGTAAGCCGCAAACACCATGGGGCAAACCAGCTATGGGTTACAAAACTCGTCGCGGTAAGTCTTATACATCGGACAAATTCATCGTTAAGCGCAGAACTAAGTAATTTTGGAGGTTTAAGTGTCTCGATCGCTTAAAAAGGGACCATTCGTTCATCCAGCACTCGTCAAAAAAGTTGATGAGATGAATAAGAAAGGCGACAAACGCGTTATCAAATCCTGGTCTCGCGCTTCGATGATTGTGCCCGAAATGATTGGCCACACAATCGCTATATACAACGGCCGCAAACATGTTCCTGTCTACGTGACTGAACAAATGATTGGCCACCGTCTCGGTGAGTTCGCCCCCACCAGACTGTTCAAAGGACACGCCGGCGGAGACAAAACTGGCAAAAGAGGCTAACCCAAAGTTAGTACTGGCAGTAAGTTAGACCGGAATAGTTAGAAGGATCGCAAAAGTGGAAAGCAAAGTTTGCGCAAAATGGATCAGAATGTCACCGCGGAAGGTGCGCCGTGTAGTCAACGAGATTCGCGGTAAAGAAGTTGGCGAAGCTAGAGTTATGCTCAAGTTCATGCCTTACACTGCCGCTCGCGTCGTTGAGAAGCTGCTTTACTCAGCCGTTTCCAACCTCACGCATGCAGAAAAGCAAGCCGTGTCAGATTCGGAAGCTGACAAATTCAAAGTAGTAGAAGCATTCTGCGACCAGGGACCAACTCTGGAACGCTTCCAGCCAAGAGCAAGAGGCCGGGCTTATCCCATCCTTAAGCGCTCCAGCCACATCACGCTGAAACTTTCAGATATATAAGTAGAAAGCGCGAAGCAAGAGCTTCAAGAGTTAAAAGGTTCAAGAGTCAAATTGCGAGTCAAAAGACTCGAGTTAGAGTAAGTGAGGACTAAGAAGTTGGGTCAGAAAGTAAATCCTGTTGGTTTTCGCGTCGGTATTCACCGGGGCTGGGCTTCTAACTGGTTTGTTCAGAAGAAAGACGTTGCCCCTCTGATTGAAGAGGATGCTCGCCTTAGAGCCTACCTAAAGAAAGAACTCTCTGGCGCCGGTTGCTCCAAAGTAGAAATTTCTAGAAAAGCAGATCAAGTAACAATCGATATTTATACAGCCAGACCAGGTGTGGTTGTAGGTAAGGGCGGCCAGGGCATCGAAAACCTGAGCTTGAAACTACGCGCCTTGCTTAACCGTACTGGTCTCGACATTAAGATCAACATTCTTGAAGTCAACCGCGTAGATCTCGAAGCGAAGCTAGTTGCCGAGTCAATTGCTCAGCAATTAGAAAAGCGTGTTGCTTTCCGTCGTGCCATGAAACAAGCAATGCAACGTTGTATGCGCGCTGGCGCTATCGGCGTCAAAATCATGGTTGCCGGCCGTTTGGGCGGTGCTGAAATCGCTCGTACAGAATGGGCCAAAGAAGGTCGTATTCCACTACAAACCCTGCGTGCCGATATTGACTACGCTACTGCCGAAGGAAATACCATGATGGGTATTATCGGCATCAAGGTGTGGATCTTCCGCGGTGAATTGGAGCCTGGTCAATGGTCACCTCCAAACATCAAGACGCAACAAGAACGTTCACAAGAAGGCGGAGCTCGCAACAGTAATAAAGAAGCGAGAGATCCAGTTAAGTCTGGTCGTAGACCCAGGAAGGCAGGTCAATAACCCATGTTAATGCCCAAGAGAACAAAATATAGAAAGATGCAGCGCGGTCGCATGTGCGGCGCTGAATCAAGAGGAGTTGAAGTCCAATTTGGGGACTACGGCTTGCAAGTACTCGAGCCTTGCTGGATTACTTCACGCCAAATAGAAGCTGCTCGTAAAGCCATGGTGCGTAGTGTGCGCCGCGGCGGAAAGATGTGGATTCGCGTTTTTCCAGACAAACCAGTAACCAAGAAAGCAGCCGAGACCAGAATGGGCTCCGGTAAAGGTAACCCAGAGTTCTGGGTAGCCGTTGTCAAAACCGGACGCGTAATGTTTGAAATGTCCGGAGTGGCCCAGAAAGATGCGCACCACGCTCTCGAATTGGCCGCCCAGAAGTTACCTGTTAAATGCCGTGTAATTGAAAGGCATGCCGGAGGAGCCGCGAAATGAGAGTGCGAGAAATGAGAGAGCTTTCCCCTGAGGAGCTGAATGCACGTATTGATGAGACTCGTAAGACAATCGTCGACCTACGTTTTCAGTTGGCTCTGAGAAAGTTGGAGAGTCCAGCAAAACTGCGTTTAGAAAGAAAGAAACTAGCGCAACTGCTGACAGTGGCTACTGAAAAAGTCATTTTTGTCACTGCTTAAGAATCTAGACTGATTCAAAAAGCTGGACTGAGTTAAAGAGAGAGACTAAGGGGTCGAGAAATGCCAAAGAAGGTATTAGTCGGGAAGGTTGTATCCAACAAAATGGATAAGACAGTTGTAGTAGCTGTTGAAAGCCGTTCACCGCACCACAAGTATGAGAAGCAAATTGCCGAGACGCGCAAGTTCAAAGCTCACGATGCTGAAAACAAGTGTCAAATGGGCGACGTGGTTCGCATTGAAGAATGCCGTCCATTGTCCAAAGACAAGAGATTCACCGTAGTTGAAGTGACTGGCCATGCCATCTCTAATAAAGCTAGCGAGGTATCTGCCTCATGATTCAGCAAGAAACTAGACTGACCTGTGCCGATAATACTGGAGCTAGAGAGCTTCTGTGTATCCGAGTCCTAGGCGGATCGAACAAAACATTCGCAACTGTTGGTGATGTCATCGTGGCTACGGTCAAGGATGCTCTACCTAACATGCCCGTGAAGAAGTCAGAAGTTGTCCGTGCAGTTGTTGTACGCGTCAAGCAGAACGTTAGTCGTCCAGATGGTTCAACCATCCGCTTTGATGACAATGCTGCTGTGATTGTTCAAAAAGATGGCAACCCAAAAGGTACTCGCGTGTTCGGACCAATCGCACGTGAACTTAGAGACAAGAACTTCACCAAGATCATTTCATTGGCTCCGGAGGTTCTCTAAAAATGGCTTACACAGCTAAGAAAGAAATGTCAGTGCGCTACACCAACGCTCCCATTAAGACCAAAGTCAAAATGGGCAACAAGCAAGTTATCTCGCGCGCTCTCGTTAAGCCAAGTGCCACCAATTTGGTGCCTTCGGTTCACGTCAAACGCGGCGATCTAGTAATGGTTATCTCTGGCTGCAGAACACGCACCAAGAAGAATGGCCAGAAGCTTGAAGGTGATAGAGGCAAGATTGGCAAAGTGCTTAAGGTATTCCCTAAGCTCGGCAAAATTCTTGTTGAAGGCGTTAACGTCGTCACTCGTCACGTTAAAGCAAAAAATGCTTATGGCAAGAGCGGCATCATCAAGCAAGAAGCCCCCTTGTTTGCTTGCAAAGTAATGCTCTACTCCAACGAGAAGAAGAAACCTGTTAGAGCTGAGTTCCGCAAAGAACTAGGCGTTTAAGACCTATATAAAAGAAGCAGAGACGACAAAGACCGTCTCAACAGCAGCTAATCAAAAGTAAGGTAGAAGGCAATGTTCGATATCAAAGAAAATTACCAAACCCAGGTAAGAGATAGTCTTAAAAAGCAATTTGGCTACAAGAATGACTTGCAGGTTCCCCGCATTGTCAAAGTTGTGATCAACATGGGTTTGGGCGAAGCCACCAGCAACGCTAAAGCAATTGAAAATGGCGTCAAAGAATTGGGCATTATCGCCGGCCAAAAGCCAGTGACAAATCGCGCCAAGAAATCCATCGCTACCTTCAAATTGAGAAAGGGTATGCCTGTCGGTGCCTCAGTCACTCTCCGCGGAGAGCGCATGTGGAACTTCCTGGCTAAGCTCATTCACATTTCACTACCGAGAATCCGCGACTTCCGCGGTTTATCTGGTAAATCGTTTGATGGTCGCGGCAATTTCTCCGTTGGTATTAAGGAGCAATTGATTTTCCCTGAAATCAATTACGAGTCAATCGATGCAGTACGTGGCATGGATATTTCCATCGTCACCACTGCCCCAACAGATCAAGAAGCGTATGCACTGCTAGCCGCCATGGGCATGCCCTTCAAGAAGCAAAACGTCAGTCAATAGTTAGAGTTTTAAAGAAGAGTCGTAAGGAGAGGAAAGCACAACGTGGCTAAAACATCCATGGTTGATAAGGAGCATAAGCGCCAGGTATTGGTCGCCAAAGGCAAATACCCGAAGGTGCGCTTGCACAATCGCTGTCGCATATGCGGGCGGCCCAGAGCGGTTTATCGCGACTTTGGCTTGTGCCGCTGTTGCTTGAGAAAAATGGCTCACGAAGGTTTGATTCCTGGACTCACGAAGTCTAGCTGGTAGGAGATAGCAAATGCCGGTCACAGATCCAATTTCGGACATGTTCACACGTATTAGAAACGCCATCCGCGTTCAGGCTCCGGCCGTTGAGATGCCCGCCTCTAAGGCGAAGGTAGCTATTGCCGAGCTGTTGCGCAATGAAGGATTCATTTCTTCATTCGAAACAAGAGCCCTAGGCTCTCCTGAACAACGCATGCGTATTGTTCTTAAATACGGCAGTAAGGGCG
Source organism: bacterium Ga0077546 (assembly GCA_001464165.1). The sequence continues at coordinate 10,615 of LNEX01000497.1, forward strand.
AACACGTTATTCAAGGTTTGAAGCGCGTGTCCAAGCCTGGTCTTCGGGTTTATCGCCCATCCAAAAAAGTGCCCAGAGTTTATAACGGCATGGGCGTAGCAATCGTTAGCACCAGCCGTGGGCTAATGACAGATCGCCAAGCTCGCAAGAGCAACCTTGGCGGCGAAGTTGTTGCCGAAGTCTGGTAATCCAAAAAAAGCCAGTTATCGAAAATTAAGTAGGTAGGAGTTAAGAGCAATGTCTCGTATCGGTAAAGCACCAATCCCAGTGCCATCTGGCGTGACGGTTCAGATTGATGATCACAAAGTGGTCGTCAAAGGACCTAAAGGACAACTAGAGCGTACTTTTGTCCCTGAGATGTCTTTCAAGCATGAAGATGGCAAAATCACAGTCACCCGTAATTCTGAAAACAGAACTACCCGTAGCTTGCATGGTTTGAGCCGTACCCTCTTGGCCAACATGGTCAAAGGGGTCAGTGACGGTTTCGATCGTAACCTTGAAATCGTCGGCGTTGGCTATCGCGCCGCCATGGATGGCAATAAGTTGGTAATGCAACTAGGTTATTCCCACCCTGTTGAAATCACTCCACCCGCAGGCGTCACTATTGTGGTCGGCAAAGGTAATGTCATTACCGTCAGTGGTATCGACAAGCAAGCTGTTGGCGATATTGCGTCCTTTATTCGCGAGAAGCGTCCACCTGAAGTTTACAAAGGTAAGGGCGTCAAATATGCCGGTGAAGTTATCCGCCGTAAAGCTGGTAAAGCTGCTGGTAAGAAGAAGTAATTTATAGAGGACCGATAATGATTAAGAAGCTAGACAGAAAGCTCAATCGCATCAAAGTTCACTACCGCATCCGTCGCCGGTTGTCTGGTAGCACTGAGCGTCCACGGCTTTGCGTATATCGTTCGAACAAGCATATATATGCCCAGATAATTGATGATACAACCGCCAAAACACTAGTTATGGCAAGCACTCTCGATGCCGAACTGAAAGACGCCAAGACATGGAATGTCGAATCAGCCAAAACCGTTGGTGCCCTTGTTGCTAAACGCGCAAAAGCAAAAGGTATTGAATCAGTCGTATTTGATCGTGGTGGTTACATTTATCATGGCCGTGTCGCTGCAGTGGCAGAAGCCGCTCGCGAAGCCGGCCTTGAGTTCTAAGTACAAAAGCAGTTTTTACGTTTTAAGAGAGATTAGAGGTTACTTCTAGATGGACAGAGAAGATAAGGTTGCCGCAATCGAGGATGCAATTGCTCCAGTAGCAGCACCCGATGGCGCTCGTCGCGGCCGTCGCGGACCTGGTGGTGGAGGCCGCGATGGTGGCCCTAGTCGTCGTCCTGATGACAACAAGCGTGAGCGTGTTGAATCTGAATGGGAAGAGAAAATCATTCAAGTTCGCCGTGTAACTAAGGTCGTTAAGGGTGGTAAAAAGCTCTCCTTCCGAGCTGTGGTTGCTGTTGGTAATGGCAAAGGTCAAGTGGGCATCGGTGTTGGTAAAGCATCAGAAGTTGTATCGGCCATTCAAAAGGGTGTTGTTGATGCAAGAAAATCTCTTGTTTCAGTTCCTCTAGTAGGCACCACAATTCCTCACCAAATTACTGGAAAGACCGGCGCCAGCCGTATTCTTTTGAAACCAGCTGCTAAAGGTACCGGAGTAATCGCCGGTGGTGCTGCTCGCGCCATTCTTGAACTGGCTGGTGTGGGCGATGTGCTTTCTAAATCGCTAGGTTCACGTTCACCACTAAACGTAGCTCGCGCTACAGTTGCCGGTCTCAAAGGTCTGAGAACATACGAAGATGCTGCTCGTCTCAGAGGCGTGAGCATTCGTCAGTTGTTCTCGTAATCAAGAGCTGTAGTAAAAACAGTTCATACAAATCTAAAGTTCAATCGAGGGGTCGAAATGTTACGGATAACTTTAACGAAGGGTCTCGTCGGAAAGAGAGACGACCAGAAGAAAGTCGTTCGCGCGCTTGGACTACGCAAGTTCAACAGCAGTGTATTGCACGCTGACAGCCCAACCATTCGTGGCATGGTGAACAAAGTTCATCACTTAGTCACAGTAGTTGAAGAGAAAGAAGCTGCTGCTCCTGCTAAAAGCGCCAAACAATCTAAGTAAGAAACTAAAGTCAGCCGAGTCGTCAACCTAAACACTAATTGACGGCGTGAGGCAAAGGAGAAGACATGGAAATTGATGAAGTAAGACCAGATCAAGGGTCACGCAAGAAGAGAAAAAGAGTCGGTCGCGGTCGCGCTTCTGGACACGGAAAAACTTCAACCCGTGGTCACAATGGTCAAGGTCAAAGATCTGGTGAAGCTAGACGTTTTGGTTTTGAAGGCGGTCAAACACCGTTGTTCAGAAGACTACCTAAGATTCACAACTTCGATGCAGTTCCAGGACGCGACTGGGTAATCATCAACGTAGATGCTTTGAATGCATTGCCAGCTAATACTGAAGCTACTCCCGATGCACTTGTTGCTCACGGTATCATCCGTAAGCACAATGACAGCTTAAGAGTACTTGGCAATGGTGATTTGAAAGTGGCCGTTAAGGTCAGTGCTCATCACTTCTCCCAAGGTGCTATCGATAAGATTCAGGCTGCTGGTGGTTCTTATGAAGTAATTCAACCGGCTGCGCCAACCCGCAATCCAAAGAACCGTTAGTCTTGAACTAGTGGAAAATTGCAACGCTCCAGTGGTCTAACTACTGGAGCGTTCTAATATTTTGCTATTTTTTACTAGAGCAGCAGAGCTTTGTTAGCAATAGAGCCTACAATTACAATTTGAAGAGTTGAAGAATAAATCTTGCAAAGCTACCTAAGCTTATTAGTGCTTGCAAAGAGAATAGGGGAACAGAATGTCAGAGAGTGTGAGCAAACGTGGTGCAAAGATTGGAGGACCAGAAAACTGGCTCGCTCTCCTTGGTGCTCCTGGTCTAAAAGAGAGAATCATTTTCACACTGACTATGATTTTTCTTTATCGCTTAGGCGTCCATGTGCCGATTCCCGGAGTCGACCCGGGTGCTTTTACTAAACACCCTGAATTAGCTCAGAATTTGCTGGGCATGATCGACTTGTTCACCGGCGGTGCCTTGAACAAACTTTCAGTTTTCTCAATGGGTATTGGGCCATTCATCACTTCATCGATTGTCATGCAGTTGATGACTGTGGTTATTCCGAAGCTAGAGAATCTGCAAAAGGAACAAGGTGAGCAGGGGCGCCGGCAGCTCGCTCAAATTTCGCGGGTCGCTACAGTATTCTTGGCAGTCTTTCAATCATTCATGTTGGCTCAACTCTTGTCGCGTATTCCTGGTGTAGTAATTACCCCTGGTCCGTTGTTTTTGATTAACACTACGATCATCCTGACATCCTGCGCTGTTTTCATCATGTGGATGGGTGAACTGATCACTGAGCGTGGTGTCGGAAATGGTGCTTCGCTTTTGATCTTCCTTGGTATTGCCGCACGTATGCCGGTCATGATCAAAAACACTTATGAATCAGTGCAGACCGGTCAAGCCCCTGTTTGGGGTGTGACCGCCCTAGTGATCTTCTTCCTATTAGTTGTTGCTTTTATCGTGCGCTTGCAACAAGGCGTTCGCAAAGTAATGGTGATGGGCTCAAGGCGAAATGTTGGTCGGCAAATTTTTGCTGCACCTGAAGATTACATGTATTTGCCAGTTAACCCCTCTGGTGTTATGGCCATCATCTTTGCCTCATCGTTGTTGATGTTCCCCTCTACGATCATGCAGTTTATGGCCCAGCAGAAGACCGATCCTGGGCAAGTCGTCTACAACGTTATCAAAGATATCCCTGGCATTGGGGCTGCTTTCGTCAGTCTTTGTCAACAAACTTGGGCTAAAGATACTTGGGGATTCCTTGCTCAAGAGGGCGCAAATGCCTTCTCTTATTACCGCTGGGAGCATTCGCTGGTTTATTTCTGTTTGATTCTATTCTTTGCTTTCTTC
>LNEX01000498.1 GCA_001464165.1 bacterium Ga0077546
GAATTTGAGAAGAAGTGGCCGCGCTATTCAAGGCGTTCGTCCCGGTCGGCCTACTGCCGATTTCTTAGAAAAGACCCTCAATCGGCTAACTTTCATTGGTGCTGCATCTGTTGCTGTCATTGCTATTGCCCCGATTCACATTGAGCAGTGGACACAGGTGACTACATTGCAGGGCCTTGGTAGTACATCTCTAATTATTCTGGTTGGTGTCGCCATCGACACCCAACGTCAGATTCTGACTCACGCACTTTCTTCTAAGTATCAAGCGCGTGGCCTATTCAAATCTCAAGACAAAAAGGAAATCTAAACTAAATGCGCATTTTGTTTTTAGGCGCTCCTGGAGCGGGCAAAGGTACGCAGTGTAAAAAACTTTCGACTAAGTTTTCATTGCTGCATTTGTCATCGGGAGACCTCTTGCGTGAGGCCGTAAAAAATAGTACTAAAGCTGGTCTCGCTGCAAAAGAATATATGGATAAAGGGCAGTTGGTGCCTGACCAAGTTTTGATCGATTTATTTCGTGAGAAGCTCAGTCAGCCTGAAAGCTCTAAGGGCTTCATTCTTGATGGCTTCCCTCGTAACCGAGCCCAGGCTGAAAGCTTGGATCTCCTTTTATCTGAAC
>LNEX01000499.1 GCA_001464165.1 bacterium Ga0077546
ACATCGCCAGCGATAAACCGTTATCGAAGTAACCCAAAAGAAGAATGAGCATAACGATTCACAAATCATCCAAAAATTTGCGCATGGCTTTCAAATACATTTCGGAGTCAGTAACCGCCACATAGCAATGCGCGGAATCAGGCATAAATAGTGATGTTACAGGGGCAGAAGCAATCTTGCCCAGAGTCATGCCCTGCGAAGGCGAACAGGTACAATCTTGCCCCTTGGTAAGAATCAGCAGCGGTGGGTGTTTTCCTCTTACAAAAACAGAATTATCGTAGCGCGGCTCAGAAAACATCTGAGTAGGATAGACATTAAGAAGAGGTATCCACTCTTTCAGCGTTACTTCGGGCGAGATAAAGGGTGAATCTAAAATCACTCCATCAACCGGCACCCTGGCTGCAACATAAGCCGAAACCCCTGTGCCCATAGACATTCCGTAGAGCACGATAGGCGCAGCCAATGACTGACGCACAAACTCGTAAGCCGAAAGCCCGTCATTTCCAAGTTTCTTGTAGCTTGCCGTTCCTTCACTGTGACCAAAGCCTTCGTAGTCATAAAAAAAAACGTTGTAGCCCATGGCTAAAACTGTCAAAGCAGGCTTGCAATTCATATAGTTTGTAAGGTTATATGCATTACTTGGATTAATTATCACAGTGCCTTTTGCCGTGCCAACTTTAGTCTTAAAGTAGACACCGTGCAGATAAATTAGCGGTCCCGGTCTATTTAATACAGGGAAGAACATGTGCTCGCCGACACAATCACCCATGATCATGGGCGGATACTGATCAGAAAAGTCTCTAATTGGATGCACAGCCAAGAACTCGTATAGCGGCTCATTTAAGGCCGGACAAAAACCTGCATAGATGACCACAACAAAAATCAACAAGACGGCCCATAACTTCCGGCCGTCCGCTGCTTTCTTTACTGACTTAGGTTTACGAAAGGTTGTTAGCATACTCATCTAGCCTAGATTTTGCCAACTCAATGAACTACCCCAACCAATCACTTAATGAAGTGTTGGTTGCAATTCAACTCTTTCAAAACTTTGATTTGATCCTGCGGATAGAAGCAACGCTCCTTGGGCACCACTATACCAGCCTCTTTTGCAATAAACAAAACAAAAGAGACACAGTCATGGCTACCGGCTTTGAAGTTGGTGGTGTTCCAGCGATCACGCGCAATCAAAGTGTGATTGAAAGTATCAGGGCTAACCACAACAGTGACGCTGTCTAAGTTCCGTTGATTGTACATCAGAGCATTTTGGTGCAACATACCTGGAACAGTTGTAAAAACTGAAAGTATCTGATCATTGAACTTTTGCGGTATGTAACCAATCGAGCCCGACGGACCAGGCAATGTATCAGGTTTGTCAGACCAATTCACATAAGCATGGCCGGGAAATCCCACTGGATTACTAGCCAAACCAGCACAAAACGAAATATAACGAGCCGATTGCAATCGATCTTGGCGCAAATCAACTATCAATCTTGGCGAGGGTGGAATACGATACCAAACGGCCCACCATGCGGTGTAAGCAACCAAGAAGCAAAATATCAGCCCACCGACTTTGCCAACTCTGCTAACGGTGCCAAACTTTCTAAAGGTCAATAGTCAAACCTGATTCGCTTAGCTTGCTGATCTACAGTGTATCCACGATTGAAAACCTTGGGGCCAATTAGCGGGTGGCTCAACCCATTAGCATAATCAACGGGCAAGCCAATTTTAATCATATGACCCACCTCCACACGATCGGCCATTCCGCTTCCGTAACCTCGACTAGTAACATCCAAATAGCCTCGCATTGAGGGATGAATAACAAGCCCATCGGCACCACAACCAGTATCAAAACAAGCTTTAATTGGATGACCATTGACCAAAATGTCAACCATCATGCTGTTCCCTAACTTTTCAAAGGGTAGGGAGAACTTATCGTTTCTATCTGGCTTTGCCACAACAGAAACACGGCTAGTGGCTGCAGCTGTCTGTTCATCACCCTCAAATGGTGCCTTGGTTAGGCGCAAATAATAGTCATCAACTTGATATGAATACTCTTTGAAGAAATTTTGGCCAATGACGCTGCAATTGGGCTCAGATATAAAGATAGTTTCAATCCGACGAGTAATATCTTGAATAGAGATATCGGTTTCAACCATTCGTCCTGAGATGAGACCATAAACTCGACGGACACCTATAACTTTTCCTTGCTTTAGTTGATCTCTTGAAACTAAATTAGGAAAATCAACAACACTAAGAGTACAGACCTCTGCACCAGTATCAAAAACAACCCGACAATACTGTCCATTGATCTTTGCCCGCACCCACAAATGTCCATTAGCGCGCTCAAGCGGAATTCTGGTTTTCTCTGGCAATTTTGCCCATTCAGCCTTTGTCAGAGGTCTTCGAAACTTCGATAGATTCTCCAAAATTTTTGCTGCTAGGGCTGAACTAGCCTTATCCCGATCATTGTCGGCAGTCTTATCTGCCGGGCTCTTCGCAGCCTCTGCACCAGCTCCACCTAAATAGTTAGACGCTTGCTTAGCCTCGGCAGAATTCGGCCATATTTGAATCAAGCGTTCAAAGATAACTTTGGCATGAGATGTATGACCAAGCTGGATGTAACAAAGACCTAAGTAATAGTGCGCCGTCGCCCCTTGCTTCGAGTCAGCCAGGGCGCGAAAGGCTAATGAGGCTGCTTGATAGTCTTTCTTCTGAAAGAGAGCAATGGCTTTGGTCATTGCATCTTGAGCGAAGACAGCTCCGCTACAAAGCAAGAGAGTCAGCGCCACGGCGCAAGCCACAGCGCCAGAGCGGTTGGGCATTTGACATATAAATTGGAAGAAACGAGGGTAGTGAGCCAATTGGGCCGCCAAGATTACCAGGATGTCATTACGCAGTAAGATGTCATTGAAGTTAAATTGTCATTGAACTTAATTTGATTACTATTGTAGGTGAATTCTAGGAAAGTAACGGAACAACTGAATTGAGAAAACAGCAATGCTACAGCACGGTCATTTTGCTGACCCTCCTTGAGCTACTTCAATTTTCATCAGCTATTGCGCCGGCCTGGCCGCAACCCACCAGTAGCGAAGCCAACCAACAGCAAGAAACATTTGCTGCCATAGACCAACTATTTGCCAAATCACTCAACCGCTTTGCAGTTCCTGGTGCTTCTTTTAGCGTTGGCTACCGCGGACGCATAATTTACGCGAAAGGCTACGGTCTAGCCGACGTTGGCCAAGAAAGACCATTCACACCAGATACACCCTTTTGCATCGCTAGTTGCTCTAAAACAGTAGACGCCGCAGCCATTCTGCGCCTAGTCGATCAAGGCAAGTTATCTCTAGACGACCGCCTATACGACATTCTCGGCAAACCCAATTTGAGTCAAAACGCCGACCCTGATGTGCGCCAAATTACGGTGCGGCAGCTACTGCACCATTCCGGCGGATGGGATCGCAGTGTTGTCTATGAACCCAAAATGTTGAAGGCCATGGCCCACGTTGGAACAGTACCGTTTGAAGAATTGCTGCTCAATGCCATGAACTTTCCACTAGATTATCCACCAGGAACTCAAGCAATCTACTCAAACTTTCAATTTACAACAGTTCGAGTCATTATCGCTCGGGCCTCAGGAATAGGCTACCGGCGCTATATCGAAGAACAAGTATTAGCGCCACTCGAAATTGCCAATAAGCATTTAGAGGAAACCAAAGGTCACTATTTGCCCAACGAGGGCAAGCGCTACAGTGCTGAGGGCAAAGAGCTTCCAGGTGGCCGTCCAGCCTATCCACTTACCGGGCCTATGGGCTC
>LNEX01000500.1 GCA_001464165.1 bacterium Ga0077546
CAACGGGCTCCTTTAAAGATTTACAAGGAACCACCCATAAGATTCCAACGCAACTGCTGCAGATGACCGGTGAGGAGGCCAATTGGTCAATTGAGAATTCGGGTAATGGATTGAGGAGCCCGGTTGGAGCCATCTTCGATCGTACCCTTTCGTATGCCGGTAGTGGACGCACCGATGGTGGTACTAACGGCGGCACTCCGCAAGAGGCTGAACATTGCATAAAACTTGTCTGTGGTGAAGCCGGAAGAATTGTCCAGATTCGCGATAATTACTTGACAGATAGTGATATCGCTAATTTGACATCCTCTACTTATAAGCAAGACATGCTTGAAGATGGTGGTGTGATTTTGCTCGGCCCCGGTCATATGTTCAGCTCTAGGCTGGTCAATGAAAATGATCAGTGGCAGATTATCGGTGACAATCAGTGGGGGCCAGCCAATGACCAAGTTATTGGCAATGTTAGTAACCTAGACTCTTGGAATGTCAGCCGCACCCGTCAGCGCTATGTTTCGGACGATCAAATTAATACTTACAACAGCAGTGTGCCCACTTCTAATAACGCTGGTAGCAATACCGATAGAGCTGCTGGCACCACTGATGGTGTATACACAGGTGGGGTGACCGCCAGCCCTGAAGTGCAAGGAGCGTTAGAATGCTTTGACCCTAATGCTGGTAGGCGCATTTTGCCTCGCGGCGATCGTGGTGGCAAAGTCTATGACGATACTAATAATATGATCGAAGGTCCTTGGGGTGGCAGAAATTCAGAGAACCCCTGCGATCTTGGCGTTGATGTTAATCGCCAGGCCAATCGTCAGAGATACCTAGATAATCTCAAGCGTCTAGAGGAATATAGGCGCATGCGAGGTACTGCAGAGACATGGTAAGCAAGTAATTAGTCAAGCAAGTAATTAGTCAAGCAAGTAATTAGTCAAGCAAGTAATTAGTCAAGCAGGCAATTAATCTGTTGCTTATGTAGTAAGAAAGATAACTTCGAAATAGAGAGGAAGAAATCGAATATCATGGATTACCAAGCAAATTACCCAGTAGAGCAAGGTACTATGGCGCAGGGACAGGAGGCTAGAGCCTTTGTCAGGTTCGCCGATGTGATGGCTTCGGCTCCTGATCTTGAAAGATTTCGAAGAGGAAAGACCTTGGCAGATAATAGTGGTGCCGCAACAATACAAGACTACGGCTCGATTAGCTCAATGAAACTGCCCAATGGTTTTGTTGCCGACTCGCAGCCCAGAGATGCTGGTTACTTGAATTTAGGTGATGGTGACCCCCGCCTTTTCAAGTCCCTACCTAATTCTTCCCTCGGGGTTTGGAATACCGAACTTTCGCAGGCTGTCAGTGGCCCTCTTAAGGAGATTTTTCAGAAGCCAGGCCATAAGCTGTCTGATGACGAGTATTTTAAGATCTCATCAATGATGTCGCCTGGTCCTTGGGCATTGGATGGACGTAATCATGAAATTTCCATCTCATCGGCTAACATTGGCGGCAGGCAGGCAATTGTTTATGACTCTTGGCGCACTGCCGATCCACGTAAAGACGGTTTCGATGCCAAGCCCCAGCCTAATGATTTGCAGACTAGAGTTGTGTTCTTTCCCAATAGTTCATCTGGAAAGCTTGATGTAGCCTGGATGCAAGCGCCTGTAGACAAGTTCGCCGCTAGTGCAGTAGAGTTTGACAAGTCTTTGCAGTCAATTAAGTGGAAGTGAATTCTCAAGTGATCTATCGTTCTTATAGAATTGTCTTGAATTGATTTCGGCAAGTAATTTCAGGGCGGTAGCTAAGTATATGAATCTGGGTCGGCGAATATTCTTTCCGATGCTGATGCAATTGGGTCCTTCTGCATTTTGTCGTCCTGCGCGTCGCTTTGCTGCTTTGTTTGCCCTTTCTTTTTCTCTATTTGTGTTCGTTAGAGAGCCAGCCTGCGCTGGTCCTTCTGGTGTCAAATCTACTGCTGTTTCTTCTTCTTCTTCTTCTTCCAGCTCCGATACTGCCGGGCTCGCTCGAGCTGGTGGCCTGGCTCCTTTGACAAAAGAAGAGCGAGATAGTCCAGCTGCACAGGGTCGTAGGCTTATATCTCGCGGCGACTATTCGCGAGCTCTGTTTGTGCTGCAGAGCAATATTGATGCTTATGTAAATCGCAGTCCCAAGAACCCGATGAATATCAATGTTGGAGATTGGCACGCCGATACAACTGGTCAGAACTTGGCTTTACGTGAGTTGAGTACCGAGCAGCTGCTTCGCATTCACTTTAGTGATGTTTACAACTTGCGTGGAATCAACTTTATTTGCATGAAGCGTATACCAGATGCAGCAGAGAGTTTTCGTAAGGCAATCGAGTGCAATCCATTCAATGGTGTGGCTTTAGGTAATTTGAGCTCAGCCTATTATCGGCAGGGGCGGTTTGAAGACGCTATTGCTGCTGCTAAGAAAGCTTTACAGATTAGCGATCGCTTTCTCGATTCTCATAGCAGTCTTGCCACCATATACCGTGCCAAGAATCAGTTTGATTTGGAGCGAAAGGAGCTTGAAGCTCTTAACCGCTGCCGCAAGCTCAAGGCCAATGATAATTTGAACCTGGCAGATTTGGGTCGCTCTAAGTTTATGCACGATTTGATTTCACAGAAACCCCAGTCGGCTAAAAAGCAGATTGCCATGGGGGTGATATACAAGCAATTGAATAATTTGACCGAGAGTGATAAATGTCATCTGGCCGGTATTAAACTTGACGGCAAGTTGGTTGAGGCGCACTGGTCTTATGGCTTACTGCTGATGGCTCAGCAAAAGTATGCCGACGCAATCAAAGAGTTCACTCTGGCATCTAGTCTTGATTCTACTTATGCTATGCCTTATTTTCATCGGGCTCAGTCTTACTTTCTGCTCAAAAAATACAGGGAAGCGATGGCTGACTATAGCAAGTTTCTTGAGGTGGGTCCCAAGTCTTCTGCACTTGAGCTTGATGCTTATTTTAGTAGAGCTAGCTGCCATGGCCATCTTAAAGAGTATGCTGCCGGAATCAAGGATCTCAACAAGACCCTCGGTTTTAAGATTACACCAGCTCTGAAGGCTGCGATATTGAGTAATCGTGGCACTCTATATGAAGGTCTGGGCAACAAGACACAGGCGCTGAAAGACTATGAGGCGGCTATGGAGCTTGCTCCTAACGACAAGGTAATTTCTGGCAAGCAACTCTAGTAAGACCGAGGTGGCGGAAGTTTCGAAAGAGCCGCCGAGTGTGGCTGAGTTGAAATCTCAGATTGCCCACTATGATAAGTTGATCAAGATGTTTCCACGCACCGCTGTGGGTAGTCTCTATAATCGCGGGTTGCTCTACCTCACTATGGGTGATGCCGCTAAAGCAGCGGCTGATATGCAAGCGGTGGTGGCAGCGGCGAAAGAGTGCAATGATACGGCCGATTATGCTGTTTGTTATGGCGGCATCGCTTTGAGAATGCAGAATAAGGCGGCTGAGGCCGATAATTTGCTGCTTGGTTACAGTAAGAAGTCGCGTAGTCTACCGGCACCGCCAGTGGTGGAGTATTTCTTGAACAGGCCTCCGGCTCTAGTCATAAAGAAATTGATGGTGGGTGATAGTAAGCAGAGAACTAGAGTGCTGACCTTAGCAGGGCTTGATTGTTATTCGCGCAATGATAAAAACAACGCTAGAAAGTTCTTGAGTTTAGTTAGGAACAGCGGCGAGCCTTCGATGGATGAGTTTGCTTTGGCCGTGTCTTATCTAAAACGCTTGGGGCAGAATTGAGTGTACAAGTCAATTTTTAGTTTCCATCTTTATAAACAGTTGGTCTTTCGCTTGCTTTGCGCAGAGATGTTGTTCCTTTTATTAGTGCATTCTTTGCTACTTTTGTTCTCTCAGTCGGTCGGGGCTGCTGGAACCCTAACGGCCTTCGAGCAACGGCAACCATATGAAGCGGCCAGGTCACTGATGGACCGGAAAGATTATAGAAGGGCTTTGCTTGTTCTCCAGGCTAATATTGCTACTAATTCTGACCCCAAGCATCCGGCGAAACTCGTTATAGTTGATTGGCGTTTAGACCAGACTGGTCAAAATTTAGCGTTTCGTGAGTTAACTGCTGAGCAATTCAATAATGTTCATTTTGCTGATCTTCACGACTTAGCAGGCGGGGTCTATTATCGTCTTCATCAGTTGCCAGAGGCCGAGGCAAGTTTTCGCAAAGCGATTGCTCTTAACCCCCAGCATGGCTTAGCCTATTGCAGTTTGGGTGCGCTTTTGTTTGCACGTGGTCGGCTCGATGAGGCTCTTAGCGCATTAAATAGAGCCATTGAGATTAATGATCGCTATCCTATGGCTTATGCTCACCGGTCAATTGTTCATCGTGCTAAAAATCAGTTTGAGTTAGAGCGAAAAGACCTTGAGGCTTCTAACCGCTTGCGTAAGCAAAATGCTCAGGAACAGCTCAATAGTTCTTATGTGAGCAGACTTCAAGGTATGGCTGCCATGATCTCTAAGAAACCGCCAACAGCTAGGAAATTTGTGGCGCTTGGTGTGATCAATAAAGAGATGCATAGATTGGCAGAAAGTGAAAAGTGCTATCTTAAGGCTATTGAGCTAAACCGCCAGCTGCCTGAAGCTCATTGGGGTTATGGCGTGCTCTTGACTGCGCAGAAAAAATATATTGAGGCGATCAAAGAACTCACTAAGGCAATTTCTCTTGATTCGAGTGCCAGTGTCCTTTACTTTAGTCGGGCCATGGCCTACTCGCAGTCGCGCCAATATAGTCAGGCAATCGCTGATTACAGCAAGGTGATTGAATTGAATCCGCAGGCGCACGGTCTTTTGATGGAGTCGTATTTTAATAGAGCCGGTTGTCGCGGAGAGCTGAAAGAGTTTGCTTCTTCTGTCAAGGATATTAATAGGGCTTTGGCGTTTCTGCCTAAGCCTGAAGAAAGAGCCTTGATGCTGACTAATCGCGGTGCGATGTACGAGGGGCTAGGCAACAAAGAGCAAGCTCTAAAAGATTATGAACAAGCTATAGCTCTATCGCCCAATGATAAGCGTATTTATGCTCGTCGTGGCAAGATTATGTTGTCCCTTGGCGAGTATGAACAGGCAACAGTTGATCTCAGTGATTCTAACAAGACTGAGGTGGGTGAAGTTTCAAAAGAGCCTCCTAGCGCGGCTGATTTGAAGGCTCAGATTGCTCACTACGATAAGTTAATTAAGATGTTTCCTCGCACTGCATCAGAGAGTCTGTACAATCGCGGCTTACTCTATCTCACCATGGGTGATGCTGCTCGTGCCGCGGTTGATATGCAGGTAGTGGTGACGCAATCGAAAGAATGCAATGCTACTGCCGATTCTGCAGTTTGCTACGGGAGTATTGCTTTGCGAATGCTAAACAGAGTTGCAGAAGCTGATGGCCTTCTTCAGGCCTATGGCAAGAAGACGCGCCCCGGCTCCCCCGCTCAATCAGTACCCGTTGAGGTTGACTACTTCTTGCACAGACCTTCTCGTTTGCCAATGAAGAAGCTGATCGGTGGTGATATAAAACAGAGAACCAGGGTTTTGACTTTGCTTGGGCTCGATGCTTATTCGCGCAATGATAAAAATAGCGCGCGTAAATACCTGAGTTCGGTGCGCAATACTGGCGACCCTTCCATGGATGAGTTTGCTTTGGCTGTGTCTTACCTAAAACGCTTAGGGCAGAATTAGCATTTGGCTTTGGTTTTGAGTTTGCTTGAGCTGTTTGGATGGGGTTCGAGACTAAAAACTAAATACTGGTCTGTCTGGCAGCTGCTCAAATTCTTTTTGATCAAAGCGATAGAGTTTGGCTGGGCGGAATGAGCCTTGCTGCGTGGTCTCGTCTAACTCTTGTAGCACGCCTAGCTTTAGGAACTTTTTGCGGAAGTTGCGGTTGTCTACCGGTCGGCCAAGAACCGCTTCGTACACTGACTGCAAGTCGCGCAGAGTAAACTTTTCGGGCAACAAGCTAAATGCCGCTGCTGAGTATTCGATTTTGTATTTTATTCTTTGGTGGGCGTAATCGATGATTCGCTTATGGTCAAATGCTAGCTTTGGTAAGTCGAGAACCGGCCACCAGGCTACTCCGCTAGCATCTGAGCTGGCAATTAGTTTGAGGTCGTCTTGGCGCAATAAGGCAAGATACGACACTGTAACCACTCTGGCGCGCGGGTCGCGATGTTTGTCGCAGGTAGACATCGCCGACATTGGTTTCTTCTAGAAGTACGCGGGCGGCGGCTTGTTCCACACTGTCGTCGTGCTCTTGCAAGAATCCACCGGGCAGGGCCCACATGGTCTTAAAGGGATCATGCTTGCGTCTAATCAAGACTATCTCTAGTTGGCCTTCTTGGGCTGCTAGAGCGACTGTATCGACTGTCAATTTGATTGGTTCTACGGTCATTTCTTAAGTATACATTAATAAGCGTATTTGTAACGTTTATCTCGGCTCCTCAGGCATTTATCGGACCATTTGGTGGTGTGGGAAGAAGTGGCGAGGGAGCAGGTCGTTGACTTAGGCCGGTCTGTAAATACCCTGGCATTGGGACTTCCGGTCAGCCTGCCTAAACGTGTACTTGTTTCTAGCCCCGCTGGCGCAATATTTAGATGCATTGTCAAACGGTAAGTGGTAAAACAGAAGTAGTAAAACGTAAAAAGTACGTTTACTCGAAGGGAAAGTCCTAAAACAAGTTCGGCCAAGAAAACTAATTCAACGCTCAAATTTTGAAACCTAGCGAGTGCGCTAAGGTTGCGTTAGAGAAAGCAAACGAGGATGAAACAAATTCGATGAATACTTCAACATCCGCATCTACGTCTAAGCCAGAGTCTAAACTAGATTCTGTAACAGAAGCGGCATACAAAATCGATAGTCATACTCAGAAGCTTGTTGACGAAATTAAGCAGCTGAGCAAGAAACGCAATGCTGTCATTCTCGCTCACAACTATCAGATTCCCATCATTCAAGACATAGCTGATTTCGTCGGCGATTCGCTAGGTCTCTCACAGCAAGCGGCAAAGACTGACGCTAAAACTATCGTATTTTGCGGTGTGCACTTTATGGCTGAAACGGCTGCCATCTTGTGCCCCACCAAGCGTGTGCTTATCCCCGATCTTGAGGCTGGCTGCTCGTTGGCTGAATCAATTGATTTGGCTGGCTTAGTGGCCTGGAAGGCTGAGCATCCTAATGCTGTAGTTGTGTCTTACGTTAATACCACTGCTGAGATAAAGGCTCTATCTGATTATTGCTGTACTTCTGGCAATGCCTTGAAAATCGTGCAGTCTATTCCTGAAGACAAAGAGATTCTCTTCTTGCCCGATCAGTTCTTAGGCTCTTGGGTGCAGAAGATGACTGGCCGCAAGAATATGCATATCTGGATGGGTGAGTGCCACGTGCATGCTGCGGTGCATCCAAGCAAAATCGACGAGAAGATGAAAGAGCATCCAGATGCTGAGCTTTTGATTCACCCTGAGTGCGGTTGTCTCACTCCTTATCTTGACCGGGTGGCGCGCAATGCTCCTGATAGCAAAGACGTTTTGAAAGTGGCATCGACCGAGGGCATGCTCAAGCTTGCTACTAGTTCGTCCGCGAAGAAATTTGTGGTTGCCACTGAGGTTGGTATCTTGCATAGACTGAAGAAAGAGAACCCTGAAAAAGAATTCTTGCCCATCAGTTCTGAAATGAGCTGTCAGTTTATGAAGATGATTACTCTTGAGAAGCTGCACCGTTCGCTGGTAGAAGATGTCTTCCATGTGACAGTGCCTGAAGAAACAGCTTCTAAGGCGCGCTTTGCTATCGAACGCATGATTTCGATTTTTTAGAAATAACTTAGGAATTACTTAGGTACAGAACAATGCCCAACTCAAATATAGCTCCAATAATTGATGCCGATGTTTTAATCGTCGGCTCAGGTTTGGCTGGTTTGATGCTGGCTCTGCGTTTGCAGTCGGCCGGTAAAGGTTTGTCTGGTCTGAAAGTGGTGCTGGTTTCTAAAGCTGGATTGCTTGACTCTAACAGCTCCTGGGCACAAGGTGGGGTGGCTGCCGTAACCGGAGCTAATCCCTTTGACTCACCTGAGATTCACCTGGCTGATACCATCAAGAGTGGTGCCGGACTAACCGACATTGATGCCGCTCGCGGCATAGTATTTGCCGGACAGCGCTTGATTGAGGAACTTGACCGTCTGGGTGTTGATTTTGATAAGAATCCCTCGGGTGGTCGCGACCTGGCGCTTGAAGGTGGGCACAAAGAAGCCCGTGTGGTGCACACAAAAGACACTACTGGCCGCTCGATTACCCAGGCGCTAGGCGATAAAGTTCTGCAAGCTGCAGCTGCCAATGAAAATCTGGTGGTGCTTGAGAATACTTGCGCTATCGATCTAGTTATGGTCGATGGGGTTTGCTGTGGCGCCCAGTTCATTGTCAGCGAACAGGGTTTGAACAGCGAGATTTTAGTTCGAGCTGCCTACACCGTGCTTGCTACTGGTGGTGTTGGCCAGATTTTTGAGCGCACTACCAACCCTGAGGTTGCTACTGCTGATGGTATTGCTTTAGCTTATCGGGCTGGTGCTGCCTTGAGCGATATGGAGTTCGTGCAGTTCCACCCCACTGCTTTGATGCTCGAAGGCGCTCCTGCTTTTCTCATCTCGGAAGCGGCTCGGGGAGCTGGGGCAACTTTGCTTGACCACAAAGGGCAGCGCTTTGTAAAGCGCTTCCACCATGATGGTGAACTAGCTACTCGCGATATCGTTTCGCGGGCAATTCATTCGGTCATGAGCGAGAACGAATTGGCTCAAGTCTATTTAGATATGAGACCAATTGGTGCCACGCAGATCCGCGAGAGATTCCCCAATATCCTCAAGACCTGTGCGCAGTATGGTATTGACCTGTTGACTCAGCCAATACCTGTGGCTCCTGCTGCCCATTATATGATGGGTGGAATCAAGGCGACTTTGAGTGGTCGCACTAGTGTTGATGGTCTTTATGCCATTGGTGAATGCGCTTGTACTGGATTGCACGGTGCCAATCGTTTAGCCAGCAATTCGCTTTTAGAAGCTGGTGTTATGGCTCTCAATCTTGGTGATGAGCTATTGGGTGGTGAAGTGTTTGGTGGGCAGATTAATGCCGCTGATGGTGCTGCTTTCAATTCTGATGTATTCAGCTCTAGTGATTTAGAAGCGGCTGGTGCCTTTGCTGACATCAGGTCGGTGGCACTAATTCCGACCCTGCGAAAAGACCAACAGATTTTGCTGCCGGTTGACTTGCAAAGTTTTCGCTCGCAGATGTACCGCTATGCCGGGCTGGTGCGTTCGCAGTCTGGTTTAATCAGGCTCTTGAACTATCCTGGGCAGTCTGTGCCGATTGCTTCTGGTTTGGGTTCTAATTTGGGATCTGGTGCTAATTCTGGTTCTGGATTAAGTTCATCTGCCGTTGCCGGACTGACAGCGGCTCACCATAGTGCACGCAACATCTATCAGGTTGGAAGGCTGATTGCTCAAGCGGCGTTCTTGCGAAAAGAATCTCGTGGTTCCCATCTGCGTGAAGACTTCACATCGGCTGACGATGCCAACTTCGCGCGCCACCTAGGGGCTGGAGCGTTGGCGACGTATTAGAAAAACATGAAATATAGCGAGTTTTCAGACCCACGGTTGGTGGCCATTTACGATACCGTCAATCCAATAGGCGAGTATAAGGCCTTCTATCTTGAGCTTGCTGCAAAGTTGGCAGGCGAGCGTGCCACTTTATCTATCATCGATCTTGGTTGCGGTAGCGGGCTGTTGACTTGTGAGTTAGCGAAGCAAGGTCATCATCTTATTGGCGTGGAGCCATCTGAGGCTATGCTCGGCTTGGCTAGAAAACGGGCGACCAATGAGCTAGCGGAGCCGTTGGCTGTTGACTCGACTTGCGGTTCGCTGTCGCGCAGTATTTCTCCGGTTAAGTGGCTCCACGGTGGAGCGCAGAACTTAGGAGCATTCGAAGCTGATCTGGCCGTCATGACCGGTCATGTGGCTCAGTTCTTTCTTGAGGACGAAAGTTGGCAACAAGCTTTGCGTTCTATTCATGGTGCGCTGAAGCCTGGTGGCCATTTGGCTTTTGAGTGCCGCAATCCGCTTGTGCAGCCTTTCTTAAAAGCGTCGCGACAGATGGCGCAACGAAAGTCACAGATTTCATCTCAAGTTTCGGAACACTCAGAACACTCAGAATACATAGAACACATAGATTGGCCTTCCGATACAAATCGGCGCAAGGTGTTCGACCCTTTGGCTGGTGCTGTGGAATGGTGGTTCCAGCTTCTGTCAGTTGAGGGTGAGCGCGTTCTCTATGAAATTCACTATCTATTTGAGAGCAGCGGCGAGAAAGCCATATCAGTAAATGAGCTGCGTTTTCGTTCTCGCGATCAGCTGCAAAAGTCTCTTGTTGATGCCGGTTTTACTGTCGAATGCGTCTATGGCAATTGGGACTTTCAATTGGCCGACGGCAATAGCCCGGAGTTCATTTTCTTGGCTCGGACATGATTTTCTCTATTTTTCTTCTTCTCATTTTCCTCCCCGCCTCTTGACTTTGAAAGCTTGGGTGATCTTAATCTCCTATAAGTAGCTTCGGACATGGAACGGTCACAAATTTCGCACTAGTGTAAGTGGGTTGGTGGCGTCAACGGGTCCCTTGTGTCCTTCAATCGGGAGCTTACTAAATGAGCAATCTTGAGAATTCAAAAGATATAGTTAGTATTGGACAACACATTGGTCATGACTTAGAGGCCCATAACTGGCCTGAAGCTTCTGCAGCATTGTCTAGATATGCTAACGACCTCAGTCCAGACGAATTTACAAGGCTAATTCAGACGGCTGATCGTGCTAACAATGACTTAAGCGGTATAAGTTTTGACGCGGTTTATGCCTTAGAAAAGCGTCCAGCGCTTGACCGCGTAACCGGTATTTCAAATACCGAACTTGAGAAAAGGTTTCTCGGTGTCGAGGCGCGTCTTAACGCTCCAGGCTTTGAAAATGCCGTTTTGATAACGAACCCGCAGGATTTGGGGCAGCAAGTTCTTAAATTTGCTAGCATCTATGAAGAATTGGGTCTTTTGGCCCAAAAGCCAGAGGGAGGCTAATTTTAACTAGGCGTTCAATCTCATATTTTGGCTATTTCTAACAGCTTTTTTGCGTCTTTCCTCTAATTTTGAAGCGTTCTTGGAACCTAATTTGCTGTTATAACGTCAGCTTTCGCTAGAGTCATTTTGCGGCTAGAAACAGGCTAGCAAAAAGAGCTAGTCTTGCAGCTAGAATTAGTCTTGATAATAAAATAGACTTGAAAGCAAAACGAAGCGCTTCCGAGTTTAAACTTGAATTATGCCAAATGAAGCCAACACCCCGAATATAGGTACCGTTGTTGCAGTGCGCGGCAGCGTCGTAGATGTAAAGTTCGAGAAGAGTTTGCCGGCTATACACTCACTTTTGCGGGCTGGCGATCACGATCAAATAGTTATAGAGGTTTTGGCTCAACGCGATGTTCATCATGTGCGCGGCATCGCCATGACTCCGACTCAGGGTCTTGCCCGTGGAATGGCTGTGCAAGACACTGGTGGGCCGCTCATGGCTCCAGTCGGTAAGGCGATTTTGTCGCGTATGTTTGATGTTTTTGGCAACCCCATTGATAAAGGAGGGCCGGTACCTGATGTCGAGTGGCGTTCGGTACACAAGTCTCCGCCAGCTCTTTCGAAGCGCTCTACTAAATCGCAAATATTTGAGACTGGTATTAAAGTAATTGATGTTTTGGTGCCCTTAGAGCGTGGTGGCAAAGCTGGGCTATTTGGCGGAGCTGGTGTTGGCAAGACAGTTTTGCTTACGGAGATGATTCATAACATGATTGGACACCAAGAAGGTGTCAGTATTTTTTGTGGCATTGGTGAGCGTTGCCGCGAAGGCCAAGAACTTTACACTGAGATGCGAGACGTTGGAGTCTTGAAGAATATGGTAATGATTTTTGGTCAGATGAACGAGCCGCCCGGTAGTCGCTTTCGTGTTGGTCACGCGGCTTTGACCATGGCTGAGTATTTTCGTGATGATGAACATCGCGATGTGCTGCTGCTTGTTGATAATATTTTTCGTTTTATTCAAGCTGGTATGGAAGTATCAGGTTTGATGGGGCAGATGCCATCGCGACTCGGTTATCAGCCGACCATGGGCACCGAGCTATCTAGTTTAGAAGAGCGTATCGCTAATACCGATGCTGGTGCCATTACCTCGATTCAAGCAGTTTACGTGCCAGCCGACGATCTAACCGATCCATCGGCTGTGCATACATTTTCACACTTGACGGCATCTATTGTGCTATCGCGTAAGCGAGCCAGCGAAGGTCTCTTTCCTGCCGTCGATTTGTTGCAGTCCAATTCGCGCATGGCCACTGCTGGATTTGTCGGCCAGAGGCATTATGATCTAGCGCAGGAGATCAGACGAACTTTAGCGCAATATGCTGATCTAAAAGATATTATTGCCATGCTTGGTTTGGAGCAACTTTCACCAGCAGATCGAAAAGTGGTGGCACGGGCTCGCCGCCTTGAGCGCTTTTTGACCCAGCCATTTTTCACTACAGAGCAATTTAGTGGTATCAAAGGGAAGTTAGTTAGTTTGAGCGATTCGTTAGATGGTTGTGAGCGCATTTTGAATGATGAGTATAAAGACTACCCCGAGAGTGCGCTTTACATGATCGGGGCGATTGGCGAAGCCGATGCAAAGCGTCCGGCCAAACGCAGCGAGAGTGATGCTCATGCAAGAGTCTGATTTAATAACTCTAAAGGTGCTTTTACCCTTTGGCATATTTGCTGAGAAGGCTGATGTTCTCAAAGTCGTGGCCGATACTAATGTCGGCTCAGTTGGCATCTTGCCGCACCGACTCGATTGTGTGGCGGCGTTGACACCGGGAATCTTGTTCTACGAGAGCAAGAGTGAGGGCGATGTTTATATCGCTGTTGACCAGGGCATTTTAACCAAGGTCGGGCTGACTGTAATGATTTCAGTAAGTAACGCTATTGCGGGCAAGAATCTCAGTCAGCTTAAGGAGGCTGTGGAGACTCAGTTTCTCAGTCTGGACCATCAAGAAAAAGAAGTACGCTCATTAATGGCTAAGTTGGAAAGTGGTTTGATTCACCGCTTAGCGGGGTTGCACCGTGACTAATTCTAATTCTGAGTCTCGGTCTGATGCAAACGCCGATTCGAAACCTAATTCTCGGGCCGACTCGCTAAGTGAAGAAATTGGAGCCAAAGCTGCTCTTAAGCTCAAGGCTCAACGCAGCGGTACGCCAGGTGTTTGGTTCGGCTTGGGCATGTCTGGTCTGATTGGTTGGTCTGTGGTTGTTCCTACACTTCTTGGCACCGCATTTGGAGTCTGGCTCGACAGTAAATATCCGGGTGTTCATTCGTGGACTTTAATGGGTTTAGCTGTCGGTATTCTTGTGGGCTCGTTAAATGCTTGGCATTGGGTGCAATCAGAGGATGAAGCTATGCACGATAAATCTATGCCGAATAAGTCTACGCAAAATAATTCTATGCAGAATAAATCTATCCCGAGTAATTCTATGCCAGAAAGTGATGCCAGTAGCGCCGCTAGAAAGAGAGGGCCAAGATCATGACCCTTGCTTCTGATTCAATGGTCGTTCTAGCAATAGCGGCTTCGGCTGGTTTTGCCTTAGGTTTCGTCTTCTATGGCGGACTTTACTGGACTGTTTCGCGCGGTCTTGCTTCTAAGAATCCGGCCTTGTGGTTTATCGGCAGTTTGCTGGTGCGTGTCGTAATTGTTTTAGCTGGATTCTATTTTGTTTCTAGCTACCAGGTGCAGGTTTCGCCTGCTCCGCCTCACTCCGCTGGACCAATATTGCAGATGGAACGCTTGATTTCTTGTCTGGTTACATTCACCATAACCGGATTGATTATTCGTTGGTTTACGCGTGAGCACGGGGGCCAGCCATGCATCTGACACCTGATCAAATAATTCTTTGGCAAAGTGAAAATGGAATCGTCAAAATCAATGCCACCATGGCTTCCACCTGGGCATTGATGTTCTTCATGGCAGTGGGCTCCAAGCTCATTACGAGTAGACTTTCAACTGGTATTGAGCGCTCGTCGTGGCAAAATTTTCTTGAAATCATAGTTACTAGCATCAACAAACAAATTGAAGATGTTGGTCTGCAGCAGCCAGAGCGATACATTGGTTTTTTGGGAACTCTATTTTTGTTTGTGGCAATGGCTACTCTAGCTACCATTATTCCTGGTTACGAACCGCCAACAGGTTCTTTGTCTACAACGATGGCATTGGCTCTCAGTGTCTTTGTTGCAGTGCCTTACTTTGGTATTGAAGACCAAGGTTTTGGTCGTTATATTAAGTCTTACCTAGAGCCTACGTCAATCATGTTGCCGTTTAACATTATTAGCGAAGTCTCTCGCACCCTGGCTCTTGCCGTACGTCTTTTCGGCAACATGATGAGTGGCTCAATGATTATTGCCATTCTTTTGACTATTGCACCATTAATATTTCCGCTCTTTATGACCTTGCTTGGATTATTGACCGGCATGGTGCAAGCCTATATTTTCAGCATTCTAGCTGGAGTTTATATTGTTGCCGCCACTCTCACTAGATCGAATTCAACCCAAAAAGTAGAAGGATAGACATGGACAACATTACTGCCATTGCCATTGCCTCGATTGTCACTGCTGGACTGACAACCAGTTTCGGTTGCATGGGGCCAGCATTGAGTGAAGGCAAGGCCGTTTCCACAGCACTGACAGCCTTGGCGCAGCAACCTGATGCCTCAGCCACGATTACACGCACATTGTTTGTTGGCTTGGCCATGATTGAGTCGACTGCAATTTATTGCTTTGTCGTTTCGATGATTCTCATCTTTGCGAACCCGTTTTGGAATCACATCATCGCTAACAGTGTAGGAAAGTAGACCATGCTTATTGATTGGTTTACGGTTTGTGCGCAGGCCATTAACTTCTTGATTCTTGTCTGGTTGATGAAGCGCTTTCTCTATAAGCCTATTTTAAATGCCATTGATGCGCGCGAGAAGAAAATTGCTGCTGAGCTGGCAGATGCTGATGCCAAACGGGCGGATGCGCAGAAGGAACGCGATCTCTTTCAAGAGAAGAATGAGCAGTTCGAGCAGGTGCGCCTAGGCATGTTGAGCAAGGCTCAAGATGACGCTAGAGCTGAGCGCGAGAAGCTGTTTGAGGAGGCGCGCCAGGCGGCCGATCAACTGAGAGCTAAGACTAAAGAACGGTTTGCTCTTGACGCAGAGAATTTGAAGCAGTCTATTGCCCATCGCACTGAGCAAGAAGTTTTTGCTATTGCCAGAAAGACTCTGAGCGATCTTGCCAGTGTTAGCCTAGAAGAGCAGGTCACTTTGGCGTTCATTCGCCGCATAACAGAGATGGATAGCAATACTAGAGCTAGTTTGGTTGCTGGGTCTAGTGCTGGGTCTAGTGCTGGGTCTAGTGCTGGCTCTGCTCCTGCTCCTAGCGTTATGGCCACTGTTCGCAGTGCTTTTGACTTGTCTGCTGAGCAGCGGGCCGCCATCGAATCTGCTTTTAATCGGGCACTGTCGATGCCGGTGCAACTTAACTTTGAAACAGATTCCAGTCTAATTAGCGGCATTGAGCTTGTGGCCAATGGGCAGAGTATTGCATGGAATATCAGTGACTATCTCAAGGCTATGGAAAAGGTGATCTATGGCAAGTGATTCTGTAGATCCGGAAGCAGCTGTTAGTTTAGCTAGGGTTATTGATTCTACTTTCTATGATCTCAAGGTTAGTCGAGAGAGTTTCTCCCCGCAGTTGTTTGTGCGTGAAGTTGGCACAGTGACCTCCGTTTTGACCGGCATAGCTAAAGTTGATGGTCTACCCAATGTTGGCTACGAAGAGCTACTAATATTTCCTGGCAATGTCTATGGTATTGCTTTCAATATTGATGAATCTGAAATCGGTGTGATTTTACTTGGCGATTATTGGCATTTAAAAGCCGGGGATCGAGTTGAGCGCTCCGGCCGAGTGATGGATGTGGCTGTGGGTGATTTTCTCTTGGGGCGGGTTATTGATCCTCTAGGGCAGCCTCTTGATGACAAGGAGCTAGAGCCGTCAGGTGAGCGAATGCCAATTGAGCGTCCGGCGGCGTCAATCATGGACCGCGCACCAGTGACGGTGCCTCTGCAAACAGGGCTTAAGGTGATTGATGCCTTGATTCCTATTGGTCGGGGACAACGGGAGCTAATTTTGGGCGATCGGCAGACAGGAAAAAGTACTATTGCCATCGATACTATTATTAGCCAGCGCGGACAGAATGTCGTTTGTATCTATTGCGCTATTGGTCAACGAGCCTCCAGTGTTGGGCGCAATATTGCCATTCTGCGTGAAAAAGGGGCGATGGAATACACCGTTGTAGTAGTTACTGAAGGCGAAGCCCCTCCAGGGCTGGCTTATATAGCCCCTTATGCCGCTACTAGTATTGCCGAATATTTTATGAACTCTGGACGCGACGTGCTGATTGTCTACGACGATCTCACTCAGCATGCCCGGGCATACCGTGAGCTTTCGCTGCTATTGCGTCGCCCCCCTGGTCGCGAGGCTTTTCCTGGGGACATCTTCTATATTCATTCGCGGCTGTTAGAACGGGCCACGAGGATGTCTGACGAGTTTGGTGGCGGTTCTTTGACTGCACTTCCTATTATCGAAACCGAAGCCCAAGACATTGCTGCATATATTCCAACTAATTTAATTTCAATTACTGATGGACAAATTTATCTCTCGCCTACGCTCTTTGAGTTAGGTATGCTGCCTGCTGTCGATGTTGGAAAGTCAGTTTCGCGTGTTGGTGGCAAAGCGCAATTGCCGGCTTACCGTGCTGTGTCTAGTGATCTCAAGCTTGCTTACGCTCAGTTTGAAGAACTTGAGACCTTTGCCCGATTTGGTGCCAGCCTTGATGCTGACACACGCAAGATAATTGAGCACGGGCAGCGCATTCGTTCTTGTCTGAAACAGCCAGAGTTTTCACCACTATCGGTGGCTGAACAGATTACAGTGCTACTTGCCTTGATAGAGGGTCTGTTTGATCAGATTGCCATGGCTCAGATGAATGAGGCTCAGAAAGTTGTGCAATATTCTGCTGCCAAGATTCCAACTGATCTGCTTGACAGGTTGCTTCACGCCCAAGACTTAAGTGCGGAAGATAGACAGGCAATTGTGCAGATTGCAAAGCAGGCCTTGCTGGATTTTGTGTCATGAGCGATACCAGCGAGAATCTTCGGCGAAAAATCAAGAGCGCAAGTGATCTGCAATCGGTCGTGCGCACTATGAAAGCTTTGACTGCTTCTAGCATTGGTCAATATGAGCGCTCCGTAGAAGCTCTGGCCGATTACTATCGAACGGTGGAGCTGGGCCTGCATGCCTGCCTACCTCCTGCTGTTGCGTCGCTTAACAGCGTGCCACCAAATAACTTGCCGTTTGATAGTGTGCCCCCTAATGGCGTGTCACCACGAACTACTCCAGCCAATACGGCTCCTATAAATGCCATTGTATTTGGTTCAGATCAGGGTTTGGTTGGGCAATTTAATGACGTGGTGGCTAATTTTGCTTTTGCCAGCTTGTCACCGTTTTTAGAGCTTAGAAGGACAGTAAGTGTCTGGGCCGTTGGTGAGCGTGTCATGGACCGTTTGCTCGATCTTGGATTGGCAGAA
>LNEX01000501.1 GCA_001464165.1 bacterium Ga0077546
GAACTAAGGCAGTTTTGAATACGGAGACCCTTGTGGTCTTCACGACGATCCTTGCAGCGACTGGAAGAAATTGAATGGCTAGCCATATTACCCCAATCTTCCGCTTGAGCCGGTTAAAAGACACGCAAGCTTAGTAACAACTAACACTGTCAAGTTTGACTTTAGCTAGCCTGGCTCAAGCAACCGACACAACCTTGACAAAGCTACCAAGGCGTATTAATGCCCCAAACTGGCTCTTTACAATGCACACTGACTTGGCCAGGCTAACCAGCCAACATCAAATCATGAATCATCTTCAAAGCCCTGGCATGCTCTGGGTTTGTTGGATCTTTGTAGGCGTCTCTTAAAGCTTTAAATTTAGCCAGCTCAGCCACAGGAATGGAATTATTTTCATCAATGATCAAGTCGAGAATTTCGATGATGTTCGGTGCCGGAGCATCAAGGCTAGAAGGAGTATCCTTCCATTCTTTCAGTAGTTTAGTAGACTCAGGCACACCGCTTTCCAGGCTTTCCATTCTAGCTAAAGGCACCGGCTGCGTTGCCGAATTAGGCTTAGGTACAACCGGCTGTACACGACCAAGCAGAGAGTCTTCACTGCGCCCACGCAGTCTGCTCTCAATGTTCAAGAAGATTGAAGGACGACTGTCACCGCTAGCACCACCAATTTTTATTACTCCTTGCTGACTCATAAACACATCAGCAACAGCTTTGACATTTGACTGGAATTTCGTATTGAGGCGCAGCTGCTTATCTATAGCGGCATGTCTATCTGCGCCACTGAGCCCTTTGAGAGCTTTACTATCACCGCCGAGGAGATCTATCTGACTATTACTCAAAGACTTAGATAAGCTTGTATAGTTAACTAACTCTTTGCGAATTGCATCAACTCTATCTTCAAGGATGCCACCATTGTAATAACCGCCATCTTTAGTCTTCAGCGTTACAGAGCGGCCTTTGATCACGCTCACATTGGCAACTTTGGCAACTTTATCCTCGATTATTGCGTATGTCGGACCCTTAACTTTGGCCATAGCATAGGCTATAAGCTCTCCTCTAGTAACTGAGTCTAGACTGGCAGCCAACTCAGGCGAAGCCACTTCAATCGCCTTGATATTCGAATAAGTTCTAGCACGCTCAACTACATTAGCCATGTCTTGCCAATCGGAACGCTCGCGCGAATCAGCAGAATTTCTTGCTTTCGCCTTAGCCCAGTCAATCAAACGACCAAGTTGAGTGGCTGCTTCAGCATCAGTAGTGCGAGTCAAACTAGGCAGTGGGGGCCCGTCAGCACCGAGCCGAAAAGCCGATGGCCGCTGAGTCATGGCTAATATTTGGTCTTCCAAATCTGGCACAAAATTGATAGCCCTAGAGCGAACGGCCGAGCTTGGATCATCAATTTTCAAAGCACCAGATATGTCAAACAAGCCATTGTCAGTGCGAATCACACCTGGCTCGCGCAATACAAAAACGTTTGATTTTTGAGGATTAGATGTGGCATCTAAGAAATGAACATCACCTGTTTTGGTATTCACCAAAAGATAATCGCCACCAGCTCTATCTAGGGGAGAATTGGCTTCAGTTGGATAAACTTGCCAGTCTGGACTGATTCTCTTATCTCTTTTAAGGTTGGCGAGAATACCATTGTGCTCTCTAGAAAGCATCGTCCAAATTGTTAGCTGACTTTGCTCACCACCTGAACTGACATGCCTGAAATCAGAATTGCTCAGTACTTGGTCTTTTATCTTCTCTAATTGTCGAATAGCTGGTGCAACATCACCAGTAGCCCAATGAGCGGCGTTAGCACTTCTAATGGGCCAGCTACTACCGTCGCCAACGGCATTAAAAGCGCGCTTCAATAGCTCATTAGCTTCAGCGCTCTTGGTGATTTGATCTCTTTGGCCAGCAGGAGTGTAATCGAGGAACTCTTTGTAAGCCTTGGCCCGCTCAGCTGGATTAGACTTGAGAGCCTGGCCAATTTCGTTAAACCAGAGAGCAGCAGTTCTATCAGGCAATGTGCCTTCTTGCGCCCGCCTAGCCAATTCAGTGAAGAGAATCGGACGAAATTCATTGTCAGTGGTGCTGTTCTTAAGCGCAAAATTGAGCACACTAGCGTCAGCCCTACCAAGGTTATCGCCTGTCAGCAGTGCCGTTTTCACGTGAGCCTCTGCACTGCCAGGGGCAGTGAAATTTGGCTCAGTCAATCTTGGTGCAATCTTCTGTGATATGAAAGCATCTAACTGTGCGATTTCTTCATTGTTTTTTGGCACGGCCTGGCGTGAAACCGTGTAAGGTCCTTCATAACGCAGACTGACACGCTCAGAGTTAGCCGTCACTACTTTCACTTTTGACAAGCCCGGAAGTTCATCAGTTAACCCTCTAATCGATAATTCTTCACCATCGCGGAAACTGGGCCGATTAAACTGGTCCTGCATCTGAGCGGCGGGTCTCTTAACTGTGATTGAGGCATTGGCGAATGTAATTGAATCGGTGGCAACATCGTAGTCACTGACCACACCCTGACCACCTTCGATAAATAGTCTGGGCGGCTTAACAACCGGTGCATCTTGGCCAACATGTCTACCAATACTTTCAAAAGCATTGTCCAAAAGATACTCTATCTCGGCATTTTGACTGGCCGTTCTGCGAGCAGCTTGAATCTCTGGTGCTGGCTTGTGACCACGCTCCATGGCCTGTGCCCGAGCGCGCTGGCCACTCAAGAAAGCATCAACTTCATGAGTCTGCATATAATCAGCATAAACACTACGACGGCTAGCGTTAATGTCATCCAGTCTTGTTTCTAGAGTTTCTTTCAAATACTTGGCTGCGCTTGCGGCTTCAGCTTTAGTCCAGGTATCGCCTTTTCCATCCAAATAATTCTTGAGGTTATTGTAGAAAGCCTGAGCCTCTTGCGGCGGAGTGGCTGTACCAAACAAACGCTTGGCCAGCAGCTCATCTTTCCCTTCAAAGACCTTGGTTAAAAGGTGATAGGCAGCGTTTGGGTCTTCGCCAATCTGGAAAGGTTTGAGGTAGCTTTTCACAGCTCGGAAGTCGTTACCTAGCGCCACAAGCTTTTCACCAGCTGGTGCATTTTTACGGAATGCCGCTTCTAAATTGTTCGCCCGTAAGGTTTGCTCAGGGCTAAGCTCAAGGGGACTGACCTTTGCTCTAGCATCAAGCAGCTGCTGTGCTTGTGCGTCTGACATACTTTGCTTGGTCTTAAACTCATAATATGCTTTGAAGTGTCCCACTTCTTCTTTCGTGGGTTTGGCACCCAGTTGCAATTGATCAGCAAGGCTGCGACCAACCGTGAATCGTTGCTCGTGGTGAGTCAACTCATGGTAAGACGACTCAAACACATCAAGATTGTGATCTTTGGCCAAAATGTTATCGGGATTAAGAGTAATAGTGCCATCTTTATACGTAGCAGCCTTGCCCACCATGGCAGCACTACGACCGGACTCAACTTTGACACTAGGCAAATTATTGGCAGTAGTGAATGAATCTATGGCCTTTTGCAAATCGGCCACTCTTTGATCGAGTACTTTGGTCTGCGTGGTCAATGCATCTGAATATGCTTGTCTGTCAGCGATATAGGTCTTCAAAGTAGCCAGATCTTCTGGATTACCTTTCATCTTCGCTGCCATATCAGCAGTATCTAACTCACCATTGCGCCAAGGCAGGCCATATTTATCAACAAGAGCATTGACCTTCTGTCCGTTCACCTGGAAGCGTGCATAGGCATCGTCAAGCGCTTTTGGTAGATGCGAGAAATCTTGAGTCCAGCCCTTTGTGGCAGCTTCAATGCTGTCAACAAACTGGCCGGCCTTGGCCACAGTATTAAGCGGAGTGATGTCTCTGCCCAGCTCACGCACAAGAGCCAAACGCTCATGAGGAGCTAATTTCTCCATTTCACGAGCAGGCATCCATAATTGGTCAGGAGCGCTACTGCTCGGCCGCGGGCGGGTCTCAATGGCAGCCATAGCCATGTTTGGGGTAAAATCAGTTTGCCCTCGCAAAGGCAAATCGTGAGCTATATTTGGCCCTCTTACTTCACTACTAGGTCTAATCTCACCACTAGAACTAGATTTGACTTCTGGTGCCAGACTAAATTCAGAACGTGCCACTTCTGGCCCTTTCAAGCGACTCAAGCCGCTAAACCCAGCTTCGCCGGCCTTGATGGCGCCACCAAAGAACAAAGCACCACCGGCACCAGCAAGTGAAGAATTGAAAGTGTGCATGCCAATTCTAGAAAGATTGCCTGCCAAATCTTTTCTAGAATCCCAAGCGGCTACACCCTCTAAAAATCCAGTGCCACTGTTAGCGGCGGCACCAGCACCAGCGTTCAGACCTTGAGCACTACCTTGATAGACAAGCCAGTTAGCTGTGTGCCGGGCAAATTCTTTAGTCGCTTGCTCAGTCAATTCTTTGCGCACACTGGCCACGGCTGCCTCTCTCAGCGGCCCCTGAATACCAGCATCGACCACACGCTCGGCTATGGCCGCAAAAGATTTTTCTTCTATTTTCCTGGCACCATTTGCCAGTAAATTGCGCATGGTGGCCTCAGTACCTTCTGCTACGATTTTCTCGTAACCAGCCACAAACAGCTGCTTACCAGCCACACCCTCAGCTAACTCAACCCCAGCACGCTTAGCTACTTCTTCTACGCTCTCTTTGGCAAGCGTGCCAAGAGTAGCTGTGGCAGCAGATTTAGCGGCCTGTTGACCAACTTTGAACACGGCGGCCAGTTGCGCTTGACCAAAGACCGAAGTAGCACCAGTGAGGGCACCAATAGAGGCATCTTTAGCGACAGTGCCTAATTTGAAATCATAATCTGAGCCCATAAGCACAGCTTTGCTGCCGACTTTGGTAGCGGCCCCACCAGCAGCCAACAGGGCTGCCACAAGAGGGAGATTGGTGCCACCAGTGGCGATCACGCTAGCGATAGCACCACCTGCAATCAGAGCATCAGCAGTATAATCTGCAGCTGCACTCTTAGTTTCGCGGTGATTATCAATGGCGCTAGCAAAGTCTTCAAACAAATGCTTCATTTGCTCAGGGCTGGCTGATTCACCCTTGCGATTGGCTTCAGCTGCAGTTTGTAGCATTTGGTCTAAAGCATCATCGGACTGTTTACCGGTAGCACTAACCCAGTCAGCGTAACCGGCACCAATACCACTGCGGGTTGAGTAAGACTCATCCCTGGCGTTATCAACCCGTTCAAACAATGACTTATCAGCGGTCAATGCTCGTCTTGCTTCTGCCATCTCTTGGCCGCTCAACTTGGCCATAAGATCACTTTCAAAGCTAGTGCCATACTTGCGGGCGTAGTCGCTCTTAAGCTGGTTCAACTGCTCAGCAGGAACTTGCTTAAGCTGCTCGACGATGTCTCTACTGCCGCCGAAGCCAAGAATTAGAGCTCGAATTTTGTCTTCACTGCGATACTCGCCTTGCTCAGCGGCAGCTAGAGCAATTTTGCGTTCATCGCTATTGAGATGATCTAAGGCCGTGTTCTGATAGGCAATATCGTTCTTTAAGCGATCACGTTCTGCTTTTGGCGCTTTTGCTATGTCTTCGTAGGTTGTCTCTTCATCATCGCTGAAAGTGCCCTTAGACAATTTGGTCATCTTATCGGCAGATATAGAGCCAGTCTTAAGCAATTCGCCTACGTACTCTTGATACATGTCTTTGCCGAGAGCCTGCTCTCCGGCTTTCTTAAAGTCGACAGCCAGGGCTCGGTCAGCGTCAGTTTTCGGCTCGTTGATGCGGCCTCGAAGTGTTGGGTCAGCATTGAAAGCTTCGCGAATGTCGCGCACAGCCTTTGCTTCATCAACAAATGCATTAGCGGCATGCTGCGCTAGCTTTGTCACTATTGTCGACACTGGCTTCTCGCCAAGCTCAACAGCTTTTAGTATTTTTTGTGCTTCATCGCGTGCTTGACCAGACATATAACTATCGACTTTTTGATCAAGCTCGGCTTTGAACTTTGTGTCTGTTTTATAGCGCTCGCGGTCCTCCTTCGACATAGCAGAAACAGCTTCAAGCATAGCGCCCTGGTCATTGCGATAAAAGTGCCATTTCTCATCCATGCGGTCGACAACAGAAACTTTTCCACTATCAACTGACTCTTCGTAAGTCTGGGCACTCATTTTTAAATCAAATATCTTGAGCAAGCCTTGCTTATCTTTCTCAGGCTGATTGAGGCTATCAAGCATCTGCTCTAGTTCTTTGCGGGCAGCAGGATTATTCTTGGCCGCTTCCCAATCTTTTTTGGACATGCTCTCAATGGAAGTGCCAATGTCAGCGGCAGAATCATTCCAGAGTGAACCTCTGTGTTGATCAAGAGTGGCAGCAATGGAACCACCCCGCACATTGATCATTGATTCCCAGCGGGCCAGTTCAGTGGCATTGCCTGCCGCCTCTAAGCTAGTTCTGAGAGTATGATACTGGCCAGTGGCAGCAGCTTTTTCAGCAGGCGACATGGCTTTAAGCCGCTCGCTATCTTGCGTACCGAGTGGAGTGTTATCACCGCTAAGCTGTCTACCAATGCGATAATCACTGCGCTCAGAGTCAGTCATGCGCGAAAGTGCTAGCTCAATACCTTTGTTGTTATCCCAAACAGTGCCAGTGTTCTCTTTAACTTGGGTGGCCGCCGAGAGCTTACCATCAGCACTAAAATCACGAGCTTGAGCCAAGTCTGAACCCGACCAGGCGTCGCGCATTTGCTTATCACCACCATTAGCGACAAAAGCCTGCCGCTCTTGGGGCGTAGCATCTTTCATCACTTCTTTGAAAAACTGTAAATCTTCCGCTTTGAGAGCCGCGGCAGTGAGCTTGCTAAAGTCTTCAGGGCTGCGCTTATCATTACCCTTGAGGTAAATCATGAGTGCTTCTTTGGTGGTTGCTGTTAGATTTTGATCTTGAGCAATCGCTTGAGCCAGAGGCTTTCCATGCCGCTCTTGGTATTCAGCAGAAATTTGTTTGACTTGCTCAGCGTTGGCAGTCCTCAAACTATCGCGCAGGTCTTTCTCGATGATTGAATTGCTGCGACCAGTCCACTCGCCCCGCTCGGTCAAAGCAACACTAATGCGATCAGCGGCTATGGTGCTTTCATTGCCATCTTTTTTGTGCAAAGCGGCCTTCAAGCGCTCGCGGTCTGAGCCGGTCATAAATGCCGACATTTCTTCTTCTAGACCCTTGCCAAACTTCATCTTGTAAATGCCGTTGAGCACCTTCAACTCAGCGGCGGTATGACCCTTGAGCAAATCAACGATTTTGTCTCGATCGGCCCAACGAGCAACCCAATTGTCATTGCCAGTTGCTTGCCTCAAAGCATCTGCATCTTTAGCTAGAGCAACCCGATCGATGGGTTTTTCGCCAGCATCAACGGGCTTGGCGCTCTTGGCAAGATCTTCTAGCTTGACCGCAGGTAAAACGGTAGAGTCGCCTTTCGCCTGACTGCTCGCAGCTTGGGCTTTTTGGTCTTTAACGGTGATCTCATGAACAGCTTTAGTAGCCGCAGAAACCTCAGGCGAAGTTTTATCGTCGCCGCCATCTTTTGGTAACTGTCGGACGTCGATTGCCATCTGGTGGGGGTTTCGGGTTCACTAATAACTACCAGTTATATATACCCGCAACCCGCTATTTCTGGACATCTAAGACCACTAATATCTTGTTGGCGCAAACAAATGCATTTCTTCGGCACCTGGGCTGTTTCCATCCGCTGATTTCTTACCATAGTTGTCAAGCGCCAAATTAGGGAGAGTCTTTTTTAAAACCTCAAAACTAGCGCCTTTCAAGTCACGACTGGAAAGAACCACCCGCTTAACTCGCGCAAGCTTAGTCAGGCTCTGCAAATTGACTGAAGTGCCAGCAAGGCAAACGGCCCTGAGGTTAGGCATAAGAGCCAAAGCAGGAAGAGCAGCATCAGTGATGGCACGATTGTTGGAGAGGTCAATATTCTCCAAACTTTTGCTCGACTTCAGTGAAATGACCATGGCATCGCTTACCTGCGACCCTCGAAGGTATAAAACAGAGAGCTTTGGCAAGCGCGCAATGGAAGAAAAGTCAGACTGCCTGAGGTCGACACTGTTCATGGTCAAGTCCTTAAGGTTAGTCAAACGGCCGATTACTGGAATAGATTTACTGGTGACCAGTGTGTAACTAATATCTAGTATCTTCAGCTGCGGCAAGCCCTGCAAAGACTTTATTCCAATGTCAGAAACATCACAGCGACCCATTCTCACAATTCGAAGATTCTTCAAATGCGAAATCTTAGCCACTAACTGGTCGGCAATGGCATCTTCAGAATCACCAGTGGAGGTGAATGAGAAGTAGAAACCCAGAATATTATCGGGAGAAATGGCCTCCATCAGCTCTGGACGCCTGATTAACGCTACTCCTGGCGCAAAGTAGACCCCGCGATTCTGGGCCGCTGTGAGTTTCACTATGCCCCTAGCTGTGGCCACGGTGTGCCGCCGAGTGGCAATGCGGTCGAGAGCTACTGCACCAGGGCGCTCGCCAATACGTGTCTCTAAAGTACCCAAGTTGGCAACATCAGGAAAGCGATAGATCACCTCACTAGCTGCATCAGCTGCGCCAGAGGGCGGCACAAAACAAGCCGAGCCGAGCCCGACCAACAAAGCAAGCAATGTGCGAAAAGCTTTCACAGCAAGGACCTTCAGTTGAGTACGAAAGTTTAGCCGATTGCAGCGGAAAAGTTTCGAATTATCTTTTCGAAGCTGGCGAGATTACCATTGTCACAAGCTTTTCATTTCGCTTCTTTGCTAGTTTTGGATCTTCACTCCACACAGCCAGATCGCCTAGATCAGCGGCAAACCGATTGAGCAAGGCCACAGCCAGAGCATCATGCTTAGTGTCGCTATCCAAAAGGAGAATTTGCAATTGAACCTGATCGCCCTCCAAGAGGAAGGCTTGGGCGCTGCGCAGCTTTATCTGGTAATCGTGTTCATTGATCCCGGAAGTCAGCCTGAGCTCCTTCAGCGCACGAGCTGGATGCTTCTTTCTTGCATCCCGCGCTCTCTTCTCTTGCTCGTATTGGTTGCGGCCGTAGTCTGTCAAGCTTGCTCCATTTCCGCTAAAATGTCTGTGTTTCTCTAGTGTAGCTCAGCAACAAAGCAAGAGCGCACTATGCCTTTTGCACAATGCGCTCTTAATTCTTCCTCAAACTAACAGATTACCAGCTAGTCAGAGCCTAGCCTCACTTAAAATCCAAGCATGCCGCGAACTTGATTGACATATCCAGCGTTAGCTAAACTACCGTTGTTGTTGAGAAATCCGCTATTGATTCCAGTATTGAAATTACCGTTATTGAGAGTTCCGTTGTTCAAATACTGATTGCGCAGATTGCTGAGAATGCCATTACTGTAGCCATTGGTTCCATTAATCCCAGTGTTCTGGTTGAAGGCTTTTGCTTCCAACTTAGCTAAACGGTTCAACA
>LNEX01000502.1 GCA_001464165.1 bacterium Ga0077546
CTGGTTACCGAAGGCTCTTTGACCCCGACGATGATGACCACCGTTATGATCATTGCCTCGACCGTTGCCTCGATCACAGCCCCCGCCTGAGTTATTATTGATGCCGCTACTCAAGTAATTACCATAACCATTGTTGTCTCGTGCTTGGGCCGGTGCAGCAAACGCGATCACTGCTAGTGCCAGGGTTAAACCAAACAAACTAGCTGACTTGATCTTCATGACTCTCTCCTGTGCATAGGGAACATCCCTCTGCTTTTAAAAACCTATGACCTATTTAAGAACTAACCGAACTTACGTTCGCCACCTTTATGCTCCCAACCACCGCCAGGACCGCCCATTCCACCTGGTCTATGCCCGCCCCATCTATGCATACCAGGGCCACCATGACCGCGACCATGACCAAATTTACTGAACATCTCGCGCTGCTCGGGAGTGAACA
The DNA here is from genome assembly GCA_001464165.1 of bacterium Ga0077546. The sequence continues at coordinate 440 of LNEX01000502.1, forward strand.
CCGCTGATGCCGTCAGAGCCATATCGATGCGAGCATTAGATAAATCAGCCTTGAGCGAATTGATTTTGCTTTGTAGCGAGAGCACAGTCTAACTCGGCTTTCTTTAAGGCTGTTGCTAGTTTGTACTGATCATGAATAGAACTAAGCTGGTCTTTCTGTTCAGTGCTTAATTTCATCTTTTCATGCATCGAACCTGGCGCACAGACTTTAACAGCTGTTTGAGCGCGTGCACCACCAGTAGAAGCGGAATCATCTGCAATGGCTGGGAGAGCACAAAAAAGCAAACCGGATAATGCGAGTGGCGTAAATTTGTTCATAACTTGGCTCCTTCAAAGCACTTGTTTCCTTCATGCATCAATAGACGCAGGTGCCCAGCTAATGATTCCATTTTTGGATAAAACCAATCTCATAATTGATAACTTTTGCCCATCTACCTATATATTAGGTTGGCATTAGTTTGAAATACTGATTAGTTGCTCTACTGATTAGTTGTTCTGCTGACCATTTGCCTTGCCGGTCACTCGCATTGGCCAATTCTTGAATCACCGCTCAATTCGTCTGAAGACCGCCCGGAGACCGCCATGACCACCGATAACGATGCTCCGATTCCCGATAACCTCAAAAACAATCTAGGCTTTCTCTTGAATAAGGCCGCCCGCATCATGCGCGACGGGGTAGCAGAAGGCTTGAAGCCACTCTCTCTATCATTTCAAGAGTATGTAATTCTGCGCATGATTGAAAATCACGCCAGCGAAACCCAGCAAGAGCTAGCCATGCGCAACGGTATTGACCGCACATCGATGGTCGATATAGTGGACAGACTAGAAGAACGCGAACTGTTAGTGCGTCACAAAGACGAACACGACCGCCGCAAATATCAACTATTGATTACACCCAAAGGTCGCAAAACCCTGACGCACGCAAAGCGCATCACCGAAAAAGTGCAGAAAAAGTTGCTACAGCCTTTAAGTGAACTTGAACTGCAAACAACTAGAGAAGCGCTGTCAAAACTGATTAGGGCTCAAGCTCAACTCAACAACCAGTGACGCCAAGAGCAGCACAACCACTGCGAAGTAAGTTCGAAATCTCTGCCAAGTAGCAATTCCTAAAGGAACTATAAATTGACTACAACTCATAAAAGCTCCAAATCTCAAAACCCTCATGCTGCATACCTTTTAAAATTGCCAAGAGGAAACGGAATCATACGCTAGTTCGCGCGCGCCCGCTAGCGTCAAGAGGCTAGAACGTTGATTTAAGCTTGTCTTAATCAGTTCTCCAGCAGCGAAAGAGAAAAAACTTGCCGCAATTGCCACTGAAGTCATACCACTGAAAACCCAATGGCAGTGCGAGTCTGCGCAATTAAGCACCAGAGGCCGACAAAATTAAAATATACTTTCGCACCACGAATTATATGCAAACATTACGTAACGGGCACCAGGGCTTTGATTTGAAACACGGGCTGCAATTTTCATAGGGTGATGTAGCTCTTTTTCCTTAACTTCTTCCGGACCTCCAAACAAACCCTTCAAACCATCAAGTAACCAACATTCAATCGATATTTTCATCCCTTCATCGGCGGTGACGATTGACTACTTGCGCATCTCCCCTAGCGCTAATGTGCATCAATCATCCCCCCTGATGACCCACAACCAGTAAAGGTAAATACTAACGAATGACAAATCACGCACTGATCGACTTGGATTACACCAAGCCGCCGACAACCCTGTGTGGGCACAGCCTGATTGGACCCGACACCGGTACTTGTCCATGCTGTAGGAAGTACAAGCAGATCATGTTCAACGGCCAATGTACCTCCTGCAACACGCAAAAAGGTCTCAACCCTTTGGGCTATTGCCCAAGAGCTGACGACAAACCTGAGGAAGAATAAACCATGTATACCGGCGAACAATCCTACCCAGGGACAAACGCTGCACCCGTACAACTGACGCGCTTGAAAAAGCGGCTGGTCAACTTGCAATCTCTGCTCAACGGGCTGGAAAAGCAAGCGGGAACGGCCAACAGCGAAGCAGCTTCCGCTCTCGTTAGCCGCGCTCGCGCCAACTCCGTCACCGCCACAAACCTGTCGCAGGCGGCAGACACAGTGGTCAACCAATCGGCCCTCGAAGCACTGCGATGTGATTCGATCAAGCTCGAGGTCACCGTCGTTTCTTTCGAAGATGTCGCTGCACTGAGCCCGCTCAAGGCTCACGCTGGCCCCATCCCGGAAGTGAACAAAGACGCACCTTTGATCGACTTCTCGGCCAAGCCCGGCTGCACAACCTGCGCTGCCCCCGACCCGAGCAAGTGGTTCGAGCAGCTCAAGACCGGCACCCCGCAAGCGACCACACCGGCAAGCTGCGAAGCACCGCGCGTCGTTGTCGAACTGCCCATCGACTTGAACAGCAAGGTCACTCGCGTTGACGAGCTGATCAAGTTCTCCGAGTTCGCCATTGCTCAGGCAGAAGGTCAACTGCGTCAAGCACGCATGACCCTTTGCCACGGCGACGGCGGCTCCTGCAGCATCTAGAGGTTCACGCTCTGCTTGAGCTGAACTGAAATGAACTGATTCTGCAGAAAAAACGGCACTCTAGTCTAAAGGCAATAAAAAATAGGCCTAGAGATCAACTTTGAAAAAGGCGCAGCCTGGGTTCTTCCTTCCCAGGACAGACTTTGACTGCGCCTCTTTCTTCATTCGGATGGAGCGCCAACCATCAAGGATAAACAAACAAATTAACCACCATCAAGGGGTCTTACAGCTTATGACCAGCAACACCAACGAAAATCAGATCTATTCCGCAAAGGAAACCGAAGAGCGACAGAGTTCTTCTTCCGAAAGCACCACGGCAACCCCCTCTCCTCTCTTCGTCGAGAGCGCAAAGTCTTCACCGGCGCCACGCGCACGCAAGACATTCGCTCATCGCGTCGAGGCCGAAAGGGCGCTCTGGTAAGCACCGCACTGTTTGAGTTCGTCAATCGCCACAAGTGATTGACGGCTCTTACAGGGCTTCAACCCATCAACAACATACCTAGGGTGTCACTTCATTGTGGCATCCTAGGTATTCACCTTTTTCAAAAAAAATCTTATACTAATTTCGATAGTATAAATATAACCGTAATTTGCAGTATTCTTGTATCCGATAATAGGGCACAGCTCCCTTAGAGCTTGCCTCGTAGTCGCAACCCAGAAGCCCAAGCCCTAAGCCCACGACCTAAGAAGGAACCACATGGCCACCGATACTCAAATTAGCTCCGCGCCACTCAGTGGCATGCGTGACTTCGCTCCGGCTGAAGTACGACTACGCGATTGGGCCACGCAGATAATCACCGCTACTTATGAGCGCTTTGGCTTCACCAAGATTGAAACACCTTGCCTAGAGAACATCCAACTGCTGAAGCGGGGCGAGGGCGGCGAGAATCTGCAACTCATTTTTGAAGTACTAAAGCGCGGCGAGAAGCTCGATAAAGTGTTGGGACAGGCCCATTCAGACAATAGCAAGGCAGACCGGGCACAACTTACCGACATGGGCTTGCGCTTCGACTTGACAGTGCCTCTGGTGCGCTTCTACTCGCACAATCAGAACAACCTGCCTAATCCTTTCAAGTCTATTCAAATCGGCTCTGTATGGCGGGCAGAGAGTGCTCAGCAAGGACGCTTTAGACAGTTCACGCAATGCGATATTGATATCTTCGGTGTCAAAAACGAAATCGCTGAAATTGAACTGCTACAGGCAACCTCTGAAGCATTAGTCAAGCTTGGCTTTGATGGCTTCTCTATTATGATTAACGATCGCCGCATGCTCTCTGGCATTGCCAAGCACTGCGGTTTTGCTGAAGACCGTTTCGACAGCGTCTTCATTGCCCTAGACAAACTAGATAAAGTCGGCCTCGATGGCGTCGTCAAAGAACTCTCCAAAGACGGCCACCCAGAGCCAGCAATCACAGCCCTCAACCAACTTTTACTGGAACTAACCAAAGAAGATGACCAGCTCAACTTCTTAGCTGAAAAAATCAGTGCTGATGAAGAAGTAGTAAAGCTGCTCAAGAACATAGTTTCGGTGGTTTCAAAAACTGCAAACGATAAATTCAAAGTGCAATTTGAACCATCCCTGGTGCGCGGCATGGGCTATTACACTGGGCCGATTTTTGAAATTAGGTATCCGGGCTACAACTATTCAATCGCTGGTGGCGGGCGTTACGACAAGATGGTTGGCAAAATGTCAGGCCGCGATGTTCCTGCTTGTGGATTTTCTATTGGCTTTGAACGCATCATTGGTATTCTTAGTGACAAACAATTTGTGCCACCATCTACGGTGGAACGCCTTGCTCTAATTTTCGATAGCAGCAGAGACGATTTGGCCATGGTAGCCGAAGCAGCAACTATCTTGCGCGAGAAATACTCAGTAATTACTCAAGCAAAAAAGAAAGACGTCAAAAAGCAAATCGACGGCCTTCCGGCTCAACAGATAAGCAAGATGTGCATGTTTAAAGGCGACGTCAACAATCTAGAATTAAAAGATCTGACTTAACCGACAGTCAAAAACAAGCCCTGAGTGCAAGGAGACTAGCCTAGAATCTAGCCGGTATAGACGAAGAACTTGTCTTTATTGGGCTGGTAGCGACCATTGTTCTTGTTGAATTGAGTGACGTGATCGCTGGCTTCCATAATGCGGCCGTTCTGCATTGCCAAAGTAGCTACGTGCCCACCACGAGAGGTGTCACCAACCGAAGGGGACCAAGTTCTAGTGACAGCTACTGCTTTTCCACCACGCATGGCTTCTTGAGCAGTCTGCCAATCAACTTGTTGGAACTTATCACTGCGCTGGAAAGCTCTAGTCATCTGCACGCCATCGCCAGAACCCATTAGTTCGGGTGCGGTATTAGCCCAAGCAATTTGAAACTCTCTAGCGCACCATCCCTCTGTACCAACTCGTCTGGCGTGGCTGAAAGCGCGATTGACGATCTTAGCGTCCATCGAAGTGCCATCTAGACTTACGTTGTAGTCGAGGCGGTCGTTCTCACCCATACCATGGCGAGCTCCAGACAACTGAGCCAAGCGGTCTGCTGAACGCATGTACTCTTGATTGCCTTTATCAGCAAGTTCACTTTGTGTAAATTGATCTGGGCTCTTGCCCAAATGGAATGCCAAAGCTGTTTTTCCAGCGCTATCTCCACCGGCTTTGTTGTACTTCTCAACCATGGCCATAGCCATTTCTTCTTGCATCTCTTTAGGCAGATTGGCTTTCACGTCTGCTGCTGTGACGCCCTCTGGTTGGCCTTCCTTATGGCCTTCCTTCATACCCTTGGCGAATTTGAGGAACTTGCCTACCGCTTCTTTATCGAAAGAACCATCTTTCTTCTTGAACTTCATAAACGACTTAGGTAATTTGCCGTTTTTATCGAGTTTGCCGAGCATGGCGATGAAACCATCTTCATCCATCTCGTCTAAATTAAAGCCACACAAATCATAGAAGTAGTCGCGCATAACTGGATAATTCATGCCATAACGGCCGACTTCGTAGTTATTGTTGCGCACACGCACAGTTTCGTATGGAGCAGCTTTGTCAGGATTGAACATCCCTGCAACAGCATTCTTTGTATCTTGAACCTTGTCTGTTTCACCAGGTAAAGTCGGCACATCTCGTGGCGGGAACTGGCGCTCAACGTCTCCGCGAGACATGCTGCCTGACGAACCAGGAGTCATACGGCTCATATTCGACATGGCACGCTGACTTTCGGGTGAAAAGTCTCTTCTAGAATCAGCAACACTTGGCTCTATACCTGGGTCGCCATTAGTAGCTAGTTGTTTCACCAAGTTTTCAGATATCAAGCCAAATTCGTCGTTTAGCTTTAGACCGGTTTGAGCTACCGTAGGATCAGCGCCGAGACGCTCGTAGGCATAGCTGACAACTTTATCGATTGAATTCTTCTGGGCTTCATTAGGGTCAGAGATGTCACCGGGTGTACGCTCAACTTGCACTACAACATTTTTACGCTGCAACGCTTCAAAATCTCCAGTGGCCTCGATTGTGCCATCCTTCCTAATAATGAAATCTGGAACTTTGGTCGGGTCATTGGCAGCGGCATCAGCGTATGTGACAGTCACTCCTGCTTGAGCTCCAGGCTTGGCCACCTCAGGTGATGGACTAGGAGCCTCAGAGCGGCGAATGGCACCGTCTTGAATCAACTGACTAACAGACTTAGATTTGTCGAAAGGTGCGGCGTCGACCACAGCTGGTGCGACAGCGGCGGGTGCGCTGGCAATCTGAAGGTCGCCAGGGGAGGATACTGGCAATGACATAGCTGTGCGCAGGGGGTAGGCTTCCCGTACCATACTGACGCCAACATCATGACTTAACTGTGCAACAGAGCCTGTGTCGGTGGTTTTCCCAACTTTAACATCAGTAGCGCGACCATCTCCAGCAACCATGTTCAGCCCCCATGTATCGATTCAACCCGCAGTCTATGTCAAACCGACGACCTTGTTAATACGTGCATTTACGTATTTGTACGCAGTTTTACGTGCTATTCCCAATTTTTCGATTAAATCTGCCGTAATCTGCGACAATTTTGCCAATAAGCATCAAGCTTTCGGGGCAAGCGAAACGACTAAAGCCCCCCCGAGCACACCCACGAAAACCCATGAATATAACTACCAGCAGCATCAGAGAACAACTCCAAAATCAAATCAGGGTCAGCCGTGAGCAGTCAGAATGGTTGTGGAAAAACGCCTCAAATAACGAGCTAATTGAACTGGCCAGTATCGTGCGAGACCGTTACCATCAGCCCAATCATGCCACTTATTTATTGATGCGCATCATCAATTACACCAATATTTGCGTAGCAAAGTGCGACTATTGCTCGTTCTACCGCCTACCCCGTGACAAAGACGGCTATGTGCGAGATAACGATTGGATTTTCTCCAAAATCGATGAGTTGACCGCAGTAGGTGGCGATCTCTTTGGCTTCAATGGCGGCTTTAACCCTCAACTCAAAATTGAGTACTACGAGGAGCTATTCGGTAAAATTCGCCAAAAGTACGGGGATACAATTGAGTTCTACGCCCTAACAGTGGTGGAGCTCTTGTACATAGCGCGGCTCAGTAAGCTATCTACGCCTGATGCACTAGCAAGGCTGAAAGCCGCCGGGGTGCGCTGGATAACGGGCGGTGGGGCGGAAATATTGGCCGATTCATTCCGCCTGCGGCACAGCCCATTGAAGTACACCGTGGCTGAGTACATGGAAACCCAGCGAGACATCCTCGATGCGGGACTAAACAGTACCGCCACAATGGTGATTGGTTTCGATGAAAGCTTAGATGAGCGCCTCAGTCACCTTGAGACCGTGCGCAACTTCCAAGATGAGCGTCTAAACAGCGGCAAATCTGGCTTGTTTAGCTTCTTGTGCTGGACCTACAAACCATACAACAACGAGCTAGGCGGCGAAGAAATTGGCTCAGACGAGTATTTGCGCCATTTAGCTCTGTGCCGCATCTATCTCGACAATATCAAACACCTGCGCACCTCCGTGCTGACCCAAAACGAAGCAGCACTGCAGGGTTTGCGCTATGGCGCCGACGATTTTGACGTACCATGGGAAGACGAAGTAACCCAAATGGCTGGGGCTGTGGTGGAACAAGATTTAGAGCGAGTGCTTGGTTACGCCCATGCCGCCGGGTTTGAAACTACCTACCGCCATGTGGCTAGCAACTCGCTGACTTTTCAGGAGCGCTTGTTAGCTGCCAAAGGGAAGTAGAGCCAGAAAAAAAACAAAGCAATAGATTCGATGAAAGTCACATCCAAATCAGTTGTAGTTGGTGCTTCTCAGACAAAAGTCTGGCAAAAGCTAATTGACTGGCAAACATGGCCAACCTGGGACGGTGGCATGGAAACTATCTCTTTCAAAACACCTGTGCAACTGGGTGCCGTTGGCAGGCTTAAAATGAAAGGTGGGCCGGCTGTCGATCTGAGAGTAACCGAATTTACTTTCGAGAAATCATACACATCTGAATTTGACTTATGGGGCAGTCGCTTTGTTTTCATTCACTATCTAGACTTAGTCATAGGCGGCACGCCCAAAGTTCGAGCAACAGTCGAAGTAGAAGCCTATGGTTTTTCTGCACCACTACTGGGGGCACTCGTCAGATATGGTTTAAACAAAGAGATGCTTGGATGGCTGGAAAGACTTAGAGACTTGATCGAGACAGGAAGCGCTTAAGATACACTTTTTCGTTAACGCCTTCCAGTTATACTACGGCATACAGTATTCAGGGAGAGCAAAAAAAACCAAAAATAAGAGAAAAAATTGGACGTGGGGGACTGTCGAAAGACAATCACCCACGCCAATTCAGTAACCATGGGTTACAGGTCGAAGACCTGACGAGTGGTCGGGATAGTCACGCCCTTCCAATTGAGAGTGTTCTCGATGTGACCCTTCAAACCAGCCAACGCCTCTTCATCGCCGTGCACGATGAAAGTCATCTTCGGACGACGCTTGAACTTGCCGAGCCACCTGACCGTATCTCCGAAGTCGACCGTGGCGTTGAGACGCACAGGCTTGCCGGCAATGCGGACAGTCTTGGGCGTATCGAAGTTGACGTTGGCAGCAGCAACGCTGTCAGGGCGCTCACCAGCGGAGGTGCGCACAATCGCCTGACCAAGAGTGCCTGTGCCCTGATAGCCCACGAACATCACCGTGCACTTACTGTCTGAGAGCCAGTAGTTGAGGTGATTGACGATGCGACCACCAGCAGCCATACCGCTGGAACTGACAATGATGCACGGCTCGTTGTGCTCGCGATGGAGCGCTTCCGATGCCTTCCAGTCTTCCACAACCGCATGACGCGGAGTGGTGTATGGGTCAATACCGGCTTCGAACAAACCCTTGGTCTCCTCGTTGAGGATGCCGATATGCTTGCGGTGCACTTCAGTAGCAGCCTGAGTCATGCGGCCGTCGACGTAGACGGGCATGACGGGCACGCGACCGGCTTCCATCAAGATGCGGATGTCGTTTAGCAGAGCCTGAGCCCTACCAACAGCAAACGCCGGAATGAGAATGACACCACTGCCCTGGCCTGTATTGACACCAGGAGCGACAGACTTCTTCACCTTGACGGCTTTGCCAGAACTCTTGGCCCTAGCGTGAGCAGCAATCAGCTTGGCTTCGAGCACATCGAGGCGGTCACGCTTCTGGTGCAGGCGATTGCCGTAGGTAGATTCGACCATGACATAGTCGGCAGCAGCGACAGGCTGCAAATCACGCAGCAGGGGCATGTCGGGGCGACCAATGTTGCCAGAGAAGCAGAACGTGCGCTTCTGGCTGCCAGTACCAATCTCGAGGTTGACGACAGCGGCGCCGAGGATGTGTCCGGCTTCGGTGAAGGTGAACGAAATGGCGTCAGTGACAGCGAAACGCTGGTCATAGTCGACAGTGCGCAGAACCTTCAAGCTGGACTGTGCTTCTTCTTGGGTGTAGAGCGGGGAGAAGCGCGGAGCAGCAGCCTTGCCAGAAGCATCCTTGGGGGCGGCCTTAGATGCAGTCTTGCTGGAAGCACGCGGATTCTTGCCCTTGGGGCTGGCGCTCTTCGAGGCGGAGCCCTTGAGCTGTTGAGCGCCAGGGGCAGTCAGGTCAGCAGGCTGGTTTGCCTTCTCGAGGCGGGCGTTCTTGCGTTTGGCTTCTTCTTCCTGGAGGTAGCCAGAGTCGGGCAGAATGACACCCATCAAGTCGCGGGTTGCCGGGGTAACGTAGACAGAGCCTTTGAAGCCGTCCTTGATCAACTTCGGCAGGTAGGCCGAGTGGTCGACGTGAGCGTGGCTGATGATGGCAAAGTCAATATCAGAGGCATTGATGCCGGAGGGCAAGCGCTTCTGGAAGTCGGCCTGTGGGTTCTCGACGGTCAAGCCGAGGTCGGCGATGAAGCGAGTGACCTTATCCTTCTCGTGATACTCGAAGAGGTACATCGAGCCAGTGACAGCGTGAGCTGCACCGAGCACGTGTAAGCGGAGAACCGAGCGACCCGTGCGTGACAGGTCTTTCTGCTGGCGTTTGTTCATGTTTGTTATTTCTCCATGTTCTGAAATTCCGCTCAGACGGCATTGCGCGTCCAAGCGGTTTCCCGCGTGTGATTCAAAGATGTCGAGTCAGTTAGCATCCAAACAAGTAGTTAGTTTGCTAGCTAGTCGTTAACACCTACATTCGAGGCACGGGCGCCGCGAAAATATGAATAAAGGGAAGAGCGTAGGTTTGGAGGTCTTTGTTTGTTTGGCTAGATTTGGGAGGAAATTGAGAATACCCAGAGAACCTAGCAGCATGCAGCTATCACAATCAAAGCAATTGAGATTAGAGAAGAGCTAATAACCACGTGCTTCGGCGCCCGCTTGACCATTGCAGATTAGTAAGGCTACCGCGAACACCTGACATCTACTCAGCTTGTCAACATGAGCAAGGCTCGCTATTGGTCTATTTAGGAGCTATGAGCCATAGCTATTGAGATCAAAGCAACTAAAGCGATAACACTGAGTGTCTATTCTTTTCTTCAAAATCCGCCCAAGAGTTCTTAAAGCCCCAAATACACACATTCTCTCTCAAACAGAAGTGCACTTCGTGTAGCTGGTTCTTTGCCGTCCCCCCCTGAGGCTGACTGCGGATTTTCATGCAACCAATACCAACAAAAAAATCGTATGAAGCGCCTCAGCCTTCGACGATTGATAGGAGCAATCTATGTTTCCGCTCAAGGACAACCTGCGTTGCAATAATTTTGCAACCATCTCGACCTGGCTGATCGTGGCAAACCTTCTCGCTTTCTTCGCAGAAGTGGGAATGATCGTCTCGGGTCACCAGGAAGAGTTTTTCAGCACCTGGCTCATGGTGCCTCACAACTTTTTCACCGATATCGCCAGTGGCGACCCGACTGCAGTTGGTTGGGCAATCGTGACCGTTTTCTCGTCCATGTTTCTGCATGGTTCGTTCGGTCACATTTTCGGCAACATGTTCTTCCTCTACGTCTTCGGCAAAGCAGTCGAAAATCGCATCGGTAAGTGGCGTTTCCTCGCCTTCTACCTGGTCTCCGGTATTCTCGCTTCCCTTTGCCACGCCTACAGCGAGCCCGGCTCGATGATTCCCACCCTTGGTGCCTCTGGCGCCATCGCTGGCGTCCTCGGTGCTTACTTGCTGCTCTGGCCGACCGCGACCATCTCTGGTTTCTACGTCGTTCCTGCTCCCGCTTATGTCCATACCAAGGCCTACTGGTTCCTGGTTGGCTGGTTCGTGATGCAGATCTCCGGTGTGCTTGAGTCAATTGGTTCGGTCAGCGGTGGCGGTGTGGCTCTGTGGGCTCACATCGGCGGCTTCATTGCTGGTTTCATCCTGGCCGGTCTGGTCAAGATCTTCCAGCCCGTCAGCGAAGTCTGCATTGTTCCGGTTCCGGACTGCAAGACGAACGATGACGAAGCCAAGGCAGACAAGAAGAAGTAATCAAAAAACGGCATTGCTGAATTAATACGCAGCAAACTAAAATTTAGATTGCCGGATTTTGAGTTCCCAGAGGAAGGTTTGAATCATTCGGTGTAAACCGACAAGTGATTCAGACTTTCTCTCTGGGAATTTTTTTCGACTATATCTATGACTTTCTATAATAGAAATATGATTACATATAATAAAGCAGGTCATAAAGAAAAAGAGCCAAACCGACAAGGGAAGATACAGCCGCAGCTGTTATCATCCCTTGCCGGCCAGCACTTTTTACGAGCCGATTGATGCGGCATATAGCCTTATTTTGCCTGCCTAATTTAGGATTCTAACGACGGAGCCTGGCAGTGCTCAGCTCAATCATGAGCCTGGCAATGTTATGCGAATCAACGTCGGCACGGTGCGGCACACCTTCGAAAGCGAGACCAAGGCGATTGAGCTTTTCTTCCAGTTTCACATTGCGAAAGTCGCCAGTGAACATAGAATAGAGCACTGAAACATTGAGCTCATCTTCACCAAAGGGCGAAGCCAAGCCGAAGAGTGCGCATTGCCAATCGAGGGCTTTGCGATCTCCAGCCGAATCAGACACCAGCAAGCGATTGCGACTGCCATACTTTTCAGTGAGGCGGCGCACAGCTTCGGTGAATTCACAGCCCTGGCGCTTGAGCGCTTCTTCTGTCCAGCCGGTCAACTCGGTGCAAAACGGGCTGATGCTAGACATGGTTGGAATGATAGGAATGCTCCTGACCTTGAGGACTTTCATCCGGGCCAGGTCAACTGTTGTGAGGCCGATTTCGATAATCTCCTGCCGCTCATCCGAAGGGAAAACTCCTCCGGGATAGCAGCTGAGCTCGAGATCAAGCACATTGGCTATGTGGTTTTTCATAAGTTATGTCTTCTTAGTAACGTTACTGCGAGCAAATTTTTTCTACGAGAAAAAACCAGATAGCGCTTCAGCTGGTTAGGCTGCAGGGCGCTTCCAGAGATACTTGAACAACAGCGCCACCGGCAAGTTGCCGAAAATCAGGGGAATCTGAATCCAGCTGGCAGCTGCGCCAGAGAGCTTGAGAGCGTAGAAGATGGACTGATAGCCAGCCAAGCCCTTGCTCAGACCTTCCTGATAGAAGGTGGGGAAGGTATCGCTCATGGCCCAGGCAGGCAGAGCAATGAGAATTGCCACCCAGACAACGAGGATAGCGATGGCGAATTTGCGGTTGTTTGACATGATGATGTTCCTGTTTGGTTTTTTACTTCAGGCGAGAGGCCGGTCAAGGTCCTCCACCCAGGGGAACGCCCGCACGAGCAACTGAATTGATCATTTTGGGCGAGCAAAAAAGAATTCAAGCGTGGGGCCCAGGCCCAAAAGCGCGAGAATTTGGTGATTTTTTGCTGGTAGAAAGTTGCAGCAGTGACCG
>LNEX01000503.1 GCA_001464165.1 bacterium Ga0077546
GCAGGAAACGCTCGAAATAGTCTTGCAAATCAAACGAAGAGAACTGTCAGTGCGCCAGGCTTTGTTCGATTGCAATGAGCAAAGCATTACTGGCGACAGGCCGGCGGTGACCAACCTGAATACTGAACGACAACGGCTAGGCTATCTGCTTTTGCAGGCTGGTCTGGTCAATTTAAATGAACTTCTAAGTGCATTGGAATGCGGACTAGACAACGATGAACTTCTCGGCCAAGTACTGGTGCATAGAAAAAAAATTACAGCATCGGAATTAAGAATAGCGCTGAGAATACAAACTGGTATTCAATCAAAAATGATTTCACATGCCCAATGCAATGATTGGCTTACAAATTTGAATCTGCCTAATCTGCACTATTCAGTCAATCAAGTCGCTTGAGCATTTAGAAAGTGGAACTCGGAGGGCATCTAGTAAGGGAAGTCCTGCCCAAGATCAGCCTGCCAAAATGATAAACGCCATAAAAGAATGGATGAACAGTGGTTCGAACGACTCAACATATACTGCATACACTGCTGCCCAATACAAGGTGTTTATGGCAGATTAGCCCACTACGATCACCCCTGGCGCATGCGATAACCTACTTTTGGGATATTTTCAATGATATCACCATTGGTATCACCAATTTTCTGGCGTATACGCTTAATTGATGAACGCAGCGCGTTTAGTGAGGCCTCGTCATCTACATGCCAAACTCGATCAAGTAAGGCGTCATTACTGAATGTTTGTGTCGGATGTCGCATCAGCAATTCCAACAATTCAAAATCACGCGGTTGCATGAACACTTCAATTCCATTTCGAGACACTTTGCGGGTAATCGTGTCAAGCTCAATACATCCATGGCGAAGTGTGTTTGAGAGAGCAGTATCTATTGGCCGTCTCAGCAGTGCTCTAACGCGTGCCAATAGCTCCCGGCTATCAAAAGGCTTAGTCAGATAATCATCTGCGCCCGAATCTAATCCGCTTGTTCTATCAATTATTTCGCCATTTCCTGTCAGCATCAGTACCGGTGTTTTTCCACCACCTCTGCGATACTCACTGCAAACAGTTTTCCCATTCAGGTCTGCTAGATTGATGTCGAGAATAATCAGATCAAATTGGGCATAGGCAAGCCTATCGAGAGCCTCCTGGCCAAATTCAACAGCCTCAACGGTATGCCGCTCGGCTCTTAGAAGTAGTGCCACGGAGTACTGAAGCTCTGCATCGTCTTCAACGTAGAGAATTTTTGCCATTGCCGATTATTCTGACACGAAAAACCACCAATTGACTATACAACTCACTGGTGCAAAAAAACTGTATATTATATGACCAAAGACAACATGAAGTTCCAATTTACTGCGTAGAGCATAATGCAATTAAGGTTTTCGCTAACTTTTAAGGTAATCGCTCTGGTAACCTTGCCGCTTGTTTTTGAGTTGGCTTGCGTGTGCATGCTGGCCAAATTTGCTATCGACGCAGAAAAAGAAGCTGAGCAGGCTGAGCATTACCGTCTCGTGAGCGATGAGATTAGCGCCATCGTTTCTACCGCTTTTAAAGTTAGTCACAGCGCATCAGATTGGCGCACAACTATTGATACCGGGCCGAATGGGGTATCAGATTCCAGCGTATCTGCGATGATTCAGCATGTCGATAAGTTGGTCGAATTGACCAAAGGCGATCAGCAATTTCATGGACCGGCGCTGCGTCTCAGAGATTTGTTTTCTCGTGTGCAAAGTTCTTGGTCTCGAGCCTCTCAAGCTCTTGTTGCCGGAAATCGCGTTGAATACGTTAGTCTATGCCGGGAGCTTCGAAGCATTAAGTTCGAAGTTTACGAAGTTCTTTCTGACGAGTTAATCGATCTCGGCCGACAAACTGCAAGCATCCGTGCAGAGGCGCACGAGCAAGTCGTTCTAGAAAGGCAAAAATTAAGACAAGCTCTATTTGGTATGGCCGCTGGAAATATTGTTATTTTTTCAGTGATCGCCTTTGTACTAACTCGCCGCATCACGGTTCGTCTCTCGTTACTAGCCAATAATGCTGCGCGCATTGCGCATGGGCAGCCACTTCATGCCCCTGATACAGGAGCGGATGAAATTGGAGAAGTTGACACGAGCTTCCATATCATGGCAAATGATTTGAAAAAGGCAGAGCAAGCGCGTCAGGATTTTATCGCCATGGTGACACATGACTTACGCACCCCTCTGACAGCCATGAAAAACATTGGCAAAACGCTGCAAAGCGGAGCCGCAGGAGAACTGCCCGACAGCGCTATTGCGATGCTGAAAAAATCTGATATCGCAGGCACTCGAATGATTAATCTAATCAACGATTTTCTCAACATCGAGAAAATTCGCCATGGGCAATTTACCCTAAATCGATCACTGGTGCTAATTGAAGAGTTGTTTCAGCTCTGTGAGGAAATCACAGAACCCATGGCTACCGAAAAGTCTGTGACGCTTGCCTGGCAGAACAGCGACTGCGAAATTTTCGTTGATGCTGAACGTATCGTGCAAGTTCTCGTCAATTTGGTCTGCAATGCAATCAAATATTCCAAACCGGGGGGAGAGGTGCTCATCGGCGCAAGATCTTGTAAGGACAATGCGGGGGAAATGGAAATAAGTGTAAAAGACTTTGGTCGGGGCATTCCAGAAGAGATGCTCGACAAAGTTTTTGAACGATATCAGCAAGTTGAGGCGTCTGATCTACTTGCTAAAGGAGGCTCCGGATTAGGACTATCAATCTGCAAGGCTATTGTTGAACTTCACGGCGGACAAATTTGGGCGACTTCTAAGCCTGGCGAAGGTACTACAGTAGTCTTTCGATTGCCGCTTTTAAAAGATTAGCCCAGCAGCTATTGAGCGACCTCAGACCCCTAATTCTGACAGTCTTGTTCTAATTGCTCTTTTCGCTGATTCCAATTGGCTTCAAGCTCATTCACTTCTTCAATACTAGCCTCATCAGGAAGGCGAAGTTCACGAGCCCTACGAATTCTTTCGATATCTTCGCGACTAGTATCTGGACTGAGGCCCATCTGCCTTATCATTTGCGCGTAAGAAATATCAATCAAAGAAGTATCTGGGTCTAGACCCATGGCAATAGTGTCCTCTTGCCGGTGCAGTTCCGAAATCAAGGGATTTACTTGCTCAGGTGTGGCTTGCTCAGGATTAGGCAGGCCTAGTGCAATAGCGTTCCAGTAAGTGAGCATAGTTTGTTCTGCATCTTTTTTTGCTTGACCTTCTAGGCCGGCTGCATACTCCTCTTTTTGCTTTCGTTGGGCCTGCAGAATCTGCTCTGTCGATGAATCTGGGGCTATCTGCAATACTTCAATCCATCTTTTGTGCGCCGGATGATTAGTCTGTTTTGTTATTTCTTCAGCAGTTAATGATTCGTCTAGGCCATAAAGGCGAGCATTCAGAATTTCATTTGCTCTCTCGGGCCGAATATTCTCATCGAGCTTGTAGAGTAATTCCGTCTTGCGACTAGATCGACTGGCTTCAGAGGCATCTGCTGGCAAACCCAATCTTTCGTTTTCAATTCTCTGATCAACTTGTTTAGTGCAGGTGGAGTTTTTGTCACTGGCCGCTAATCTAGGTTGAGGCTGAGGCAGATCGAAAACTTGAGCAATTCCTGGTCTTTGAGAATGTTCTGACGAAAATGCTAAGTTAGTTTTGGCCGTGTCAGCGCTCAGCTCAGCCGCCCAGCCCAGTGACACTCCATATTTTTTGTCATAGCTTGATTTAAACCTATCGAGTTCAGCTTGAGGGGAAGCCCCAAACTCAGCCTGAAGAATGAAATTATGAGGCAGTTTTTTCGGTGGCAGCTCAAGAAGTTGACTGACAGTGTAGTACTGAAGAGCCTCATCGACTTTCGAATCAGGTCTGAATTGGCTAGTGCCTATAGGTCTAACTGTTGCAGCACCATCCAAGCCCACAATTGTTTTTGTCTGCGCTAAATCATAAATTTCAAATGCCGGCACCATTGAAGTTTGCAAAGTCGTTTGCGTGGCACTGTCACTCAATGAGAGCACACCAGGATGGGACATTCCCGATGCAACTTCGCTAAGTAGATTGAGCTGATTAGCAGGCTCAACTTTCACAGCATCTGCAAAAGTATCTTCTTTTAGTAATTGTTCTGCTTCTACTTTGGCCATCACTTTACTCTCAGCTTGACCCATAACCTTATATCGGGTTTTACCGGCAAGCTAATTAATTGTGAGCCCCCAGGCTGATTTCGGCCTAAATCAGTCGTCTTCATTAGTACTTCGCCCATTTCTCAGGCGAAAAAAAGGTCGTCACGGTGACGGCCTTTTTAAATGCTTTCAATTTGTTCTTTGCTTTTTCTAGCCTTGCTCTACAGGCGTTCCAACCCTACGAAAAGCGCAACTGCTCTCCATCGACAACAGAGGCAAGACTGGCTCTTTGACTTGTTTGCATCAATCGCTCAACTCTCATCTGAGCAGCTTGCATCAAATAAGTATTGTTATCCATCATTTTCACAAGGTCTTCAGCACTGCAGCCTTTAGACACTCTCTCACTCTGCTCTGCAAGACGGGTGATTGAATCCATATGGAAGCCAGGCACGCCTTGAGGATGCCGCTCAGGAGTGAGGGCCAGTTTCAACAAACTAGCGCCAGTGTCACTTTCAACACTAAGATCAATTTTCGGCAGGCTTTGTTCATCTAAAATGCGCGAGGCCGCACGGCGCTCGACCATCTCGTTGCCCTGCATACCTTCAACATTGTTATTTCTCTCGGGCGATTCGCCGTGATGTTGAACCATGATGAAATTCCTTATCGCAAAATCTATATACCACGCCAGGCGATTAATTATCTTGACAACCGCTTAATTCAACGACTGAGGGGAAATCAGTCAAGTGCATCGCTGCATCTGAAAAGATAATATGGTTTCAAGGGGAGCTAAACAATGCGAGGACTCTCATGTTCGACGTCTCTTTGGGGGAGGAGTCCCACTGAAAGTAGATGGATTTAAGGTTTCTTCTCCAGAATCGGCAGAAGTCGTACCCACGGACCCTAAGGATCCCGAATTGCTAGCTGAGTCAGAAGTATTGGCAGCTTGGCCGACACTAGCACTGTGGCCAGCAGCACTGTCTTCAGCCCCGTTAGGAGCCTCATGCAAAGCCGCTTCAGCCGCCATAGCCATTTGTCCCAGTGGAGTCTGTTCTTCCAAATTAGTATGCTCTTCCAGTTTAACGTGGGGTTCCGAGCTAGTTAGCTGGTCCAAGCTAGTTAGCTGATCCAGGCTAGCCAACTGATCGGCTAACATTCCCACCGGTCCGACCACATCATTAGTTGCCACCGCCGTTGCCTCTAGCTCGAACGACAGCGAAACGGCAAATGGATTGGGAGCCGACTCGTCACGCTGCTGAGTCAAATTGCCATCCAGTAATTCGCTCAGTAAGTCGTCTTCGATTGCAGCTGCGGCGGCCAGAGCTGCTGCCTTTTCCATGGCCGCAGCCTCTTCCGCTGACATAGCTGGAATATTGGTCTGACTCACTCTAGGCGGCAGCGGAGCTGGCGGGGGCACAAAGGTCGGCTTTCGCTCCACAGCCTGATCAATTTCATCAGGAGGCGGTAGCATTGGCTCATCGAATAGCTTGTTAGAGCGGCGCCTAGCCCGTGGCTTCTCTGCTGCTTTCTCTTCTGACTTGTCCGCCTCACTACCAACACCAGATTGCTCACCGGCGGCCTCTGGCGAGAAATCAGTAACAGCAGCACCAGCCAAGTCAGCGCGCTTTTGCGCCTCACCCTGAGCTTTCTTGGCTTCTTTGGCGCTCAATTTATCTTGAGCGTCTTCCTCCTCTAATTGCTCAGGTGTCAGCAATTTATCTAAGGCAATTGGCTCAACAAAAGAAGGTAAGGCGCCTGCAGTTGCGGCTCCCCCTAGGTCAAGATCAGATTTCAGGTCTAAGTTTATCTCGGGGTTCAACTCCTGTTCAGCATAATCGTAGTCAGAGTCATAATAATCAGCCGAGTCTTCATAAGCAGAGGCCTCTAACTCAGCTGCGCCTTGCTCATCTAATTCAACCGATTCGCTTAGATTTGCTTCTGACTTGCGCCGACCACGACTGGCCTCAGCTGGCTCGTCTTCAACGCTTTCATCAAGGGCGCCAAGCCGAGGCGAAATGGCAAAAGCTCGATCTGCCAGCTCTTCCATGTCGTCCATGATGTCGCGGTACCCACTCAGCCTGTCGCCAGCATTAAATGGAGTGCTGAAACGAGCACTGGAAGCAGCCCCACTGCCGATGCCACCGAAGGAAGAATATTTACCAAGGCCGTAGCCAAAACCGCCCAGATTGCTCGAAGGCAGTACTTGGGGCAAAGTGCTAGTATCGCTAGCTTCTTGAAAATCGTTAGCGCCAGTGCCAATATCGAGGCTTGAAGCAGCGGAACCAACCACATTACCGACAGCTGGGCCACTTCCCAAACCAGATGTGGCGCTGGCGCCTAGGCTGTTGGTGTAAGCGGCTGTTGAAAAACCAGAGCCACCACCTGGGGCCCAGTCAAAATCATCATCAGGAGCAGCCACGGCAAAGTCTTTTCTTGATTTGAATTGGGCAGTTCGGTCGGGCCAGAAAGCTCGTCAAGGAAAGATTTAAGCTCATTGTGAATGCGATCTAGGTCAGCCAACACTGGTGCGGAGGCCAAAGAAATTTGTTCACCAATGGCTTGACCATAGCTTCCGCTTTCTGAGTCAATCCCCATGGCAAGTTCGAGCACTTTTTGCTTGACATAGGCGCTAACAGACTTGAAACCGCGTTCCCGCGCCAGTTTCTGCAGTTGTTCAAACTGCTGTGCTTTCAAATTGACTACGATCTGATGCTCGCGCATTGGCCCATTGCTTCCTTTACTGTCATTCTAGCCGAGAAAACAAACCGCCAACAGTCCTCCTGTTGAAAAGACTGTTCAATTGCACATTTATTCGTACCGACTCCCCCACTAATCTAAAAGAGTCAATCGGCTGAAGACACAAAGTCAGAATTAAGGATAAAAAAGCAAATGGACAATCGCGAATATGTTAGACAAGAAAAACTTAGTAGAATCGACGAGCAAGAAAACTGTGGATCGCACCCTAGCGCACATCTCTGGCAAGATGCCTACAGAGAGACAATGTCTACCATTGTCAAAGAGCAAAAATCGAGCACGGAAGCCCTGGGCACCGTCGGAAATTACATCAAGCATCACCCAGGCGACAGCGGCGTACAAGCAATGTTAGGCGTGGGCGGAGCTGCCTTTGCCATTAATTGGTGCAGCTAGCCTTGGAGCTGTTGCTTGCGGTGGTGCCTTTATATGGTCAGGTGCCAATAGTGCGATGAAGCACTATACAGGCAAAGACTTGCACGGACAGTAAATCTATTCCCCGGCCACCATCATCGAAGCAATCTTGATCGTCGGAGAAACAGTGCTCGAGCGGAAAATCAAATCATCGCCGACGGCATCGATATTGGTAAACATATCGAGCATATTGCCAGCAATGGTGATGCCTTCCACAGGAAAAGTCAGCTCACCGTTCTCTATCCACAAACCAGAGGCGCCCCGGGAATAATCGCCAGTAACAACGTTAAAGCCAGGCCCAGAGACACTTGTTAGATAAAGCCCGTTGCCCACCGAAGCAATAATTTCTTCAGGAGTAAGCGTGCCTGGCTTAAAATATAAATTGCCAGTGCTGCCACTATTAGGAGTGGTGCTGAGTTTGCGGGCAGAATAGCTGCTGAGCAAGTAGGTGTTGAGCTTGCCCTTTTCCACCAATGTTCGCTTCAATGCTGGCATACCTTCGCCGTCATAGGGGCGCGAACCTAAGCCACCAATCATCAGCGGGTCATCGATAATAGTGACAGCTTCACTAGCAACCATCTGGTCGATTTTTCCAGCTAAAAAAGAACTATTACGGTAGACATGAGAACCAGCCGTAGCACCGACAAACTGCGCCAATAGCTGAGCAGCCATAAGCGGATCAAACACCACCGGCACTACTTGCGATTTAACTTTTTTCGCCCCTAACATACGCAGAGCGCGCTTAGCTGCAGTAATGCCAACTTGCTCAGGAGACTCCAGCTTGTTAAAGCTCAAAGCCCCAGAAGACCAGCCTCCTACCTGCATTTGGTCGTCCTGCGAGGCAACCACAGCAGCACTTATAGAACAATGAGTGCTGCTGTAAGTACCAATAAATCAATGGGAATTGGCGTAGACAGTCGATCCGCTCCAATCAGTAAAGCTAGCCCCGCGCGAATTAGTTATACGCTTGTCGTAGCCGCGAGCAGCAGACTCAGCCGCTAGAGCCATTTGTATTTTTTCTTCAGTGGTTATTTTTGCAATAGCACCGTCTGTCAAACCAAGTTCAGGTATTTTCTTAGCTAGGTATTTTTTTTCAGGCAATCCGGCAAAAGGGTCTTCTTCAGAAGCGCTGGCCATAGCAATAGTAGTGCGAACCAGTTCGGTCAGAGCCGGTCGGCGCAAATCAGATGTTGAGGTAGAGGCGCTCTTTTTGCCCACATAGGCTTCAAACTGCAGGCTGCGGCTGCGGGCCCCTTCAAGGGTCTCAACTTCGCCTAGGCGCACACCTGTATCAACCGAATTAGAATTAGAGATGCGCACATCGCATTCGGTTGCACCGAGGCGCTTGCCCTCTTGTATGACAAATTGGGCTATAGGAATTAAATTATTTTTGCTACTAGTCATTATTGCGAGCCACCAACTGTGACACCATTAATGCGAATAGTGGGCATGCCCACACCGACTGGCACACCTTGACCAGCCTTGCCGCAAGTACCGATACCGCGATCGAGTGATAAGTCATTGCCTACCATGGTGACGTTGTGCAAAGCCTTCGGCCCGTTACCAATCAAGGTCGCCCCCTTAACAGTGCGGGTGATTTTGCCATTCTCAATTAGATAAGCTCCCACAGCACTAAAGGTGAAATTGCCATTGGTAATATCGACTTGACCACCACCAAAATTAGCCGCATACAAACCATATTTAACTGAGGCGATTATCTCTTCGGGCGTAGACTCACCACCAGCCATATAGGTATTGGTCATGCGGGGAATGGGCGCGTAGCGGTAATCTTGCCTGCGGCCATTGCCAGTCACACCCGACTTCATTAGGCCAGCATTCTTCTTGTCTTGCAGATAGTTTTTCAATACGCCATTTTCAATAAGAACAGTGCGTCCGGTGGCTGTTCCTTCATCGTCAAAATTAAGAGAGCCACGGCGGTCTTGCATCGTGCCATCGTCAATTACTGTCACCAGTGGCGATGCTACAGCTTCACCCATAAGGCTTGAAAAAGCAGAAGTGCCCATACGGTTAAAGTCGCCTTCGAGGCCATGACCG
>LNEX01000504.1 GCA_001464165.1 bacterium Ga0077546
CGGCCTACTTTGCCTAGTTATTCGATGCTTGACATTATGCCCTGTTAAGGTTTTCTGAATAATCTCGCAGACCCTGAATAGACAAGGCTAAGCAGGGTTGTTAGGAAGTCTAAAAGATATTCGTTTGACTGATAATTATTAAAAAATGGGCCTGAGACTTCGGGCGCAAGTTAGCCTAAGTTTTCTGCCACAGCTAGCGTGAAGTGTGGCTTAAAAGATACCCTTAGGAATCAGGCTATTGGTGGATTTTCTAGTTCCGCTCTACAGCTTTATAGCGCAAATATGATTCGACAAATTGGTCTAGGTCGCCATTGAGAACGTCTTCAACCTGGGGGGTCTCGCACTTAGTGCGATGGTCCTTTACTAAACGGTCATCGAGAACATATGAGCGAATGGCGTTGCCAAAAGTAGCGGGCACATTCACCCCTTTTACTCTGGCCAACTCTTCTTCTCTTTCCGCCTGTTTAATAGCCAGTAGCTTGGAGCGCAAAAGCTCCATGGCCAGGGCCTTGTTTTGCAGTTGACTGCGTTCCTGTTGGCATTTCACAGCTATTCCAGTCGCTTTGTGCACGATTCGCACGGCTGACTCAACTTTGTTGACGTTTTGTCCGCCTGCTCCACCAGATCTCATCGTGCCAACTTCAATGTCTTCGTCGCGAATTTCGATGACCGAATCAATATCGTTCATAAGCGGTGAAACTTCTACTGCGGCAAATGAGGTTTGCCTCGAATCATTGCCTTGCTTGAAAGGTGATTTGCGCACTAGTCGGTGCACACCCTTCTCGCAGCTGAAATAACCATAGGCATAAGGGCCGTCTGCTCTGAATGTGACGCTCTTCAGCCCTGCTTCTTCTCCGGCTGACTGATCCAGCAACTCCACTTTGAAATCGCGTTTCTCGCTCCAGCGCAAATACATGCGCAGCATCATTTCTGCCCAGTCTTGAGCATCTGTTCCGCCTGCTCCAGCGTTAATCGTGACAATAGCGGAGCTATCGTCATATTCACCGCCCAAAAGTCTTGTCAGTTCAAAGCTGGTCAGTTCTTTGTCCAATTTTGTCAAGATAGCAGAGATTTCTTCGACCACCGACTCGTCGTTTTCTTCTTGACAAAGTTCAAGCAAGACCTGCAAATCAGAAAGCTGCCGTTGCCAATTTTCTTGCTGTTCGATTTGGCTTTTCAGCCGACTCATTCGCTGTGAGACTTTTTGCGATGCTTTTTGATCGTTCCAAAAGTCAGGTCTGAGGGTTTCTTCTTCGAGTGATTTCAGCTCTTGTCTTAAATCGTCTAGGTCAAAGATACTCGCCGACTTTCGTCAGGCGCTCGGCAATAGCTTCAATTTCACGTTTTAGTTCAGGTAAGGTCATGGTTTTTCTTTGGTAGATTTGGGCAAAATATTGATGGCGTCACTAAGTTCGACAACTCATTATAGTTGGCTTTCAATTCTCATGAGCACTAGCTTCAAACAATGAAACTATCATGACAGTACCGGTATGGCTTGATAACCGCCCTCAGCTAGGTGACCTGAGCAAGCCAGCGGTTAGAGCCGACATTGCCATCGTTGGTGGTGGCGTGGTCGGAGCTGCGTGTGCTTACCTGGCCGCGCGTCGTAATTTAAAAGTTGTAGTTTTAGAAGCAGGTATGGTGGCTAGCGGCGCCTCTGGTCGCAATGGTGGCTTTGTTTTGCGCGGCATTCACACTCACTATAATTCCTGTGTGGCTCAATATGGTCGCGAGATCTCGCGCTATATTTATGGCCTAGGTGAGCGCAATCAGGCCCTGATTAAAGAGTTTGTGGAAAGTCACAACGTCGATATTGACTACGATCACGCTGGCTCTCATCTGCTTGCTTGCTCGTTAGAAGAGCTAGAAGAGCTGTCGCGCAGCTGTCAATTGATGCATGAGGACGGTTTTAAAGTTGACTTGATCGCTCAAGATCCCCTTGATCGAGGTTTCTATGGCGCCCTGTATAATGCCTGCGACTTTGGTATCAATCCGGTTAAGTTTGTGCGTGCTCTCCTTTCTGTAAGCGATGCTAGAGTGCTAGAGCAAGAAAGCGTCAGGTTAATCGAAAGTAGTGGCTCTGGTATTACTATTACAGCCAGCAGCCAGTCTGTCATTTGCGATAAGGTGATTGTGGCAACTAATGCTTACTCTCCCGGCTTTGACTCATTCTTTCTTGACAAAGTTCAACCCGCTCGCGGCCAAATGTTAGCCACAGCCCCGCTGAAGAAGAAAATATTGAACGGCCTTTGCTATGCCAATTATGGTTGGGAATATTTTCGCCAACTGCCTGACCGTCGTTTGGTAGTGGGCGGCTGCAGACAGTCATTTTTAGAAGAAGAGAGCGGTTACGCCGATCTAGTGACTAAGCCGGTGCAAACTGCTCTAGAGCACTATCTCAAAGACCATTTTCCTGAATTGGCAGGAATTGCCATTGAATATCGCTGGTCTGGACCAATGGCCTTTACTCATGATGGCTTGCCTCTAGTCGGTGCCCTGCCTCATTTACCATCTGTACACTTTGCTGTTGGCTGCAATGGGCATGGCTTGGGCTATAGCATGACCCTAGCGGAGCGCGTGCTAGCTGTTGCGCTCGATAACGAGCCCCCGGGCTATTTTGATGTGGCTCGAGCAACAATAGCTGGCAAAACAAACAACAGGCCTAACGGCAAAACTAAAATAACCGCTACGAACAACAAAATTGTCGCTTCCAGAATGACCG
This sequence comes from bacterium Ga0077546, assembly GCA_001464165.1. Next base: position 2,723 of record LNEX01000504.1, read on the forward strand.
GCGAATTTGAAATCGGCCCTTAATCCGGTGAACGGTTAAGGGCCGATTTCGCTGAAGCTTTTGATGATTGAACTTACTGAAGAAACTCGCCGCCTCTAATAGTACGCATGGTTACAGACATAGTTACTGTGCCTTTAGCGTCAACGCCATTGGTTTTAACCGTGACAGGAATGTCTCGCTGTGGGCACTGAATAGACTCAGGAATAATGGCTGTAATTTGAGTAGCCGAACAAGAGGTGATTTGGCAAGTGGCGCCACCGACTTGTACGGTGTTTTCTGAAGCTTTGGTCGAGAAGCCTTTACCGGTTATTACAATCGGGCTGGAAGGAGGAGCTTCAAGCATGTCCACCCCTGTGATAACAGGCGCTGCCTTGGTCTTGAAGTAAAGTGGATCGCACTTTACGCCAGCAATATACAGAGTTACAGTTTGCTTCTCACCAGTCAGGCCTGAAGGCACAATAAATTCTATTTGTTTGTCAGTTACTGACTTGATCGTGGCTGGCTGGTTGCCAACGAAAAGCTTATAAGCGCTAACTTGTTTAGGCAAATTTTTGCCACTAATAGTCATCTTGTCGCCAACGGCGCCAGACTCCGGTTTGATATCAGATACTTTGATTTTGCCAGTGGTCAAAACCCAGCTTATAGCAGCTCCACTTGGGCCAAAGGTTTGAATAACCATTTGGGTGTCACCAGCCGAAAGTAAGCCGGACATATCGATAGAGAACTTATCGCTGCCTCTGAAATAGCTTTCGTCAGCCAATTTGCGACCGTTTAGAGTAATGCGCACACCGGTAACCTTGGCTGTGCCGTTGACGCCATTGTTGACTGTCATGGTCAAAGGTAGAACATCTTGACCTTGCTTAATATTGATGTAGCATGGATTTTCCTTCCAGCCCTTACCATTGTGGACTACTTGGGTTGGCCCTTGTAGCGCTACGAGGTCGGTACTGGCAGTGGTGCCTTTGCCGCCAGTTGCACTTGTGGTCGTGCTGGTTGTTGAAGTTGTAGTGGTTGAACCGGCGCCGGAACTCTTAGAAGTGACCGCTGTAGTCGAACCATAAGTAGTGGTTTTGCTGGTCTGCGGATAATTGACTGTTTCAGCCAGAGCGAGAGAGCCACTGCCACATAGGCCTAAGGCTAAGCCCAATGCCAGGGTAGTTTTGGCCGAGTCGATTTTAGACATCACGATTTCTGCTCCGGTTACTGACACATCTTTGCCATTATAGGCTCTTGACGGCGAATACAATAGTACTAATACTATAGAATATCGTATTAGTGTGCAAAAAGGGGAGGGATTAGAGGAAGCAAAGCTCCCAATTCCCTCCCCCCGCCTTACTTAGGCGTTCCCCAACTCCTCATCGGTCCAAAGCGACTGCCGCACCACCGCACCCTTCTTGTTCTTCAGGGCGATGTGATAGCACGGTCCGCCACTCCACGGTTCGGCCTGAACGAACTCCTCGAACACCGAACCATTGGGCATCGTGTAACGATGCAGGTCGGCGACGTGGTCCTTCCAGACTCCGGGGATGTGACCAATCACTTCTTTGACGACGAGGGCCACAGGGCCGGTACGATCGAACTGCTCGACCTTTCCATCGGAAAGAATGCGAACGCCGACCTCGCGGACAACCTGCGACTGCGAAACTCTCTCTTGGGCCCACTTGTTGAGGCCGATGTACTGATCCATACGCATGGTAGTGCTCCTTTTGATGACTGTTTTTGGGCTATGTTGGCTTGTCTCGCTCTCCAGCCCGGATGGGAGAAACACAGGTGTGAACCTATGCTGAGACAAGTTGGTGACGAAAGAATGTTTGAATCCAGGGAGTGGAAACCTAGGGATGACGAAGCCCGGGGGTGGCCACGACGAGGAAACAAATCAAGTGTTTGAAACCAAGGAGTGAAGCCGAGGGATAAAGACAATCCCGGGGAGGTCACGACGAGGAGACAAATCAGGTTAATGCGCACCAAAACATTCATGAACAGACAAAGCGTCTATCGATTCAGAGTTGGCAAAGGCCAGCTCGGTCGATGAAGCTAGACTTCAAAAGTTCATTGCTGATTGAGCAGTACTGGCTGGGTTTTTCTAAAGGCGCTATGGGTTTGAGGGGAGAGGAAGATTGGGAGATAATGACAACCTACGTCGTGCCCTGGGGCAGACGCAATTGATTGTTTGTTAATGTTGCCAACAAAAAAGCTGACGCTCATTAGAGTTAGCGTCAGCTTCTTGAGAATTAGTGCTTAGTGTTCCGGGCTTAGGGCTATGTTCAGTTCTTAACAGACATCTTTTGCATGAAGGTGGCAATCTCTTCTGTGTGGGGCAAAGCTGGGATGGCTCCGGCCTTTGTGCAGGTGATGGCACCGATAGCGTTAGCTGAGCGAACTATTTCAGAGAGTTTGGCATGATCAAGAGCCAGCAGAGCTTCTCTGCGGTCAGGAGCATTCTTAATGTAAGGCAGCAGGCCAGCGATAACGCCAGAGTTAAAACCGTCGCCAGCACCGGTGGCTTCGACTAGCTCAACTTGGAAGCCTGGTACTTGCTTACCGCCTTCTTTGGTGGCGAAATAGCAGCCCCGCGAGTCAAGAGTAATAATCAGCATTGGTAGGTCGTGCTCAGCGCGAAGGGCATCGGCAGCGGCAAATTCGCGGGAACCTGTGAGGAATTCAAGCTCGTCTTCGTTGATTTTGACAACGTCGGCCCAGTTGAGAGTGTTGAGAATGGTCTGCTTGCAAGTCTCTTTAGAAGGCCACAGGCTGATGCGTACATTGGGATCATAAGAAACAAGTAGCTTGCTAGCGCGGGCTAGCTCAACTGCTTTTTTTGTGGCTTCAGCAGCTGGGCTTTCAATTAACGAGATTGAGCCGAAGTGTAAAACACTGGCCTGAGCAAACAAATGCTGCTTCAGATCGTTCGGTTGTAATTTGGTGTCAGCGCAGGCTATGCGGGAGAATTCGGCTAGTTTTCTATCGCCTGTGGCGGTAGTGACCACATAGGCCATTCTCGTCTGCGCAGCAGGGTCGAGGATGGCTGCATCAACGTTTATGCCTTCGTCTTCGAGAATCGAACGCAACCAGCGGCCAAAGGCATCATCTGATGTGCGTCCGATAAAGGCAGTACTGATTCCCTGCCTAGCCAGGCCTACGGCCGTATTAGCGGGGGCGCCGCCGGCTGCCTTGGTAAAGTGCTGAGCTTTGTCCAGCTCGGCCCCTACTGTGGTGCAGACCCAATCGACAAGAATTTCACCAAGACAAAGAACGTCAGCCATATTGAAAAGCGCTCCAGGAAATTGCAGTTTTGGGATTATACGGTCTAAAAGGCTGACGGGGAGGGGGATTTGATCCTAAGATTAAAGGATGTTAAATTTAGCGGGTCTAATTATGGGATGGCGTTAATATCTTGGCATTCCAGACAGCAAAAATTTAGAAGCAAAAAGTACTCGATATGTACAGAAAGGTACGGAAGGAATTAGCTCAAAAACTAGCGGTCGGAAAGGTTCAAAGATTCAGAAAGTAGGCTGTGAATACAGTGAATAACGGAATTAACAACAACACAAATCAAACGAAAGCGGCAGCCAGCTCCGCTTCATATAACCAATCTTATAACGGCAAGGCAAAACAGGTTAATCATTCTTTGGCGAAAACTATTGGCCGCATCACAGAAGAGAATCCCAAGAGGATAAAAGCTCCTAGCGGCACAATAGATTTGTCTCGCAAGACCACCAAAGATATTCCATCTATGAATGCTGCTTCTGTAATTAGTGGTTCAGTTAACAGCGCGACGGATCTGGCCGCTCGCATCGCTGCCATAGAAAAGACCGAGTTAGAAAATCTAGCAAACTTGACCTGTGGCGCTTGTGGCGCCAAAGCAATCGAACGGCGTTTAACTTGCGGCAGCTGTGGTCAATATTTTGAAACTGGCGTAGAGAAAAGTGGTTGGGACCCCCTAGCCAAAATCAGCGCTATTGCCACTGGTGGATTTTCTTCTAAGTTAGATTCTAGTAGTGTTCACGAGCAAGAGAAGCGGGCCCTGCGCGCTTATATGTTTAAGCGCTTGCTTGCTAAAACCATTGACGTCACCATAGTTACCTCAATGCTTGGTTTGGAATTCATCAGCTTCTTCGCCCTGGCCAAGGCCTTCTTGCCTATCCCAGGTGCGGCATATTTGATGCTGCAATTCTTCTATGTCGGTATGCCGATTATTGCCGTGTTGACTGTGCTCGGTTATCAGGCAGCCTTCGAAGCGTCGCCGGTGCAGGCCACTTTAGGCAAGTTCTGGCTCAATTTGTATGTGACAAATGCTGATGGCGAGAATGTGCGGGCTGAGCAAGTAGTTTTCAAAACTATGCTTTCACTTTTGCCAATATTGGCTCTTGTAGGGGTTTACAGCTATTTCTATAACACTATATTGAAGCATGGCATGCGCCTTGATGCACCGACTGCTTCAGTATTGGCTATGACAGCATTGGGATGTATAGCCACTTTCGCTGCTTTGCACATATTGCTGGGCTCGGCCAAGAAAAGACAAACAGTGCCAGATCTGGTCACCGGTTGTGTGGTGCGTGAGCGGTAAGGGTTTTTGAGTTTTCGTCACCTTAATGCTCAATAAACTCACCCAGGGCTTCAAGCAGTCGATCTACCTCGGCCCTAGTATTGGCATAATGACAGGCTACTCGTATGCCGCATCCGGGTTTGGCATTGAGAAAATCTGGTTGTATCCAGATTTTAAATTTACTCCAGATTGCTTCGCGCAAGTCTGGCACCCTGATCCGTTCAGCTGGCCAGTAGCAAGAAACCAGAGCGGTCGCTTCAGCGGCCGGTGCTTCCGCTAAGCTCGGTAAACGAAATATAGGATGATAGGCTCTTTCAAGCTCTTCGCGCAGATACTGTGCCAGAGCAAATTGTTTGCGTCTAATTTTGTCAGCACCAATAATATCTTGCAGCTCACAAGCTTTGATCACGCCATACCAGCGCACTACATCAGCAGTGCCGCCGCTTTCGAATCGGCTTATGTCCCTGGTGTCGGTTTCAAGAGCATCAAAATAATGATCTCCTACAGATATTGGTTTGAGTAATGGCACCATTTCTGGTGCTATATAGCTCACTCCGGTGCCATTGGGGCCGCCCAGCCATTTGTGAGCAGAACCAACCCAGAGGCTGCTCGTGCCAATAATCTCAGGACCAGCTAGCTGCCCCATAGCGTGAGCCCCATCTATCAACACTGGCACTCCCAGCTTTTTAGCCTCGTGCTCTAAGTGCTGAAGATCGGCCCGCCACCCGGTGTAAGAGCTAATCTGACTGACGACAATTAGCCGGGTTTTTGTGGTGATGAGATTGAGTATCCCCGCGCAAAGGGCCTCACTGCCAAGCTTGGGGTCGGCATCCGCACGTTTTGTAAGCACTCCTCTTGTTTCGCCAAGATGTCTGGCAATTGATGTGATACTGCCGTGTTCAGTATTGGTGGTAACTAGCTCATCGCCGGCTTCGAGCAAGAGACTGTGCATGATCAACTGCAAGCCCTGAGTAGAATTCTGCGTTAGAATCAGCTGCTGGGGCGCAACGCCAAGCAATTTAGCAAAGGCAGCTCGAGCTGATTGCATTGGCTCAGCGTCAAGAAAGGTGGCATAGGTTGGATTGATATTGAGCTTCTGCCAGCCCTCGTTGATAGCAGCGAGCACCGAAGTTGGCTTGCGGCCGCAACTGCCGGTGTTGAGATAAGTGCAGTCGTAATCAGGAAACTCTCGGCGCACGAGCTCTTGATCTAGCTCTAATTCGCTTTGTTCCAATTGTGCAACGGCTATCAATTTGCGTTTCTCCAGAATTATTCTTCAGGCCAGGCTATCAATGTTCTCATGGATAAGTCCTGTTGGCATTGCGCTTCAGCACTTGCTCTTTTTCGTCTATTTCTTGGGGCAGGGCATTAGCCTTTGCTTCTAGCGATGTGCCTGTTGGGTGGGCTTTGATAGGTGGCTGCGGCTTTGGCCTGGCCTGTGGTTGCACAATAGTTTTAGGCTGAACGTTTGTATTTGGCTGCGCTAGTGGCGCTTGCTGATGGGGTGTTGGTTTGGCGGGGGAAATGATGGTGACCGTGCCCTTGATAGTTGTCTCTGCGGCTTTGGGCTTTGGAACTGTGGCTGCCAGGCTATGCACTAGACCCTTGCTGGTGGCTTGACTGAAGGGTAGCACAGTAATGATATCGGTCTTGGCTCCCTGCTTTACTAGCTCATTGTCTAGTTCTTTAAGCAGTTTATCGGGAGTGCCCACTTCTAGAAAGACAATGGAAAGCAGCTCAGGCTTAGAAAGGCTGTTCACTTGAGCAATGATGGCCTTCTTTAGTGACTCCGCGTCGTTGAGCCGACCGTCTGAAACTACTGTTATCATTGTCGGTTTACCGTAATTGAGCTGATTGCGCACCAGAGCAAAAGCCTCTGTCAGAGCCGGCGCCATAAAGGTTTCACCGGAAGGTTCGCTATCTTGAAAAATTTGTGGTAACTGTGCTGTTGAGCAATTGCGATGGCTGCGATAGTTAGAGTCGAATGTAATTATGCTGACATTGCTTTGTTTGCCCATGATGCCTGCATTGTCGGCCACGAAAAGGTCTTTCATGTGGTCCTTGCACCACTGCCAGCGGCTGATGTTGCCAGGGCAATCAGCGGTTTGCATCGAAGCGGAACTGTCGATAAGCATGACAATGGCATACTCTGAGAGAATTTGAGCATCGCTCTTGTTTTCGTTTACCTTGCCCACCAGGCCAATTGGCAGTTGCTGCTTTGTTTCTAGTAGGCAACCATAGCGCTTACCGCCTCGCTCAATGGTCAAAAGAGCCTGCGGGAGCTGCACTTTTGTCGCCAAGACTTTATCGCCAGCAGTAAGGCCACTGCGCCAAGCTGCGGTGTAAGGTTTGACATAGCCAATTTGTACTGTTGGTGAGCCGCCTTTGGCGTCTTTGGACGCAATTTCGGAATAACCAAAAATGTTTACCGGTATGCCATCGGGACCCTCATCATGACCAATCGAACCTTTTAGCAGGCGGCGCTCAGGCAGCTTGTCTAAAGTTGGCACAAGTCTGAGAAGTTGAATCTCTTTTGTATTAGAGCTGGTTGCGTCAATATTTTTAGCGCATAGCGGAAGAGGTGACCCCGTGCCAATTTGAACCGCCAGTAGCAGTGTCAGGCATAAAATATTAGGTGCAGATTTTGGGGTCGTCATCGACAAATAGAACCGTTTTTGCGGAAGTAGCCGAGGTTTGGGCCAGTTGCCTCTTGTGCAATGCTGATAGCTGACTGAGTGTATTTTTTTAGCTTCGATTCAGCCATCTTCTTTTTCTCTCCGGCACCTTCTTCTCTATTCTTCCCAATAAGCACGGTCAGCCTACTCAACGCAATGATTGATGTATTCTTCTTTGCGAAACAGTAGCTTGGGTTCGGAAAACTGCTCCGGCCAGACTTCTAGAAGATAGTAGTCTAAGGCACAATCCTGATAGGTCATGTTGGCAGAGTGTACTCGAACTCTTACTTGATCAGCGTAGATGTCCAGTTTCGGAGCCTTAAGCAATTCATCGGTTGTACCCATTATCGATAGTGTTTGTGATGGGCATTCAACTGAGCCTTCTGAAACTAAGTCCCAGCCGAGAGTCTCTACTTCGAGCGGTCGGTTACTATGTAAGACAACTGAAACCTTCAATGTCCTATCTGTTGCGGTGTAGAAACGAAGAACGTTTTTACTGGCGCTGTCCAACATTAGCTCATGATTGAAGTCGAAGGCGTCTTCGTATTCGCTGTTGAGTAGCAACGTGTCGCCCAGATAAATCATGTGATAGTCTGCGAAGATGCGGAAATCACCAGAGTTTAAAATCGCGTTGCTGTTTTTGTTTGTGTTTTCTGCTGTGTCTTCATTTGTATCTGCAAGCAATAAGCCAGTCTTGTAGTCGATTTTGACTATGCTGTCGTATTGCCGTTTCTCTCTGTTCCATTGGCCATGTCCGCATATAAAATGACCGCAGAACTTTACTATGGCCAACTTACTTTCAAGAATTTCAGCTTTGTGCCACAGCAGTCCGTCGCTGTTAATTAGGAGCATCTCTCTTTCTCCGACAATTAGTGTCGCTTTGAGATGTTCTTGAATGATTATTTGCTCCACTATTTGGATCGGCAGCAGTTTGAATGAGTTCGGATCGGCAGCCGTGCCATAAAAACACTCTCCAGCTGTCGCTATCAGCATGTGATCAGAATTCGGGCATGAAATCCAGCATTCGGTGTAAATTGATTTTTCAGATGCTTTGAAGCAGCCAATCCAGGGGGTGTGGCCGTTCGCTTGAATGCGCAGAACAAGACCGTTGAAGTCGGTATCTGATAATGGTCGGCCTAGAGTAACGACCTCAGAGTCTGTTATTTCATAAACAGGCAAGCTGGAATAGTCTTGCTCGCTTTTTTTGTAAATGCGCTCGGCGGTGTAGGAAGTTTTAAAGGCCAGAAAGAATTCTCCGATTGTTTGTTTGTTTGTCTGTCTGGAAGATCTTACTTATGGGTTCCCGAGCGGCATTGTGCCAAGATCGCTAAAGCCTTTTTGTGAATCATAGACGATTTTATAGTGGCCATCAGGAATAGCTCCAAGGTTTATGAATTTAGGCCTGCTGCTTGAGTAATTAGAGTGCGGATGAGTAGGGATAAGTGAGATGTGAATTTCATTGCCTGAGCGCTTCATCCAGATGTCTTTAACCACAAACATTGAATTGAGCGATGTTGGTGCCACTGATATGGTCTCTCTTCCTGAAATGTTGAAATTGAGTGCTAGTTCTGCCGTCCCATCAGGCTTGCGGCCAATTGGCCCAACTTCTATTCCTCCGACCTGTTTTATGAAGTCAAGATCGAGCCCTCCTTTGTGGGGCCTTTCTTCCGTCGCCGTTCCTGGCACCTCAATACCAGCCAAAGACATCAGCAGCGGCTCTATTGAGTTGAATCCGCGGCCTTGCGAGCGGTCAATCTTCTTGAAGCGTTTGCCGTCGTTAATCTCGATTAGCCAGACATCACCGTCGTCAACTTCCGAGGCGCGTTCGTCATTCTCTGGTTCAGTCCAGAAGCCCAGTTCAGTGAGTTTGTTGAAAATTTCGCTTGCTTTGGTCGTGTCGGCGGTTGAGCTGACTCTTTTCACGATGGGGAACGGACCTTCACCACCCGTTCTTTTCCTGCTCCACTCTGTGTAGCTAATGTGAGCGCATTTGGGCTCTTGAGTAAGTGAGTATTCACTGCAGTTTCTAAAAGATCGAACGATGATTAGGTGCAGGCTTGTTCTATCGGGATTCGTTTCCTGAGAAGCAATAGAACGGGTATTTAAAGAGCCCATAACTTCCGGCCAGAATAATTCAGTCACCGTTTCTGGTTGTATCGGCTTGTTTCCTTGACTGGCGCACGGTTTTGCTGCCGCTAGGCAACTTGCGATAGTCAAGATAAATAGAAGCTTTTGTATGGCTTTTGCCGGGCAGCTGCCTTTCCCGCTGCGCTTACCTGCATACTGCATCAAAAATCACCAAACGCATTCTGCACCAACGATTCTAGCTCATCTACTTCCGCATCGGTAAGGCCCTTAAACTGGTCTACTCGCCGTCGTTTTGGTAGTTTCCAATTATTCTGTTGCATAAACATAATGAAGTTTTCTGCTGCGCGGTTTGGAATATCTACAGCATTGATCATGGCGCTAAGGGCTCTGTCGTGTCGTTTCAGGTAGTCCAATTCACGTGGTACGTCGACATTGATTGTTTCTTCCACACAGGCATAGAGAAATTCAGCTGCTTCTGTAGCGTCAAAGTAGCGATAGAGATCGGCAGTCTCGTTTGTAACGCTTACGTTTCCCCGAGTTGTTGCCTTCCAGTCAATGTAGGGCATGAGTGGCTGTGAGTGGTGTTGCAGAACTGTTTTGTACGATTCAATTCGCTTGAGCATTACTGAAGATACTGGAAATACTAAGCCTTCGGGGCTGAATTCGCGTTCGGCCAATACCTGATGGATCAACCATCTATGCAGTCTTCCATTGCCATCTTCATAAGGATGAATAAAAACAAAACCAAATGCGCTGGCGGCTGCTTGAACAACGGCATCGATGCCTGATTCGCTCATGATTACGTTGGCAGCTATCAGTCCTTGGAGTAATCGATGTAAATCCTCTGGTTTGGCTCCTATGAACTCTGGCAGGGGTTCGTTGTGCGAGGTTCTCTTGCCTATGAATACATGGTCTTTTCGTAAGCCGGCCGCTGAGAATCGAGTGTCGCCTAAAAGTAACTTTTGCAGCCTGTTT
>LNEX01000505.1 GCA_001464165.1 bacterium Ga0077546
GCAGCAAGGCCACTAGTGCGCCAAGGGCCATCACAGAAACGATAATGACGCTCCAAAAAACAAACCGATAATAGGTGGGTTTAGAGTCTTCGATTAGGTCCATAGAGCTATCGAGCTCATTGGTCATGCCATAAGGAAAACATCTAATGGTGAAATTAGGTACTTGCGATGCAATTACCCCGGCCTCAGACCGAGGATTCTGATACTTTCGCAGCCAAATTCGCGAATAATTCTCGTCCGAACCTACCATACCTGCTTACTTCTACCGTTCTAGGGCGATGATAGTATCCTTTATTCCCTGCTGGAAGAAAAGGCAGCAGATTTGGCAGGAGGTGAACGGTGGAGGGAGTCAGTGCTTGGCGATTTAATTGCTCAATACGAAAAACGACTTCCACGACTTGAAGAAGTGATGACACCAAAAGGAGCGCTTGTTTTTCTAATGGAAGAGAACGAACTGGCACAAGCAGATCTCGTTGAGTTCGTGGGTCACAAGTCAAATCTCTCAGCATTTCTTAGTGGCCATCGAGGGTTAAGCAAACGAGCAGCCTGTCGCCTTGCCGAATACTTCAAAGTATCGCCGGGATTGTTTCTGCCCAAAAATTGAAGGCGAGCTTACGTCCAAGAAGAGGGTGAAATCAGCTGCGGAAGCAACAGAGGAAGTAACCCATGCCCTTCTCTAGCTATCAGGGATGAGAGATGGGCTGATGGCAAAGGGGCGGACGCTAAAGAAAAGGAAAAAGCTTCCCGGCTAGCTCCAAGCAGCGCAATACTCAAACGTTATGGGTAGAACTTAAGGCAGCAATACACACGGATCTTTAACGTGGACAACAATTATTGGATTCTAGCTAACATCCCAGGAGCCAGTCAGCTTGCTGACTGGTTTGATTACTGGCCATTGTTTCACGACGCGGAGGTGACAGAACTCCATTTCGACAGAAGCGGAACTTCTTGGCTCAAGGTTTACACTTGGCACACGACCAACGAAACGATTTCATCTCATTTCATAACCAACAAACATGTTGTCGTAACGTTTAAGCTCCGCGACATCCTAGAACTTGAGCTGAGTGAATTCAATGGGACGAATGTAGTTTATTGGCTCAAGTTAAATCCAGTAGAACAAGGAATAGAGCTGCAGATGGAGCCATGCATGGGAGTTTATGGCCGCATAGTTGCTCGGCAATTGGAGATAGAATTCTTACCAGGGAAACCGGTAGATTCCGACGGCATAACACCCTCACAAATCCCGTAAGAAGTTTGCGCAGACTATTGCTCGCATGGCTCACAACTTCTCAATATCAAAGAGCCCAGCCCCTGAGGCCGAGGCTCTTGCTTACCGAGATGTTTCATCACTGATTCATAAAATGGTGGAGGCGGCGAGAATCGCCTGTGCTGTAATTCTCAACAAGATTGGTCAATTGATGTCGTTTGATGGTGCTGATTTCGGGATTTTTGTCGGTTGTGCGAAGTGGCGCGAATGGTCACATGAGGGGCCACAAAATGGGCCACAGTTTTTGAAGGATTTTTGGGGTAGGCGTCGGGTGCTTATCCTGCTTGCGCTGGCGCGTATTCTTCTCCAGTGCTATTATTTGCGCTTTTCACGATATTTACTGTACAGCAAATATAGGCATCATGGCGAATATTCTTGCAAATTTGCCATATTTACTGTACAGTAAATATGGGCTATGCGGCGAATATAATGAAAGGTCGACAGTACGAGCAGCAACTAATTGATGAGTTCCTCAAGAACCTTGAGGAACTTCCAGAAGTACGTGCGAAATTGGAAGCAGAGCAGCCTCTACCAGCTGATGCGAAAATCGACTTAAACGTAGCGGGCAAAGAAGTAACCTTGCTTGTGGAAGCGAAGAGAGCGGGGTACCCACGCGATGTGCAGCAAGCGATCTGGCAACTCCGTCGAGCGGAGGAGGTGCTGCCTTCGCACAAGGACATCGTCCTTGTCATGATTGCGGAATACCTTTCTCCTGGAGCGAAGGCACAATTGCAAGCAGAGCAGATTGGATATTTTGAAAGCGGCGGCAGTTTGTACCTGCCTGCGCCGGGCGCGTACTGTTATATAGAGAGACCGTCGGCAAAGCCATTTGAAAGGGCCGTTCGATCGCTTTTTTCCGGGCGGCGGGCTCAAGTGATCCACGCGATTCTTGTCCATCATGACCGTTGGTTTGGGGTTCATGAACTGGCAGAAGTAGCTATGGTATCACCAGCAACGGTATCAGAAGTGTTTACAGAGTTGGAGCGGCAGGACTGGGTATCATTGCAAGGAAAGGGACCACGAAAGGAACGACAACTATCCCAACCTACGGCATTGCTCGACGCTTGGGCTAAACAAGTGAAAGACAGTCCATCACCATCCATTGATCGCTATTATGTGCCCGGAGTAAAAGCCGACGCCTTGATGCAACGCGTGCGCGAAAAGTTTGACCAGAGCAAAATAGAGTATGCAGTCAGCTACGAATACGCGGCACAGCAATACGCGCCCTTTCTGTCCAGTATTTCACAGGTGCGGCTAAGGATTATCAAATCTTCTGAATCGCAAGCTGCGATTTCTGAATTAGGGGCGCGATCGGTTATTGAAGGTTCAAATCTCGGAATCATCGAGACAGATGCACATGGCGAATTGCTTTTTCGAAATGAAATCGACAATGTTTGGCTAGCAAGTGCTGTGCAAGTGTATCTAGACATGATGCACGGTGAGGGGCGCTCGAGGGAGATGGCAGAACATCTCCGAAAAGAGAGGATTGGTTTCTAATGCCGAAGCCGAAGACTTTCAACGAATACGACAAAGAATACACGCTTGACTGTGAGCGAGTTCTCGTGACGCTGTTGCGAGGACTAGGCCCATGGAAGGATTCCGTGTATCTAATTGGTGGCTTGACTCCAAGATATCTAGTTGATGTCAGCCGCGCGGACGTGCCACCACATGCTGGCACTCAAGACGTGGACATTGTCATTGACCTGCAGATTTTGGCTGATACCGAAGCCTACCACACGCTTGAAGAGAATCTGAAAAAGATGGGTTTCGAACGTGCTGAGAATGATGCTGGAAAGAAACTCTCTTGGCGCTGGAAAACCAAAACCGAAGCCGACGTCACAGTGATTCTTGAGCTTATATCTGAATCGGAGGAGTTGGGTGGCGGAAAAGTACAGGCATTGCCAACGGAAAAAACAATTTCGGCATTGAATGTTCCACACGCATCGATGGTTTTCGATCTGCATGAGATCAAAGAGATTCAAGCGGAACTCTTGGGTGGTAATGGCGTAGCAACTGAAAAAGTAAGATTTGCGAATCTGGTCTCGTTTACTTGCCTGAAAGCGTTTGCTTTCGATCAGCGGAATGAGCGTAAGGATGCGCATGATTTGATCTACTGCCTTGAATACTCAGCGGGAGGAGTAACTGTCACTAAGGAGCAGTTTCAAAACGAGCTGAATGGCAAACACGGCGAAACGATTCGCTCGGCCTTAGAAATACTGCGTAAGCGGTTTGCCAGTGACGAGAAGGTAGAAGGCTATCAAAAGGACGGTCCAGTAGCCGTCGCTAAATTCGAGCTGGGCGATAGCAATGAAGAAGCAACAAAAGAGTCAAGGATTCTGCGGCAACGAGACGTAAGCCATTTAATTGAACAGCTGCTGGAAATCTTCTGAGGACACGAAAACAAAAAGCCCCGACCCTAAGGCCGAGGCTTTTGTTTATTGAGATGTCATCACTGATTCATAAAATGGTGGAGGCGGCGAGAATTGCACTCGCGTCCAAAATCATCGAGAAATAAGTATCTACAAGCTTAGTCTGCTATTCCCCCAGTTACCGCTTAGTTTTCACCTTGCGGCCCGCTGAAGATGGCACAAACAGCCAACCGGGATCGTAATTATGTCTTAGCTGAAGCTACTAACTACTAACTTTGCTTCAGTGCAACCACCGTGGCTTACCCTAAGGCAACGGGTAGTCAAGTCGCCTTCGAGTCCTAGGAGCCTAAGTTAAGTTAGGCAACCGCAGCTAGGCTGCGGCTAGGGAATTTGATGACATTATTTGCATCTGTGTTTTTGCTTACTTGTTAACGAAGGATCAAGCTCCCCGACCTGCAACTCATGACCCTATAACCCTGTCGAATCTGAACGCCCCCATGCCTTAATATGCCAAAAATGGCAAACATGAATGTACAGAAGTACAAAATCGAGAATCAGTGTTGAATCATCTCAGATAGCTAATTTTCAGGGTTCAAAGGTAACCGCCAGCGAAACTGGCGACCACTGAAATCATTATAGCCTAAATCTCAGGCCCTGCCAGAGGGCCTAAACCTTCTGCAATACGAGGCCAACCCACTGCCCAACAGTCTCAGACTGAATAATGCGCAAGGGGTGACCCACCAGAGATTTCTCCAGCAAAGGCAAGCGCTCAGCCAGAATGCCGGCACAGAGCACGATTCCCTCGGCGTTAAGCATGGCGCTGTAATCAGGCAGAAGCGCAACAATATCTTCACAAGTTAGGTTAGATAGCAGCACGTCAAAACGGCGACCGACAACAGCGTCAGTACTGCCTTCGATTAACTCAATGCGGCCATCAACTCCATTTAACTCAAAATCTTTTTGAGCATACTCGCAGGCCACACCATCGGTGTCGCAGGCAACAATTTCGCTAGTAGGCTGCAGCATCAGAGCAGCAATAGCTAGAATACCGCTGCCAGTGCCGACATCGAGCACTTTGCCTTTGGGTGGATAAGACTCCATGGCCCGCAAGCAAAACTGAGTAGTGGCATGAAGGCCAGTACCGAAAGCCATTCCAGGATCAATATAAATCTTGAAACGCCCTTCAGACAACTCACTTTCGATTGGGGGCAATGTATCAATTAACGATTCGTCTAAGTACCAGGAAGGACAAATAAGAAACTTAGTACCAACACGAAATGGCTCAAAGCCTTCTTTCCACTTAGCCAGCCAATCTTCTTCAACAACATCTTTGCGCTTGAGTGACTTCAAACTTTCGGCTAAGCCATATTCTTCTAGCGAGCTTTTGATTTTCTCCCAAGTCTCCTCGGGCAAATGAGGCGAATCGAAAGTAGCTTTAATGCGCACAAGTGAGCCGTTCAGGGGGTCAACTTCGCAACCCTGGGCGCCGCACTGCATAAGCAGCCATGAAGCTAAGTCTTCTTGATCGCTATGGGCTTCTATCACCACCGCTGCCCATGACTTGGCAGGGCTTTCAACTGGCGAACCGTCTTTCATTTACTCAACCTCAAATTCTATTTTCTAAGTTGTCCGGCTTTCCAACGCAAATAATCTGCGTTGCGACCAGGCGGAGCAGTCACTTCATACTCGTGGGTAGTTTCTTGCAATTTTGCATCAAGAGCAACGCGCCGATCAAAAACGAAACATTCGCCTTTATAGTGAGCATCGCCAACTTCTTCAAAATAGCGCAAAATTCCCCCATCTAGCTGATAGACGTGAGCAAAGCCTACTGCTGGCTCCTGCAAGAATAGGGCCGCTTTTTCACAGCGAATGCCACCCGTACAAAATGAAACTATAGTCTTATTCTGCAATTGTTCTCTAGTGTCACCAGTGGTACTAGCAATAGCGTCAGGAAATTCACTGAACTTGTCTATGCCAAAGTGCAAAGCACCTTCAAAAGTACCAATTTGTACTTCATAATCGTTGCGTGTATCAAGCAAAATAATTTCGCGACCATTGTCGTCATGGCCTTGATCAAGCCATTTTTTTAAAGTCTGTGGGTCAACGGCTGGAGCGCGCACAGCAGTAGGGTCTATCATGGGATGCTTCATGGTGATGATTTCGTCTTTCACCCGCACCACAATGCGCCTAAATGGTTGATGGTCAGAAATGCTTTCTTTAACAGTAATATTGGCGAAACGACCGGCAAAAAATTGATCTGATTTCAGATACTCAAGAAACTGATCGACCGGCCCGCGCTCGCCAGCAACAAAAAGGTTGATACCTTCTTGCGACAGCAAAATATTGCCCATAACTCCAATCTGCTCGCAGCGCTCTTTGACAATAGGGCGCCAAGATATTGGATCGGGGATGCCCACGAACTTATAGGCGGCAATGTTTACTATTTCCATAGCGGAACATTATACAGTGCCAGCTGTGCTGCACCTTAGGCTTACGATTCACGGCAATAAATAGAGTTACTAAATTCTCTGTAATGTTGTCCAGCACAACCTCAACCACGACCCGAGGCAATTATTGACAAGATTTAAGCCCCCAAGACCGGCACTGGTACCTACGAAGGTCATTTCGAAAGCTAATTGAAAGGTTTATTGAGATCCTTATATGCTAATATTCGCGGGCTGTTTTCAAGGGATAATTTAACGGTGCGTCAAAGTCTTCTCGCCATTAGCCTCACAATCGCGCTCACTACTACTGGCCTTTATCTGGCTCCAGTGGCGGCGCAAGAACCTGTAGCTCCGGCTCAAGAAATTACGTCAGAAGCGGACAGCAAGGTCTCAGCTGACAGTAAGCTAAATACAGGCATCACTGTCAACAAGCTTGTAGACGGTGAGAAGCCAAAAGTAACTGCCAGCCCCGGAAAGCTAAAGTGTATAGAATTTGAGCACTCAGATAATCCTATACAGCAGGCAGTTTACGAAACGGCCACTCTAGCCATGACCCGTGACCCAGCAGTAGTTGCGGTAGACGAGCAGCTCTTCAAAATGCAAAACTTGGGCAAGTTGCAAAACACCAAAGAGATTTCACGCAACTTTGTTCACTTCTTGGTCAATTATCGCGGTGTTGGCCCATCTAGCGCTGGCGCCAATGCTCTGATGGAAAAAGAGATCAACACCAGCTCTAAGCTTTCTACTGAACTTAAATGGGAAAAGGCTATAGACGAGAAGTATGTAGATATCGTCAATGCCTGCGCCGAAGCAGCCGACGCCCTAGACCGCGAAGCTCTAGGCGAGGGCTCTGCCTCCGTCACCGAGGCCACCAACACCCTCACTGACCTAGTCGGAAAAGATGAAGCAGACAAGCTTATTGCTAAATTCCGCAAGTTACGCGCTGAAATACCAGACACTATAAAGGCCCAATCGACAAAGTCATTTGGCATTTCAACCGAGCGCAGCCAAATCAATGCCCTGCAAGAGGCCGTGCTGAAGCAAGATCCAATACTTGCGGAAGTAGCAGAAAAACTCAGTAAGTACCAAGTAAAGAAAGGCACTGAAGTAGTATCAGGGGTAGTGCAAGGCGCTCTTGGAGTAGCCGGACTGGCGCCAAGCTTTGTTGGCCCCGCAGCTCAAATCTTAAAAACGGCTCTTATTCTCTCCACCGGTGGCTCTGAAGAAAACAAACTCTATAAAGAGGTATTTCTCTTCAAGCGTTTAGAAGTTCGCTCACGCACTATTAACCACTTAGCCACTTCTTCTATTCGCAACTACAATATCGGCACATTAACCAATCGCCCATTCCTGGCTGCATATTCAAAAGCCTTGATGGAGCAAATGGCCGATCAAGCAACCATAGCGAAAATCATCAGTGGTGAAACTGGCACAAAACTAAGTAGTAAGCCAACCAATATGAATGTATCAAGCGCCAATATAGAAGAGAAACTAGAAGTAGCGACAAAAGATGTAGCAACTAGCGAAAACACGGCAAATGAAACTACAAAAAGTGCAGTTGCAACAAACCAAGATATAGCAAGCGAAAAATTAGAGAGCAAGCCTGTTGAGGTAACTCCTACTGAAAGCAAGCTTGAAGAAAAAAAAGCTGAAGAAAGCAAACCGCTAGAAAACAAGACTGCAGAAAAAAGCGAAGCCGAACTAAAAGATAGCCCCGGTCAGCCCCTAGAATCGAACTAGCGATATAAGTCGAACTAAGCGGAACCAGCTCAACTTAACTATCTAATCAACTCTCGTTTTCAGCCTTCGAATTTGGCTCTTCTTGCTCCGGTGTGCTCTGCCTATCTGCACGCGCTTGGGCCTTCTCGTTGATTAGTTTGTAGACCGATGGCAAGACTAGAAGCGTCAACAAAGTAGAAGAAATCAAACCACCCAGAACAACCGTGGCTAAGGGCCGCTGCACTTCTGCACCGGTACCACTAGAGAAGATCTTAGGCAAGAGGCCTACGGTGGCAACCAAAGCTGTCATTAGCACCGGTCGCAGACGAATCAAAGCGCCTTTAATGACGGCCTGTTCAATCCGTGCTCCAGCTTTTTCCATTTGCATGATATAGCTGACCAAAATAACACCGTTTTGAACCGCCACGCCAAACAAGGCAATAAAGCCAATGATAGCCGGCACAGAAAGAGTCTGATGCGAGACAAAGAGACCAAGAATGCCACCAATCATGGCAAACGGTACGTTCATCATGATCAGCCCAGCATTGCGCAATGAACCAAATGAAGCAAATAGCAAAATGAAAATCAATAGCAGCACAATTGGCACCACCACAGCCAAACGGGCCATGGCTCTCTGCTGATTCTCGAACTGTCCACTCCAAACGACTTTATAGCCCTTAGGAATGACCACATTATCTTGCACCCGTTTTTGTGCTTCTGCTACAAAGCTACCGAGGTCACGCCCACGTACGTTAGACAATACAGCAGTACGCCGCAAGCCATCCTCTCGATAAAGCGAGACATAACCGCGCACTAGAGTAATATCAGCAATAGACTTGAGGGGAATTTTGCCGCCATCAGGTGCATCAATTAGCATCGATTCAATCTGGTGCCGACTGTCTCTATAATCTAGAGGATATCGCACCAGTAGACCAAATCTCTTAGTGCCCTCGATTACTTCAGTTACTTCGCGGCCAGCTAGGGCAATCTGAACGATATCTAGAACATCATCAGTATTGAGCCCATGCCGAGCCAATAGCGGTCGCTTCAACTTGATTTTAAGTTGTGGCAAGCCAAGTAATTGCTCTCGCTGCAAGTCAGCAGAGCCCGGTACTTTTTGAATCTCCCTTTTGATTTGTTCGGCAATTGTATTGAGCGTATCGACATCATCGCCGAATATCTTCACCCCAAGATCGGCCCTTATACCGGCCACCAGGTCATCGATCATGTCAGCGATGGGCTGTGAAAAACTGAACATCAAACCTGGTATGGCCTTTAACTTTTCAGCCATGAGGTCTACCAATTGCTCTTTGCTCTGATTGTTTTTCCACTGCGAACGTGGTCTCAAAGAGATATAAACGTCAGAAGATTCCACACCATCTAAGCCAGGGCCAGTACCAGATCTTCCGGTACGAGTTACGACATCAGTAACCTCAGGAAATTCAAGCATTATCCTTTCGATGGCTGAAGCTATTCCTCTTGAATCCGTGTGAGCAATACTAGCGGCCAACTTTGTTCTCAACAAAATTGGCCCTTCATCCAGAGATGGAATAAATTCAGAACCAAGAAACGGCACTATCGCCATGGTGGCGAACAGAGCCACTAAGGCTACTGTAATTATTTTGCGCGGGTGAGCAACTGCTGTAACCAGAGCTGGGTAATAGACTCTAGTTACTGCAGTTAGAACTTTGTTCTCGCGCTCAACTAGAGGCTTGCGCATGGTCCAGTAACAGAGCACCGGAATAACAGTTAGGGCACAAAGCAGCGAGCCAACAAGGGCGTAAATGAAAGTTAGCGCCAATGGATGGAACATCTTTCCTTCCACCCCTTCCAGGGTGAAGAGGGGCAGATAAACGGCAATAATAATGGCCACGGCAAAGACAATTGGTCGACCCACTTCGCAAGCGGCATGAATAATTACTTGCAGGCTAGACTGGTCATTTACTTCTTCCTTTTTTCGCTCGGCTAAATGCCTAAATACGTTCTCTACCATGACCACACCAGCATCAACAATGATGCCAAAATCAACGGCACCCAAAGTCATGAGATTGGCTGTTAGACCGGTATATTTCATCAGAATGAAACTGAATAGAAGCGACAGCGGAATAATTACCGAGACAATAAGTGCACTTGGTATGTGTAAAAGCATGGCGAACAAAACAATGATTACAAGAGCGCCGCTGAAACCAAGAATCTCTTTAACTGTTTCAATAGTTTTCTCAACCAGTTCAGTCTGATCGTAATAGGGCACAATCTGTACGCCATGAGGCAAGTCAGCTTGAATCTCGGCTACTTTCTCCTTGACTTTTTCCACTACAGCTTTGGTATTGACACCTT
>LNEX01000506.1 GCA_001464165.1 bacterium Ga0077546
TATGGAGAACTCATCTGTCTGACTGGCCAGGCGCAACAAGCCATCGCCATCGAAACCAATCCAGCGATGATTCAAATGAAACTGCACACCTGAGCTGCGCAGCCGATGAAGCCAAGCTCGCAAAAGTGGAGCAGCCTTCATTTCAGTAGGAAAAACCCGACCTGAGCTGCCAACAAAAGTCTCAATGCCCAGGCCATGGACCCAGTGGCACAGGTCGTCGGGGGAGAAGGCATCTAAATACAATTGCATTTGACTCTGCCTATCTCCGTAGCGAGAGCAAAAGTCAGTAAATGACTCGCTGTGAGTAATGTTCAAGCCGCCCAGTCCCGCTCGCAGGAACTTACGTCCGAGGGTTGGCATGGCCTCATAAACATCAACGCTAACGCCGGCAGCAATGAGAACCTCGGCTGCCATAAGGCCAGCCGGGCCACCACCAACAATCGCCACAGCCGAGCCCTTAACTTCCACGTCTCTTGTTTCGAATAAACTCGATCAGTTCTTTTGTAGCGTTTACAGGAGCGTCAGAACCGATACTTCCATGCCAGTCGTGCCCCTTAAAACCAGGAAGGGCAATACTCTTAATCTTTGCCCCAGATGGAGCATCCCACAAGATCTCGCGAACAGCTAGCGAAGAGTCTTCAACACCAGAGTTCATAGCCGGATCGATGCCGTTTCCCTTTAGATAGCGCTGCAATGTCTTCTCTTCTGAATCCATATGCAGACCGAACCATCTTCCATCAACCGGCGCAACAGAATCTCTCTCTGACTGAATTGACATAAAATTCATTCCGGCAGGTACTTTGGCTTCTTTTCCTGTTGTCCAGCCGCTGATATCGACTAAATTTGCTGGTCGATATTTTTCGGGCAACTCAGCAGCCGCTTTATGAGCGAAGCTAGCACCCTGCGAATAGCCAGTCAAAGTAATACGCTCTAAATCGATGTTGTAGTTTTTGTTCAATTGATCGAGTACGGCAGTTGTGTAACCAACGTCATCAGTCTTCGAAAACGGATACTGCCCGTTGTTGTAAGAGAGATCCTTTTGCGGATTACCATTCATATAAAGCACAAACATCCCGTTTTTATCAGCTTCTTTACTCAAACCAGTAAGTTCCTCTAGGCCAGCAGCACCGGCCTTAGTACCACCTGGTCCTGGCTTGTCGCCCCAGCCGTTGTATACAACTAATACTGCAGCTGGTTTAGCCGCATTGTAGTTTTCGGGAACATGCATGTAGATACTACGAGACGAGCCTTCGACTAGAACCGAAATTGGAACAGTACTGCCCTTCTCGACTTGGGCTGGATCGGGAAACTCTACTCTTGTACCTTTGTCTTTTTGAGACTTATCCGCAGTAGAGCTTTCCCCGCGCATAAAATGCCAGGTATCAGACGAGAGATCGGCTGCACTGGCCGCATCCGAGCCCTCCTCCCGGCCACGATCTGGCACAGTGTCTTGCTTGTGCTTATAAGAACTTGTAAATGTATCTCGGGGCATAGAAGTGACACCAGAAGCTAAAAAAAACCGTCCATAAAATTGTACCCGAAATAGACTTGGCTCAAGCGCCTCACCGGACCTAGGCCCGAGACCAAGAGCCGGGCATTACACCCCAAAATTGAGAGAGAGACAGTTTTACCTGTCTCCCCCACTTCCATCCCCCGATGAAATCTTTAGATTGCTGCACTCAATATCACCACAGTGGGCAGCTTTTGATTGATCAGCAATTCACATAACCATAATGCTGCCGCTAAATGACATTGACGTGACACTAAAAAAACAAGAAAAAACAAAGACTGCAATGCAGTTGTTATATTCGCCTCCTATATTGACATCACTGAGAGGCAGACACCTCAATTACTCCCCCGAACACTTCCTATTGGAGGAATCTCACATGTCATACGAGCAGCCAGACCCGGTAAAGAACGCTGAAACACTTTATCATCGCGCCCTGGCAGGCGGCCCTGAATCAGCCGTTCAAAACATGCGTAATGAATTTGAAGCCACCAAAGACGATGGCTCTTTCAAATCAATGGAGCAGCACGATAACTATTGGAAGAGTGTTGCTGGAGAATTGGAGCGCACCGGTCATCTACCGAACCTCACAGTGGCATTTATAAGAGATAACAAAAGCGCATTCGACCTAGACGGAAACGGCGTCGTCAGCAAGCATGAAGTTAACGACGTAATTAGCGACTCGCGTCAAAGCCAGGCCAACGGCCAAGGCATGACTTTTGAATCTTTATTTGCCGACAATCTCAGGAGCACTGTGCCATCTCCTAAAGGCAATAAAAGTTTCTACGATCAAGTAGCTCACACAGCGAAAGCATGGCAAGTTGATAGAGACGCTATAGAAGATGCTGACTTAAATAAATGGGACAGACAAAACAATCGCCAGGGTAAACGCGAACTGAAGCACGACATGACAGCTGATGCCTCTTCACCGCTATATGAGAACAATGGCGCTCTAATGCACGCCCTTGATGCTTCGCACAAAGAAAATGGACGCCTTAGCCGCAGCGACTATAAAGCCTTCTTACACGATTACAAAGAGCGTGCGGCTAGCGGCCAAGAAGACGAGGTCTACAACGAGCGCAATGCCCGCTTTGTCTACAGCCTACTGAAAGGTGATGAACCAACCATCAAAAACGGCCCATTCAGAGGCATCAATATCGATAAAGTTGATCGCAGAGCTGGCTACAGCCCCCAAGATGATTTCACCCCCCATAGAGATGTAGCCGCCGGCCCCTCTGTGTCAACAATGTCTGAGACCCAAATTAATTTCGAAGCAGAACAAAGACAAGAAGAAATCGACAAAAAAGACATTGAGAATGCCCCGAACAAAAAAGCAGATATCTGCGATAACGATCTCAAAAATCGCCTTGACGACATGGCCACACTGAGACCCAATGAGGGTTACAGCCACGTAGCCTGCCGTCTGCTCGGTATCAAAATTGACCATCACTATTCTGCTGATGAAACTCGCGAAATGAATCTACTCGCCAACCAACTGAAGAGCATCACCACTGGACACAACACCCATCGCCTGCATGTCGGCTTCATCATGCCTGTTTCAAACAACATTGAAAAGCTAGAGGCAATTAATCCATCATTCAAGGCCCGCATGGATCAACTACGCGCCCAAGACTAAGGCTCTAAGCGATAACCGACGCCCCGGATGGTCCTCACCATAGGATTATCCGGGTCAGTCTCTATCTTTTGGCGCAGACGCAAAATAGTGGTGCGCACTGTTTCGATGGAAGCATCAGAATCTGTTGGCCAAACCTTATTTAGCAACTCGTCGCCAGAAAACACTCGCTGGGGATGGCGCATGAATAGTTCTAACAACGAAAATTCTTTGGGATAGAGCTTTATTTCAGCACCGTTGAGATTGACTACGTGCTGCACTGGGTCAAGTTCTAAATCGCGCACTTTCAAGGCTTTGTAAGTAACTGGAGTTGGTCTGCGCAACAAGGCGCGCACTCGCGACAGTAATTCGCGGATGTCAAACGGCTTTGTCAGATAGTCGTCACCACCAGAGTCAAGACCGGTTATACGGTCAGGCACACTATTTCTCCCAGTCAAGAACAACACTGGGGTGGCGCCACCTTTGGCTCTGAACTCAGTAGTGAGGGCAATGCCGGTAGTGTCAGGCAACTGCCAGTCCATGACAATTAAATCGTAGTTGACCGAGTTCAAGTAGGCACGAGCATCGGCACCGTTGTGCACCATATCGACCATGTACTTCGCTTCAGTCAAAGCGTCTTTGACTACTTGAGCGATAGATTGATCATCTTCAACCACCAGAACCTTTGACAAGCCAGATACTCCCAAGCCAACAACAATTTGTGAACAGCACAACAAATTGATTATAGCGATTTGAGGCACTGTAACGTAATTGTCATTTTGCCAAACTACAGTCTGTATACGCGGACACCTAGCAAGACCAATTCTAGAAAGACAAAATCTAGCAAGTCACAACAAAAAAAAGACAACGGGTAGCACAGCAAATGTCAATGAAAGAATACTCCGAAGGAGCAGTAGCATCGCTATCAGCCATAGCAAACTATATCGCTCCAGTGACTACTCCGCTAATAATTGAGCCCCAAGAACTTTCGCCCCAGGCCCGTCTAGACATGTACCTTTCGGTGGCAGCTAGGGCCAGCGACTTACATGTGATGGAAACGGCCTTAGGCATGGCCCTACGAACCATTCGCGCCATTCAGAACGCCGCCATTTCAAGCACAATGCCTACGGCCGCCAAGCTGAAGACATGCGAAACACCAATCCTCAATATCGTTCTTGAATTTGCCGGAAAAAGCCCTGAATGGAGGGCTCTAGTTGTGCAAATGATGATAGAAAATGTCAGCACCGGCTCCGGGCATTTAAGCATTAATCGAGCCAAACAAGTTTTAAAGGAAATAGCCAAGCGCGCCCCCTTCGATAACTTGGTGAGCGAATTAAATTTGTCATCACAGGCCAGGCGTATGGCAGCAATATACCTGCTGGGCTGGCTCAAACACGAAAAAGCAATAGAGCCGCTAGTGGAAGCTTTTGAGGTCACGAACGCGAAACAACAAGAAGCCATCCTGGAAATGCTCGAAGAGCACTACAGCCATAAATTGCCCTTCTACCTCAAATGGCGCTGCGTCAATCGGCAATCCCCAACACGGGCGCTAACAAAACTGATGCAATTGCTCCAATTTGAGGCATAGTGCTTGTAGCACGAAACACTAAGTCAGCAAAGCGCAAATTAGGCAAGCAGCAAATGGCAAAACAGAAAGCAGATAGCAAATGACAGCCCACATTCTGGTCGTTGAAGACGATGAAAAAATCGCCGAGGTCTTAAAAGACTGCCTTACTGCGGCAAATTACGAGGTGGAGGTTGTTCACTCAGCCGAAGCTGGCAGTGCCATGCTGTCTATAAATAGCTACAATCTTTTGATTCTAGATTGGCAACTACCTAAGGCTTCTGGCCTAGACTTGTGCACAGAAGCGCGAGCCAAGGGTATCAACACACCAGTTCTGTTTCTCACAGGAATGGATTCAGTTGGCAATAAAATGGCCGGCCTTGATAGCGGCGCCGATGATTATTTAACAAAACCATTTGCCATACCAGAAGTGTTAGCGAGGGTTAGAGCACTACTTCGACGCCCGCAAACTCTACAATACAAGCCGCTCACAGTAAGAAATCTAGAACTCGATCAAAGAAACAAATCAGTCAGACTTAAGGATGAGGCAGTAAAACTGCATCCCCAAGAATTTACTGTACTGGAGCTATTAATGAGCAATCCCGGCCGTGTCTTTTCTGCCGAAGAATTACTCTCAAGGGCCTGGCCCACTGACTCAGACGCCACCAATGAAGCAGTGCGCACGGTGATTCTGCGCATTCGCAAAGTGGTTGATATCGACAGCGACAATCCGCTAATAACTACAATCAAAGGCTTTGGCTACAAGCTAGAAATCTAAGGCAAGTCTAATCGGCCACCCCCTTGAGGGTGAACCAGAATGTAGCACCAGCGGCAGAGGCATCTCTCACACCAATTTCACCACCATGCTGCAAAATAATACGCCGACAAATAGAAAGCCCTAAACCAAAGCCACTAAAACGGTCGCGACTGTTATCAGCCTGCCAGAAACGCTCGAAAATCTGCTCTTTCTTGTCACCGGGAACGCCCGGTCCTTGATCCACTAGCTCAAAGAGCACCATCGGCACAGCCTCTCTTACAACACGGCACGACATAGACAGCAAGCCATTCTCAGGAGAAAACTTGATAGCGTTTGTCAGCAAGTTAAGAATCACTTCTAGTATATAGTGACTATCCGCGGCAATGACACAAGGCTCAGCTCTTAACTCTAGACGCAACGATTTAGGCTCTAGCTGCGGACTAATCAAATCACCCGCTTGCCTAACTAGTGCGGCAAAATCAAGCGGCTCGATCTTCAACTCAAGGTTGGCACTCTCTATCCGTCCGATTTCGAGCAAGCGATTGATCATACCTAATAACAGCGCAGAGCTTGACCTAGCGATTTCTAGCTTTTTCACAGCCAACTCAGGCAAGGGGCCATATGTGCCAGCAACGGTCATCTGTAAAACACCACTTAAACTGGTAAGCGGGGTGCGCATGTCATGGCTGACCATATTGAAGAAGTCGCCTTTAGCCTGTTCTAAAATAAGGCGTTGGGTTTCGTCAACTACTGTGGTCAGATACTTAGCAGTACCGGCCACATGATATTCAACCACCGATACATTTACGGGCACAACTTCGCCATCAGAACCGACTGCAAACAAGGGCTGGGGCTCACCTCTGTTAGCCTGCGCCCCTGCAACTAGTCGAGCGAAAAGCCCCTCTTTCTCGATTGCCTTCATGTGAAATATTTTGTCAATTTTAGCGTTTTCAAAATAACCGAGGTCAATACCGAAAAGATGCTCTGCCACCGCATTCAGTGACTCAACATTACCAAGCCGATCCGTGACAAATAGCGCAGCTGGAATTTTGTTAATTACCATAGCCAACTCATCACGTGATTCTTCGATGGTTGAAAGCATTACTTTCTCTTTCTCGCGAGCCAAATTAAGAGCAGCTGCCATCTGCCTAAATGTTTTATCGAGGGCACCAATCTCATCGGACGAACTCACCGGTGAGGGCAGAGATAGGCCCCGAGCCAATCTTTCCGAGTTAACTCGCACGACATTAATGCGACGCACTATCATGGCACTGACAAAAGCTGCAATGGCTAGCGCTACTAAGCTGTTGGCAAATATAACAAACTGACAGAACTGTCTAAAGCCGAGACGCGATTCGGCCTCTTCAAGACTGGCTTGTTCCACATCCTTCTGCGCCTTGCGACCGACTTCTTTTAGGGTAGTAAGGAAAACCACAGTGGCATCTTTTAGCTTTCTATTGCGCTCTAGATTATCGAAAAAAGAGCCGACCTGATTGTTCTCATCAGGGCTGAACTGCGAACCGTCGAGAGCTGATAGATACTGTCTGCCAACTTTTTGCAAATTACGCCCAACTTCTCGATCGTCTTCACGACCGTTAAGCAAGACAGCAAGGGCATCAAGCTCGTGGCGGTACTTGTTTATCGCTGGGCTTGTTGAACATCTTGAATTGCATCAAAGACTGAATAGCAAAATAGTTTGCTATGACAATATCATTAGTATGCTGGGCAATATTGCGACGGACAGTAAGCTCGTCGGTAAGCCGCTCTAAAGCAAGAAGCTGCCTCTGCATCTCACCATAAAGCAGCAGATTGACGACCAAAGGAATAGCCATTGTCAAAGCAATCTTGGCTACTAGCCTAGTTTTCAGAAAAGACAGCATTTATATTTTGTCGATTCCTAGTTATTAGCTTTGTGATTGATTTTATCTATAATCGAGCCTGAGACCGGCCCTTCGCTAAAGTATGGTCCCGAAATTGCTTCGCCGTCACTTGACCAATCAAACATCATCCAACAGTTGGTCTTGCCCACAGAGTCAGCTGGAAGCGGCTTGAATGGCTGAACTTTAGTGAAGAATTGGCGCAACTGACTCTCAGCTTCTGGTTGTTCTTTCTCTCCACCAATCTGCAAGTCAACTATCTCTCCGGTTTGATCAATCTTAATGGCGGCATAAATGCTCTTACCTTTAGAGTCAGCGCTCCTGAGTGCTTTCTCTCGCTTCCACAATTTCATCGTACGATCTAGAAGATCATCTCTTTCGCTCGGAGACCAATTTTTGTCGTCGTCATTAGTCGAACCCATTCCCGAAGAAGAAGAAGAAACACCGCCATCTTGAGCGCCAGCATTTGCGCCAGCTCTCTCGCTATCTTTTCTGTCATCGCGATCGGGATTCAAACCCGATGATTGGCTAAACTTGCCATCTTTGCCCTCACTTTCGAATTTCCAAAAATCCTTATCAATTTTCCACTCGCCATTTTCTTTGACTAGAGCCACCTGCCCCTTAAGTGACCACTTAGCGTCGGGCTTAATCATTTCTTTGTATGACTTAGGAATCTCCACCGCTTCAATATCAAAAATCTGCCGTGTCGCAGTGCTCAAAGCAGCGTCTTTACCGACCACTTTGATCTGGCTAGGCTCTTGGCCGCCAAGGGCTGCTGCCAATTTCATCATCATGGCAAACTCTTCGGGCTTTTCTTTACGCTCTTTCTCAAATTCAAGCTGCTTTGCCACAATGCGCTTAGAGAAGAAACCATGGACCTCAAGAGGAAACTTGGTCTTCGCCTTAGCAGCATAGTATTGCAAGATAAATTGCGCAGGATCGCTCACAGTAGCAGCAATAACAGGCAGACTAAGAGCTAGCGAAGCTGAAAGAGACAGAGCCAAAGTGACTATCTTCTTTGAGTTTCCGGCTGAGGGTTTCATTATTTGCTCCTTTCGAGCTAAGTAGTGATAAGTGCAAGTTAAACGAGAACGTGGCGTGAACTAAGTAAGATCATGAACGTCAAAGTAGAAAAATTAGGCCTTAGTTGCTTTCTTACTAGCGAAACTTATTGTTAGCCTTGAAGCGTACATATCATAACCAAAACCCCACTTTAATTAGCTGGAAACTCAAAGAAAGCTACGCAATCATCAATCTAGAAATTTTAAACTGCCAACTGGGCAGTTTAATCTCCTACCGACAATCTAACCAACAAGCTCATGGCACAAAACAAACAGCGTTTAGTTGGCGACTCGACCGAGTTGGCCATCAGACAGGCGATAAAGACCGGCGTCTTGACACGCGTACTGAGATTTTTAGGGAAAACCTCACTCAAGGTCTCACTAGGCATCTGGTCACTATCCCAGCTAAGAAAGGAAAGCAAAGACGCCCTTGACTGCTGGGAAAGCGCTTGCCAATTAACCAATCAAGCGATCACTGTCAAAACAGCCGCAGCATCCAAGCTAAACGGCTTTCATTCTTGGCTTGCAGCCTTAGAACCCGAGTACAAGACGCGCCATTCGGCCGCTTTGCATGCCCGCCAACGCAAGCTCGAAATCGCAGCCTACGAAGCCAATTACAACTTCACCGCACTGGACCAGCAAGAGCGGCGTTGGATAAAGCGACTAATCAAACTAAAGAGGCTCGGTCACCTCGTTTTCTAATGCAAAACTTCAAAACAAAACTATGCGCAACAAAACCAAGGTTGCTACTTTCCGAGGCGGTAAGCAACCAAGTGATTGATTTCCTTTGTTGAATTTGGATTTCTCAAAAGGGAAGATTTTTTCGAAAAAATCTTCCCTTTTTTGACGCCGCATTGACTCATCAAAAACCTGACATGCTACTTCATCAACCCTTCGCTACTTTAAACCAGAAACGTGCACCGCCACTAGGAGCCTCATCTACGCCGATTTGCCCACCGTGCATCGAGACAATTGACTGACAAATGGAAAGACCTAGTCCAAATCCTGACTTTTGATCGCGCCTAGCGTCTGCCTGCCTAAAACGCTCAAAGATCTCAGCACGTGCAGCTGCAGGTACACCAGGGCCTTGGTCGCTAACACTGATTAAAACATAGTTCTCTAGCTCTTCAGCCTCAATAGTAATAGCGCCATTATTGGGCGAATAGCGAATAGCATTGGCGACGAGATTAGTCAGCACTTGCGTCAAATAATGAGCATCACAGGTAACTACAAGACCGTGATCAAGACCAGAAATTGCAATGCCCTTCTCTTCACGCTGAGCCAAAGTAGAGCTTATCGCCTCGCTAACAAGCACCTGCAAAGGCACCGCTTCTAGTTTCAGCTCAATAGTACCGGCTTCAAGTTTATCTAGGTCGAGCAGTTTACCGACCATTTCTAAGAGTCGATAGGTATTGTCCTCAGCCAGTTGCAAACGACTCGCCAGTTCAGCACTGACAGGGCCGTAGCGACCAAGACGAGACAATTGCAAGACCCCGCTAATGGTGGTAAGAGGTGTGCGTATGTCATGGCTCACCATGGTATAGAATTGACGCTTTAAGTTCTCAAGCTTATAGCGCTCCGTAACGTCAATAATTGTGGCAAGAATGCACTTGCCGTCAGGGCCTTCGAAGTCAGTTGTGGCCACTTCAACAGCAATAATTTCTTGCTCTGAAGATACTGCCTCCATCGCCATCGGATGGCTACCAGTAGCAGTTTTGAGTTTTTCAAGCAAAGACTCGCCTTTAGCCTGCTTAGCAAAGAGCTTTTCTATGGAAGTCTCGGTCAAGGCGTCATTCTGATAGCCAAAAAGCTTTTCAGCAGCTGGGTTCAGAGATTGAATTCGGCCCTGTTGATCGGTGACAACCAAAGCCGCTGGTATGTTGTTAATCAATCCCTCAAGCCGCTCTTTGCTATCTTTCAACAAAGCATTCATATGTTTTTCTTTGGTACGAGCATCGGTAAGCGCCTCGGCCATAGTGTGAAAGAAAGCATCAAGCTCACCGATTTCATCACGACTACCCAAAGGCTCTAAAAGTGACTTGTCTGCGGCAAAACGCCTTGTGTTTTCCTTCACCAGATTAAGCTTAGATACGGTGCCACGCACAAAGACAATAGCCAATAGCAATGCCACCATGGCATTAACCAAAACTGTCATGTCAGTTGCTTGTTCTACCTTCTTGCGATAAGACTCTTCTCGCCCACTAGCGTCGGTCACTTTTGCTTGCTCAGAAAGTCCGAGGTCTTTAAGAGCTGTAAAAAGCTCTCTAGCAACATCGCGGAAGTGAATATTGCGCATTAAATCATCAGAGATAGTTGCAACTTGCCCGTGTTCATCAGGGTTGAACTGCGACTCTTTCAGAGCAACGATATAATCACGCGAGAGAAAGCGCAGACGATCAGCCTTCTCTTTATCATGCTCCCTCTTTTCTATGATGTCAGCTAGCTCATCATTGCCTTTGATCAGGTTCTCTTCGTACTTTTCAAAATAATGACGATTGATCGACTGGCCATAGAGCTTAAATTGCATCAGTGACTGAAAGCCATAGAAGCTATATAGCAGAGTTTGGTTAACGCGATTAACGACTTCTCGACGAACATCAAGCTCTTCAGTCTGCCGCTGCAATTCAGCCAAATCGCCTTTGAGCTTGAGGTAGACGCCACCCTGAATAACCAGAGGAAGCGCAACCATCAATATGCCTTTATGTGCGAGCTTGAGTTGGAGGAATGGCATCGGGGGAATGGCATCTATGTATTACTGCTACTGCTAATGCTGCTGACGCAAAGCGTAGACCAATTATAACCGCCCGATCAGTAAGCTGAGTTACTTAACAATAGGACCCTGTTACCTCAGTTAGTTTACAAAGAGTCTTTGGCCCAAATATCCAGGCAAATTCATGGTGATTGTCCCAAATAAACTTTGTCTGGGGCTCTGCCGACGTCTAAATTGGTGACATATCTCCATCTGCAATTCAATTCCTGAGGCCACTGTCTAACCTCCCTAAAAGCCCAGCAAGCCTAATCTCAAGTAATTAAACCTTCCAGCAGTGAAGGGCGGATGGAGCAACAGCATTGCCAACACCTTTATCAACAACTTTATCAGCACTTTTACCAACACCCGCGCTCAAGTATGAGTGCGGTCTTTCTTTCATTTTTAATCGCTCGGCAACGAGCACAAATCTAATCAAAATGTCAAACGTAACATCAAAAGCAGCGAAGAAAATCAAAAACGCTAACAAAAAATTGTTCGGCTTTGCCCGTCTGCAAACAATCGATCCTTCCTTCCTTAAAGAAAACGAACTTGAAACTGCGCGCATACAACACGAACAAATGACTGCGTTGTTGAGCGGCAGCAACCTGCATGCCATTCCCAGCCGCAAAGATTTTATTGAAGGCGAAATCACCATCCAGACAAAAAAAGGTAGCTACGTAGCCATTGGTCAAAAATACGACGCTTTCGTACCGTTGAGCGAAGTAGGTGACTTAACAGTTGGCGAACGTGGCAACTTCTGGGTAATGTCAAATCAAACCAAAGAAGGCATGGTTACCCTTTCGCACGTGCAAGCACAGGCCTGGGAAAAGCTGAAAGAAATCAGCGAAAATGGTGAACACGTTGAAGCACGAGTATTCGCCTTGGCCATGGACCGTCGCAGCCAGAGAGTATCAGGGGTGCGTATCGTCTTTGAAGACGCCAGCTTGAAGGGTATTCGCGGATTTATCCCGAACACCGAACTGGCCATCGGCAGCGATCCACGCAACATGGTCGACTCTGTGATCACAGCCAAAGTGCAGGGCGTCGATCCTCACAAAGGAGGAGAATTTGGCTACGTCGTTTTAAGCCAAAGAGATGCAGCCAAAGACATAGCAAGCAAACACATTGCTAGCTTCACTACTGGTGACATCGTCTCTGGCACTGTGCTGAAGTTCATCAAAGCTTCTGTCAACGACAAAGACATGAGCGTATTGGTTAACATCGGCAACGGCGTCACCGGTCTGATCTACCGCACCGAAGTGACCGGCTATCCTCGCAGAAAAGCCAATGACGTTTTAAAAGTTGGGGAAGAAATTGAAGTGGAAGTAACCAAGGTTCAACCTGAGCTGCAACGCATCTCTCTATCGATGAAAGCCTTGGGTAAAAAACGCACACTGAGCGCCCTAGAGCCAGGCTTGATCGTAGAAGGCGACATCGTGAACACAGCCAGCTACGGATTCTTCGTTCACATTGGTGGCGGCGTAGAAGGCCTACTTCACGTGAGTGACTTGGCCAACGAAGCCAGTGGCAAGAAAGAGTCGTTCAAAATTGGCGACCACACCCAGGTTGTGGTGTTGAGCATAGGCGAAAATGGTGCACGTATCGCTCTTGGCCGCAGACAAGTTGTGGCAGCAGCCAAGAAGTAATGCGTTTGAAATAATGCACTCGAAGTAATTCTTTTACTGTTTAACCAGCGCCATCAGTTTTTGCTGATGGCGCACAAACTCTTTTACTATGATTGCGCAAATCTCAAAGTACAGCGACGAGCAGATTCTGGCCGCAGCCAAATGCCTTATCACTCCTCACCAGGCTAATCGGCTGACCAAAGCAGCGAGCCAAATGCTTCCCATTTCGGCAGTGCTAACTCTGACAGTACTGGCTGAAAGGGACTACGACAACCTGGTAGCAGAAGTGTCACATAACAACTTGAAAGAAACGGCAGTAGAAAGAGCACTCGCCACCATGGCGCAGTTCGAATCTGCAGAACAACAACAATTTGCACAGATGCTTCCCTTTGCCCCGACCAGCCCGAATTCTGGCTATAACTATGCCCCGCACTCTGCATGTTTTGAAGAGTCAGCTATTCAAGAAATCGAGCTGCTGAACCAGTTAGAGTTGCTCTATGGCACCAGGTAACTATGCTTGACGTCATAAGAGCATGACAAGCAACAGCCTGCAACAAGTCGACAAGGTCTCCACAGCTAAAGCACTCGCCCATAAGCAATGGGTAAGTGCTTGTGCAGTCGCCGGTCAATTTAATTTTCATCTTTTTTCAAACGAACAAAACAATGCAAAACAAAAGCAAAATCTCAGATATGCTGAGAGAGGTTATGCGCTTCTGCGGCGGTCATCAACCACACGATGAGGGTACAGAAGAGCTGCGGCAAATCCTGAAAAATATTCAGGCCCGCCCGAATAACGACCATCGCACGATTGTTGTGAGCAACGCCGCCTTAAAATGCGTAGACGAACACGCCTGGCTGCAAATCGAATTGCAAGAGCTGAGAATAAAGCTCTTCTTCTTAGCGCACGACACTGAAAACTGCAGTGACTTGGTGCAAAGAGAAGAACTCATGGTAGAAATGCTGGCGCTGACAAAGTTGCTTGGACACATCAAACTAGCAAGCAATCGACTCAGTGAAGGCAGTAAAGAGTTTTTGCTTCAGGCTATGACTTTTGTCATGGCTCAAAGTAACTCACAACAGCCAGGATTACCGCCAGACAGCACAATTGCCCCACAGCTCAGAGCCTTGAACGAGGTTGTTGCCTCAGCACAAGGGCAACTAGCTGCCACTACCGAAAGTGCCACTAACAACACGTTGCACAACGGCATAAGCGACAATTACGAAGACCAGGTCAACAGAAAGGCCTTAGCAGCGGTTATCGCCTTTGCCGAAAAGATGCTCAACCGAGCGATAAGCCTGAGCGAAGTAGCAATCAACACTTTGCCAATGTTCGGCACCCTCAGCGAAGACAACGCCAAAACGCAGAAACAATGGCTTCTCGCTTACGCCATGACTGCGGCCACCATCGCAGATGCCTGCCTCAACATGTTGCAAGAGGCCGCGTTATCTTATGGCAGCGTTGCCTAATTTCATTTTTTAAATCAATAACCAGATGCTGGGGGCAACATGCTTCCAGCATCACAAACTTTTTAAGTTATGAAATCAGCATCAATTTTTGATCAAATCGGCTTTCCTCAAGTAGTAGAATTTGCCGACATGCCAGCCTTAGGCGGCCAAGTCGCAGTATACGAAGACGGTTCGGTCTTCAATGAAAAAACAGGCAACCTCTTTGCTCCACAGCAAGCTCTGGAATATGCGGCAAGAATTCGACAAGCGCAACTACATTTCGCCTTCAGACCGCATCTTAGCTGCCAACCGCGAACGCAGTGCTGCTATTAAAGGCGGCTTTTATTGTTAGCACTTCCGGCACTGACGCATTACTCTTATTGTTTTACTTTTAAACCTAAAATCATGAACGAGAAAAACGCCCTCAATCAGCTTGAGCTGTGCGCGGAGACATGTCGCCTTAGACGCGAACAGTTTATTGCTCTCGGTGTCACCTTGGTGCGCTATGACCATTCGACTTTGGCCAAAGGTGCTAGCACATTCGGCAACATCGCTTTACTGCTTATAAAATCGGCAAACCAGCTGGAAGACTTGATGCTAGGCGAGATAGACAAGGCCAAAAGCAACATGAAGAAGATGCAGGACTTACCCGATGAGGTGCAATGGGAATACCGCATTGCCCATACTCTTGGTGTAGCGGAAGCAATAAACAAGATCGGCACTCTGCAAAATCAACTGCGCGAGCACACGCAGTCGGCCTTGCACAAAGCCTCTCTGCTAGCGCTCACAGCCAACGGCAAATCGGCCCTTCCAGCACATAGCCCCGGCCTCGCAGACAATTTGCATGCTATCGAAGAAGAAGCCAATGCCCGCCAAAACAAAAGGCTAAAAGAAATCTGCCGCTTAGGCCTTAGCCTTGCCGAGGTCTTCTACAAAGACGCACAAGAGCAGGAAAGCTCGCAGGCTATCACCATAGCCTCACTCAGCTCCAACGCTTGCAATTTGACCACATCGTCGTTACTAGTTGCTCTGGGCAATATGGCCACTGAGCACTTGAACTGGCTTGAAGGGGTCAAGGAAGAAAATCTAGAACAATGGCACACAGCACAAGCTACTGCAGCGGGAATAATTGGTGGCCTTATTACCGATTTGGTGCAAAAGCACGAGCCTTGGCTAGCAATTAGCCTGAATTAGCCTGCGCAAGAGTAAAAAATCAGTGGGAGGAATTGAAGTTGCAGGATTGTATCCTCCTTTGATTCCTCCGCTAATTTTTTACCTCGGCACAACTACAGTACATAGTATTACGAAATGGTTATCCAAGAAAAAACCTGATCGCATATAATTTGCTGAGTCACTGTACATTGGCGGCCCTTTTGCTACTTCCAACCGAACAACATGCTTTCATACGCGATAAAGCAACATGGGTTGGTTATCTACTAGTCGGAACCTACTGCTTAGTGCTGGCCTCGATGGGTCCGGTTGTGCCCTACCTGCGCGATGAGCAGGGTCTTAACTACACAGTAAGTTCATTTCACTTCAGCGCCTGGGCTCTAGGCGGCATTACAGCAGGCACCTTCGGCAATCTCGCAATTGGCAAGATAGGTTGTGCGCGAGCAGTGTGGACCTGCTGCAGCGGCGTGGTGCTAGCAACAATCATTCTAATTTCAGCCAAGCTGCCAGTCTTCACCATTTTATCTGGATACATTGGTGGCACCTGCGGAAGCATGATGGGCCACTCAATCACTAGCATCATGTCTAAACGCTTCGGCCAACAGCGAACAATTGGCATAACAGAAGCAAATATCGCCGGCAGTCTATTTGCCCTCAGCGCCCCGCTTTTAGTTGGACAATGCGTGCGCATGGGCCTAAGCTGGCGAGTCGCGCTTGCTGTTCCTCTCATATTATTCATTTGCATATTTCTTTCATCGCGCAAGGTCTTCAACAACTTCAATGCCGCGACAAGCGGCTTTGCCACTGGAACACTGCCACTAAGCTATTGGTTTTATTGGTTCGTCATCTGGTTTAGCGTCGCCAGCGAATGGTCAATTATCTACTGGACATCAGAGTTTCTCGAAAAAGCGAAAGGCCTTGCCCGCGAAGATGCCATTCAAGCAATCAGCATCTTCTTAGTGACCATGCTGATTGGCAGAATTCTAGGGCTAAAACTGGCCAGAACTTTCAGAGTAGCTCCGCTGCTTCTTGTTGTATCAATTGTTGCACTGAGCGGCTTTCTCTTGTATTGGCTGGCACCCACTCACGTTCTTTCATTGATTGGGCTGGCAATCACCGGGCTCGGCACGGCCAATATCTATCCGCTAAGTTATTCACAAGCACTAGGTTCTGCTGAAGATAAAGCGGGCCTGGCTGCCGCGCGAATGTCGCTCAGTACAGGCACCGCCGTGCTAATCACCCCTCTACTCATGGGGGCGATTGGGGATCGTTGCGGCATTTACAATGCCTTTGCCGTGGTGGCCACTCTAATGACGTTAGCGACAATACTACTGGCCATTGCCTCCAGGCGAAAAGCTAAGAAAGCGGGCCACGACCAATCTTGTTCATCACATTAGCAGCTCCTGATAGTAGCTCTTTCAATGTAGCATCAATCGGAGTAACGTCAGGCAAAGTAGGTCCGTCCGCCGATGGATTTTTGGCGTCATATTTAAATCTATGTTCAGTTCTTTCAATCGGAAGATGATTGCTGCTGCGCACGCGCCCCATAATTGAACGGCTGCTTCCGTGCGCAGAACTTGAAACACCATCACCGTCAGGTGTAATGTGCATTCTGTGCTTGCCACTGGGCAAACTTCTCATAGAAATGCTGCCATCAGCAGCAAATGTCCAGTCTCTGCCTGACTTGAAAGAGCCCTGA